>JAISCQ010000106.1 GCA_031265445.1 Bacteroidales bacterium
TTCATGGCTTTGCCCGTAAAAAATCGCCTTTGGCGCCATATTGACGATTTTCCGTCCAGGCGAAGCGCGTTTAAATCGTCGAGCCGTTTTTGGTTCTTTTTGCGGCATCAAAAAGAATAAAAAATAAAGAAAATGGAAAATAGCACCTCAAAAAAAGAATCAACCATTTGTTTTAGGATATTTTTTTTACCGGCGTCCTGTCCTGAAATAACTTTACTGCTCATTTTTTGTAAAGCTGTTTCAGGACAGGACAGGACAGTAAGCGACCTGACAGGGTCAGAATAACGCGGATTTTAAATTTTCGTCAGCTTCACGCCCAGCATGTAATCATCCATGTCCACATCTGCGCCGTCCGTCACTTCCTTTACGGTATCGAGGCTTACGGCCAGTACCTGCGACATGATGTATGCCTTGTGCGCGCGCACTGCCGCGTCTGTTTCGGGATGCTTCTGCAGGATGATGCTGATCTTGTCCGTCACATCGAAGCCGCTGTCCTTGCGGAGATTCTGGATACGGTTGACCAATTCGCGGGCGATACCTTCGAGTTTCAGTTCCCCGGTAACTGTAATGTCCAGGGCTACCGTGAGTTTACCTTCGTTGGCGACCAGCCAGCCGGGGATGTCTTCGGACGTGATCTCGACGTCTTCGGGCGTCAATTCCACGGCTTGTCCGTCGATAACGGTATGGCAGGCGCCCGATATTTCGAAATCGGCGATATCCTGCTGCGAGAAGCCTGCAATAAGCGCCGAAATGCCCTTCATCAGCCTGCTGTATTTAGGGCCGAGCGTCTTGAAATTCGGTTTCATTTTCTTCACGAGAATACCTCCCGTATCAGAGATGTAATTGATTTCCTTTACGTTCACTTCGTTCAGGATCAGCCGCCGTACAGCTTCCACCTGTGGCTGAAGGGTATCGTCGAGCACAGGGATCATGATTTTGCGGAGCGGCTGCCGCACGCGGATATTTACCTTCCGGCGCAGGGCCAGCACCATCGACGAAATTTGCTGCGCAATGTCCATGCGCGATTCCAGCTCACTGTCGATATATAATTCCTCGCACACGGGGAAATCGGCCAGGTGTACGGAAGAGAACGCTTCCAGTCCCGTCAGCCCGTTGAGGTCGGTGTAGAGCCTATCCATGTAGAACGGAGCGACAGGCGCAGCTAACTTGGCAACCGTTACCAGGCAGGCGTACAGCGTCTGGTAGGCTGCCAGCTTGTCGGTGTCCATGACGCCGCCCCAGTAGCGTTTGCGGTTGAGGCGTACATACCAGTTACTGAGGTTTTCGCTGACAAAATCCTGGATAAGGCGTCCGGCGCGCGTGGGTTCGTAATCGGCATAACATTCGTCCACCTGTTTAACCAGGGTATGGAGCAGCGAAATGATCCAGCGGTCGATTTCGGGGCGTTCGCTCACAGGCACCTGTTCCTCGCTGTTGCGGAAACCGTCCACGTTGGCATACAGGGCAAAGAACGAATAGGTGTTGTGCAGCGTGCCGAAGAACTTGCGCATCACTTCTTCGACGCCGGCAATGTTGAATTTGAGGTTATCCCACGGTTGCGCATTGGTGATCATGTACCAGCGCAGGGGGTCGGAACCGTATTTTTCGATGGCTTCGAACGGATCGACTGTGTTACCGAAGCGTTTGGACATCTTATTACCGTCCTTATCCAGTACCAGCCCATTGGATACCACGGCTTTGAAGGCGACTTCGCCCCGGATCATCGCCGAGACAGCGTGCAAGGTGAAGAACCATCCACGTGTCTGGTCAATTCCCTCTGCGATAAAATCGGCCGGGAAGACTTCATGGCGTTCCAGACGTTCCCTGTTTTCGAACGGGTAATGGATTTGTGCGTACGGCATGGCGCCGGAGTCGAACCAAACGTCGATCAGGTCGGTTTCGCGGCGCATCGGCTTTCCTGATGCGGAAACCAGCACAATCCCGTCCACAAGCGGACGGTGCAGGTCGATTTTGCCATAATTGGCATCCGAGTAATCGCCCACGCTGAAATCCTCATACGGGTTTTCCCGCATCACGCCGGCAGCGACCGATTTTTTGATTTCCGACACTAATTCTTCCATCGAACCGATGCAGCTTTCTTCGGCGCCGTCCTCGGTGCGCCAGATTGGGAGCGGCGTTCCCCAGTAACGGCTACGCGAAAGGTTCCAATCCTGAAGGTTTTCGAGCCATTTGCCAAAACGTCCCGTTCCGGTCGATTCGGGTTTCCAGTTGATGGCGCTGTTCAAACGGATCATTTCGTCACGGCAGGCTGTGGTACGGATGAACCACGAGTCGAGCGGATAGTACAGCACGGGTTTGTCTGTCCGCCAGCAGTGCGGATACGAGTGGACGTATTTTTCGATCCTGAATGCCTTGCCCTGCTGTTTCAGCATCACGCAAAGGTCAACATCCAGAGAAGCTTCCCCGGCGGGGTTCTCTTCCCTTCCGGGGGAGTTGGAGGGGGGTGTTGCGTATTCGTTTTTCACGAAACGTCCGGCATATTCCTGATACAAATCGACATTGACCCGTTCTTTCACGAAAGCGGGATCGAGGTCGTCGATTTGGAAAAGACGTCCTCTGCGGTCGACCATCGGCTGACGGTTTTCGTCCCTGTCGATCAGCAGCATGGGCGGTATGCCGCTGGCTTTGGCCGCACGGTCGTCATCGGCGCCGAAGGTGGGCGCTATATGCACGATGCCCGTTCCGTCTTCGGTAGTGACGAAATCGCCGCTGATTACCCGGAATGCGCCTTCGCCGGGAGTCATCCACGGGATGAGCTGTTCGTAGGCAAGTCCTGTAAGGTCTTTACCGTCGCATTCGGATAAAATTTCGTACGGCACCTGTTTATCGCCCGGCTTGTAAGCATCCGGCGACAGGCTGGCAGCTTTGGGATTGAAATGCTTTTCCACCAGGTCGCGGGCCAAAATCACGGTTACCGGTTCGCCCGAATACGGATTGAAAGTCCGTACCAGCACATAACGGATATTTGGCCCCACGCAGAGGGCGGTATTCGACGGGAGCGTCCACGGGGTAGTCGTCCATGCCAGGATAGCTCCATTCCGCACCTCCCCATGGGGAAGGGAGAAGGCGCGTTGCAGCCGTGCGGCGTTATCGTCATTGTTGAGAAGGTTGAATATGGCCACGCAGGTAGTGTCCTTCACATCGCGGTAGCAGCCGGGCTGGTTCAACTCATGCGTGCTGAGCCCGGTTCCTGCGGCCGGCGAATAAGGCTGTATGGTGTAGCCTTTGTACAAAAGCCCTTTGCTGTACAACTGCTTGAGCAGCCACCAGAGGGTTTCGATATAACGGTTGTCGCAAGTGATATACGGGTCGCTCATATCCACCCAGTAGCCCATGCGTAGGGTAAGGTCTTCCCATTCGCGGGTATACTTCATCACATCCTTGCGGCAAGCTGCATTGTATTCTTCCACCGAGACGGTTTTGCCGATGTCTTCCTTGGTGATGCCAAGCGATTTTTCGACACCCAGCTCCACCGGAAGTCCGTGGGTGTCCCAGCCGGCTTTTCGTTTCACGTGAAAACCTTTCTGGGTTTTGTACCTGCAAAAAATATCCTTGATGGCGCGCGCCATGACGTGGTGGATGCCGGGCATCCCGTTGGCTGACGGCGGTCCTTCGTAAAACACAAAACTTGGTTTGCCTTCGCGGGTGGTAAGGCTTTGTTCGAAAGTGTGCGCGGCTGTCCATCGCTTCAGTATGTCCTTGTTGATTTGCGACAAGTCAAGCCCTTTGTATTCAGGAAATTTTTGCATTGATGATGATCTATGATTATCCGTTTTCAAAAAAAACAGGCAAAGATACAGTTTTATCGCTTATCTGCCAACGCGAAAGAAATTGGAATATTTCCATTTTCCATTTTGCCGCTTGTATTTTAAAGATTATTATCGATTATTACAGGCAATTTTTGGGACATCCATCGAATGTGATCCATCCAGATTTCATAGCGGAATATCGGGACAAAAACAAATTCTAATGAACTTGTTTTTACGAAAAATATGGTTGTAATAAGATGATATACTGTTGCTTTCGATGATTTTTCTGCAGAAAGTTCAAATGAAATTCGGTTGATGTAATAAATATACGTTATCTTTGAATCCGAATCAAAACTTGATCATGACCTTTTCGCAAACCATAAAACTTATTCCCCGTATGGTGAAGTATAACCTGAAAGTGATCTTCGCCGGAAAATTCATTTGGTTTCTCTTAGCGGCTTTAGGCTTTTTCGGGTTCTTCATGTTCCAGGTTGCATGGAACCGTGCCGAAATCAACGAGGCGCTCATATACGACCTGCTGATTTTTCCCAGCGTATTGCTTATTTTTTACCCGACGGTTTTCGGCATCCAGAACGACGAGGATAGCCGGATACTCGAAATACTTTTCGGCATACCCGACTACAGGTATAAGGTTTGGGGCGTGCGACTGCTGATGATCTACGCGGCTGTTTTCTTCATTCTGACCGTTTTTTCATTTCTGGCTACGATTCTCATGTATCCGGTAAATCCGTTCGGCATGGCAGCGCAGCTGATGCTCCCGACGCTGTTCTACGGCAACCTGGCCTTCATGTTCTCCACCATCACCCGGAGCGGCAACGGCACGGCCGTTATCCTGATCATCATCAGTATCCTGCTGCTCATTTTCAGCGATGAGGATTTCATGCGGAATACGTTCTGGAACATCATGCTCAACCCCTACGAACTGCCCCGCTACGTTTTACCGGTCATTTGGGAAAACACCATCATCAAAAGCCGGATTTTCCTCTTTGCGGGCAGTATGGTGTGGCTGATGGCAGGATTGTTAAACCTGCAAAAGAGGGAAAAGTTCGTATAATATGCTCCCACGCGGGTAATTTTTATTCGCGCGCGTGTATATTAAAAATTTTTTCATGTATATTTGCCATTACATATTTTAGTGATCCGCAACCATCTGTTAGAGGGGCGATCACCAGGCGAGATTCAAATAGACAACCTTAAAAAAATGAATACAATGAAAACAGAATTGCGTTTAAGCCTGTCCATGCTGATCGCAGGCATGTGCGGACTGTACCTGCAAGCCCAGCAGCCGGTAAAGTACGGCTATGATGCTTCGGGGAACCGCGTATCGCGCGTTCAGGTTATCAACATGGCTGCCATGACCAAATCTTCCGCAGGGGAAACAGAAGAAATGGCTGCGGACGAACCCCCAAAGTTCGAGGATCGTTTATCCGAGATGAAGATCACCATCTATCCCAACCCGACGAAGGGAATGCTTCAAGTTGACATCACAGGCGGAGAAATACCGGCGGATGCCAAAATCTACATTTACAGCCTGTCCGGGAATCTGATCCGTCAGGTGAACGGTATTTCCGGCTCGAACGCAGTGGATATCTCTCCGCAGCCGGCCGGTTCGTACATCATGCGCATCTATATCGACAGGGATCATGTCAGTGCATGGAAAATCATCAAGGAGTAAACTTAAATATCCATCATTGCCGGGTTTACAATTATCGTATCAGTAGCATTTTATTTCCTTTTTTTGCATTATGAATTCTTTCGGAAGGCTGTTTCGGGTAAGTATTTTCGGCGAGTCGCACGGTTTGTGTACCGGCGTCTGTATCGATGGCTGTCCGCCGGGTATCGCATTAACGGAAGCCGATTTTGAGCCGGATCTCGCCAGGCGCCGTAGCGGTGGTAAAGGAACTACGCCCCGCATAGAAGCTGATGTGCCGCGAATCATGAGCGGTGTATTCAATGGATTTACAACCGGAGCGCCGATCACGATCATGTTCGAAAACGCCAATACAAGATCGGGCGATTACTCGCAGTTTACCGAGATCCCCCGCCCCGGGCATGCCGATTTTGTGGCAGGAGTGAAATACAAAGGTTTTGCCGATTATCGCGGCGGCGGTCATTTTTCGGGACGCATCACCACGGGATTGGTAGCTGCCGGCGTCGTAGCCGGGAAGATCATTGCCCCGGCAACGGTTACTGCGCATATCCGCGAAATAGGCGGAAGCGTGCAGTGGAAAGAAATCATTGACCACTGCGTTGTGGAGTACGATTCGGTGGGCGGCATCGTGGAATGTGCCGTCGAAGGCATCCCTGCCGGCTGGGGCGAGCCGTTTTTCGACAGTGTTGAATCTGTTATCGGGCACATCGTATTTGCCATCCCTGCAATTAAAGGGCTTGAATTCGGCGCCGGTTTTGCAGCAGCGCGGATGCACGGCAGCGAGCACAACGACGCTTTCATCAGCGCCGACGGTAAAACCGAAACCAATCACGCAGGGGGAATCAACGGCGGTATTACCAACGGCAATCCTGTTGTGTTCCGTGTAGCCGTAAAACCAACCTCATCCATTGCCAAGCCGCAGCAAACCATGAATGTCCGTACCGGCGAAATGACCATCCTTGAGACCCCGGGCCGCCACGACACCTGCATTACGCTACGGATGCCGCCCGTGCTCGAAGCGGCAGCCGCTATTGCATTAGCCGATTTGAAACTTATATGTAACTGTTGATGGATCATGAAATGTGGAACGTTGGTGTTCCGTACCTTGCCATATCCGATTACTCTGTGTAAGAACGAATTTATTAAACAATTATTCAATATCAACGAAGTGAATCAAATGAAAAGACGTACTTTTTTATCAGCAGGAGTTGCCCTGGGGATGACGCCCGTTATGGCGAGAACCGTGTTTGCCGAAAGTGATACGCAACCGGCCGCCGGCGTACAGTATTACGAATGGATACGTTACCGGCTGTTGCCGGGGAACAAACAAAGTCTGGTTGCCGATTATTATCGGGACGCGGCAATTCCTGCGTTGAATAAGGCAGGAATAAAGACCGTAGGCGTATTCAACATCAAACATGGCCCGGATGCTCCGACGCTGAACGTCATCATTCCGCATCCAACCCTGGATTCGGTAGTGACATTAAATGATCGGCTGCTCGACGATAAAAGTTTCGTACAGGCCGGCAACCGGTTTTTAAACGCTCCCATGTCCGATCCGGCCTTCTTCACCATGGAAAAGTCCATACTGAAGGCATTTACGGGTCTGCCCGAAATACAGATACCCGCGCAGAAGAAAGCGAATCAGCCGCGTATCTTTCAAGTACGCACCTACGAATCGGCGAGTTTGATCGCCAGCAAGAAAAAGATACAAATGTTCAACGAAGGCGGCGAGATTGCCATTTTCAAGCGGACGGGATTGCAGCCGGTGTTGTTCGGCGAGACCGTTGCCGGTACGAAAATGCCAGGTTTGGTGTATATTTTGGCTTTTGATGATATGAACGATCTGGACAGAAATTGGAACGTTTTCCGCAACGATCCGGAATGGGGAAAACTCAAAGACGATCCATATTATACCGATATCCAATCGTTTACCAACGATTGGATCTGGACGCCGGCGCCATTTTCGCAGATATAAAATTTTCCGCGCAACGTTTTCCGCATTGATTCTATGGATATAAATGCCCTGACCATCGAATAGCATCATGTCCGAATGGGTCTTTGCCCGAACGAACAAAAGGTCTTTGTCCGGGAGACTAAATGGTCTTTAGACGAGGGTCTAAACGGTCTTTAGGCGGACAGTTCGACGTCTTTCGCGATACGTCCCCTGATGAACAGGATGAAAGGATGGATTTTTCTTTCATCCTTCATCAGGCGAATCGGAGATGTTGGAAAATTTCGCGATGCATTGCAAAACTCCCGTCAGGGACGGCATGTCGGTAGAACCCGTCAGGAAACAATAGGAGTTATCAGAAAATAAGCATTACATTTTTCATGATTACATTGTCCAAAATTTTCTCAAGGCATCATAGCCCGAAGGGCTTTATTTTCGTAACCGCGCCGTTGAGCCGAATTTGCAATTCGGCTCGGAACACAGGGCAATTTGCAATTGCCGATTACCGGATTGCAAATCCGGCAATGTTTCGAGCGGCAATACAATTGCCGCTCAACGGGGTTATTTGGCAAAGTCCCGTATCGGTAGTCCCTGACGGAGAAAATGCCTCCCTAACGTCCGGAACCGGTATCCTGTTAAAAATTGACAATCCATGATCCATGAATTGAGTTAGGCTATTTGTATCCATAAAACCACGAAAATGCTGCCTGCTTTTTTTCATCAAACGCCATTTTTCAGGTTATTGCTGCCATTTATTACCGGCATTGCTGCTGGTTTCTGTTATACGATTCCGGCGGAATGCTGTATTTTGGCATGTATCCTTTCCATGATGATTTCAGGCATCCTTCTATGGAAATGGCAAAGGCTGGTTCCGCACCGTTGGAGATGGGTGTACGGCATATTCCTGAACGTGTTTCTATTGGCGACGGGCATTGGTAGCGTTTCCCTGCAATCGTTCGTGCCGTCGGAACAAACCGAACAAGGCGTCTGGCTGGCTATTGTGGACGAACCTCCTGCGGAAAAGAAAAATTCGATGAAGGCAACGGTACATATCCGGGCGAACCTTACCAATGAAGCTGCATCAGCCTGTGACGAACATGTGATGACATATTTCCGCAAGGACAGTTTATCGCGACGCATCCGGCAAGGCGACCTGCTGGTGATCACTGCCGTACTGAACCCGGTAACCAATGCCGGAAATCCCTGCGAATTTGATTATCGCAGCTACCTGGCCCGCAAGCATGTCGGGCGGAGCGCTTTTGTGGAGAGCGGCCACTGGCAACAGTTAGACAGCTATGCGCAAGGCCCGCTGTTCAATCTCGCGAACCGGATACGGAATAGCCTGCTCGATATTTTCAAGCGCGCCGACCTGAGCGGGAATGAGCTATCCGTGGCTTCGGCGCTGGTACTGGGGTATAAGGCCGACCTGGACGACGTATTGCGTAACGCATACGCGGCATCGGGCGCCATGCATGTGTTGGCTGTATCGGGTTTACACGTGGGCGTCATATATATGGTTCTGATGATGATCTTGAAACCGATTCCCTTCCTGCATCGGGTAAAATGGTTGCGTGCGTTGATACTGCTGGCCTCTTTGTGGTTGTTTGCCCTCATCGCCGGCCTGTCGCCATCGGTACTGCGAGCCGCTGCCATGTTTTCGTTTATTGCCGCCGGCGAGGCGCTGCAACGAAGGGCGTATATCTATAACAGCATTGCAGCATCGGCCTTCATACTGCTGCTGATCAACCCGAACAACCTGTTCGATGCAGGCTTCCAGCTATCGTACTTGGCCGTGATATCGATTGTCTTTCTCCATCCGTTTTTATACGGTTTGTTATCGTTTAAACACCGGCTGGCTGACAATGCATGGGATTTGGCCTGCGTATCCATCGCAGCACAGGCAGGTACGGCGCCATTGAGTTTATTCTATTTCCACCAGTTTCCCATGTATTTCATACTTGCCAATTTTGTCGTTATCCCGGCGGCAACAGTGATCATCTATGGCGCATTGCTCCTGTTCGCCGCATCGCTTGTGCCGGGATTGTTCGAAGCGCTTGGATGGCTGTTGGACAAATTCCTGTACACCGTTAATTTTTGTATTTTCTTTATCGAAAAATTACCCGGAAGCGTGATCCTGGGGATTCGCTTTGCGGGATGGGAAATACTTTTTGCTTATGCGCTGATTGCCGCCATAAGCATTTGGATATTAACAAAGCATAAAACCGCCCTGCTGACAGCACTCGCGTTTACCGCGCTCTGGGTAACAGGCGCTACCATCAGGAGCGGCCACGACCTCCGGCAGCAACAACTGATTGTGTACCACGCGCAGGGCAACAGCCTGCTGCAGTTTGTGGACGGGCGCGAAAATACAATCTGGTATGCCAGTCGTAACCCGTCATTCAATGCATCCGGTTTTACCGACAACCAGCGCATTGCCATGCATCTCCGTCCTGCGCCATGCAATCTCCTCGATACGGCGCTTCGTACGGAAAAAGAACCATTCCTGCCCGGACTGTACAATAACGGTAACTTTGTACAGTTTGCCGGCAAGCAGTTCGCAATCTTTACCCGCAACATGCCGCCGCAGGATGCAGGTCGATTCTCCATCCATGCCGATGTGGCCATACTGACCCAAAATGTTAATGCCGGTATTCCCGAAATCATCAAATCGTACCATCCCGGCGTGGTTGTGATGGATGCGTCCAGTTCGCAGGCAAGGATCGACCGGTGGGAAAAGGAATGTGTGGAAGCAGGCGTCAAATACCATCGGGTAGACAGGGATGGAGCGTTCATATCTGCCGCCGCTGACAGGGTGTTCGCGCTACCCTGACAGTGGTCTCTGACCCTGTCAGCGGCGGACTTGGCAGGGATATGCAAGCTTGCGTAAAGCTCCTGACCACAGGCATAAAAAAAACAGGACAACTTTTCGGGTTGCCCTGCTTTTTGGTAACGTTTGCGCTTGTGCGCCGGGATCATTTCAAGATCAAAGATCGGCTGTTTCCTTTAATACGGGTGTCCCGGTTTCTACGGAAATTGCATACTTGGGAAGCGTTATGCCGGTGATGGCTTCCTGCTTTGTATTATCCGTAATCGAGAAGAAACAATCGTTATAGTCGGTGTCGACATCCGAGTGCTTGTCTTCAAAGAACATCACGACGCTCCTGCAATCACTCGAATAGAAGGTATTGTACGGTACGCCTTTGAACGCGCCGAAACTATTGTCATAAGGAATTTGGGAAGCAAGATTGATCCCTGCATGGGTGAAGAATACATGGTTATACCTCTTGATATCGAAGGAAACTTCTACCCAATTGTTTTGTGGACTCCAACCATCGGGAGCTATGAAAAGTACGACCCTGTCGCCTGCATTGAACTTCCTGTTACCGATGCGGTAGGTATCACCCTCCTTCAAAGCGTTGATGTTGTTGAAGATTTTGTATGCATCTTTCAAAACATTTTTCCCGTCCACCATATTCGGCTTGATGTTTTGCAGGTAATAAGCATATTCTGCTTCGGCAGTTTTTTCAACATCGGCAGGGATGACAAAATAACCCACTCCGCTTTCAAACCCTGAGCTTCCGCCCACCAAACTGATATACAAATCGGTACTGTTCGTCACTTCGATATAATTGGGAACATTTGCGGGGTTGGAGAACAAAGTCTTAACGATTGGATCTGCAGAAGATCTGAATACACTCTTACCTTCGGGAAACAAATGACCGTTGTACAACATGTAAGGCATGAACTGATCGCAAGCCGTACCAACCGGAGGAGGCGTGCCGCCATTGTTAAACCCGATGTACAGCACTTTCAAGCCGCCCAAACCATCGGCTACAAATACGATATTGCCTTTGGATGCAATGAAATTTACCGAACCGCCCAACAGGAAACTGTTGTCTTTGCCGGCAACAATCCAGTCTTTACCATCGGCATCCTTCATGACGTCATACCAGTACAGTCCCTTCTGACCATTGGCCAGGAACAACAGGTTCGATTGAACGTCTGCCCCGCTATAATTTTTCTTGAGGTCGCTGTTCATTGACACGCTGTTGGTCACTTCGGTTTCGGCATTTGCGCCGGGACGATCCAGTGATGCGTTCAAAGCGCCGTCTTCTTTGAAGACCATTCTCAAGCCGCTTTCATTTTCGGATGCAAACAGATATTGATCCCATGCCAGCATTTCCGATTTGGCATCCTTCTGCATCGCCTCGTCTATTGTGGAATATATCAGCGTTTCGCTATTTCCGTTCAGGTCGTATTTGGTGATGCGGGCAGGTTGGGCCTGCATCAGGAAAATATTAGCTGCATCCACATCTACCGAACGTACGTATTCTTTACCCAAAATGGATTTAACCAGCGTATAGTCGGTTGCATTGTAGATGTACAGTCCGCCGTCGGTTCTGCTGGTTCCGTCGCCAACAGTGACATATATCCGGTTGTTCGACACGCGGATGGATGTTCCCTGAAACGAGGTGAGTTTTAGGATCGAATTTTCGGCAACATCCTTGAAGGATTTGTCGGCATTCAGTTCCATGGCCATGAAGAAGGCATAGTTAAAGCCGTCTTCGTCGGCATCGTAACCGAATTTGGGATCGGAGCTTGCACCGGTGATGTACAGTTTACCATTGCCGTAATCGATAGCGCTCACTTCGGCTTTTGGCATTTCCATGGACGAAACGGCTACGACATTCACTGTTACGTCGTCCAGCGAACCGTCCTGAACCGTAAACTTGTAGACAACGACGCCACCCCTGTGCGGTTCGCCTTTTTCGTTATAGGACACAAATGCATAACCGTCATCGGTGATTTTTACATGTGTTGCCTGCACGTCTACTCCGTCAATCTTCAATGTGCTCATCCCGGCAACCAGTTTGAAACGGTAATCGTTCCCTTTCAAATCAGCGCCCGGGTCTTCGGAGGTGGTCCTGATGCCCGTTCTTTTCCTGCTTGCGGAATTTCCCTTTTCCGTTGCTATACCTGTCGGATATTCGTTCAGCGAAGTGATTTTCACATCCGGATGGTTCTTGATAATGATGCTTCCATCCATCAAAGAAATGGTTTCGCTTTTGTCGGGTCCGATCTCCCCATCATTGTCTTTGTTACAACCCACCAAACAGGCTGCACAAAGAATCATTAAAATTAAAGAAAACCTTCTCATGTTATTATTTATTACTTATTATTTTATTTTCTACGACACGTTCTACACACGATCTATTACCTGCCTGCCAAATTCTATTTATTTTAATCTTTTACGTCTTTAGAACAACAAAGTTACACTGATGAGTGTTTGCATCCGCTTTTTTTTGACGAACGCTGCAATTTCTTTGATGAAAGAACCGTCGTCCACGGACGTTAACAAACGTTTTCGAGCGTTTCCACAATCTTATCCAAACCTTGCTTTAGCGGTTTGGATATCAACATGCGTATTAGCGGGTTTACATCCAGTTTCGCGGTAAGTTTCACGCGTGTATCGCCCGGATTTGCGTTTTTCAACTGAACCCACAGGAAAATGTTCTCTGCATGGGCATTCTCAATGGAAAACTTCACCAGATCATTGGGATGCCGTTCCACAATACGAAAGGCGACATCGCCGGCGCCGTCCACCGTAAAACTGCACGATTCGCTGTCCGACTGCCAGTTTTTCACCTTTTCGTTAACGGCAAACTGAAAATTATTACAGTCCGATAAAAAGGCGTAAATCCGGTCATCGCTACTGCGCAGCCGGCCTATTTTACTTTCTACTTTTACTTCCATAAACTATCTATCTATAGCTGTTAAAATCTTTTCAATTTCGCCTTGCACGACATCACCGTCCGTTCGCCGGACGTGATGGCGGCTTTGAGCGCCATTTCATCGTCCAGCAGCAGATCTATCTCCAAAGCCATATCGGACGATGGCCGTATAACCCCCAGGAATTTAACAACCTGTGCCTGGGACATTACGACAGGATACCCCAGCGCTTCCCCGGCGCACTCAACAATCATGTGCAGTGAGCAGACACCCGGCACAACGGGATTTCCCGGGAAATGCCCTTCGTAAACCGGATGCTCCGGCACAAGCGTCGCCGAAACCCTGTAATGCCGCGCAGCAAGGGTTTCGATGGATGTGATGTTGAAAAATCGGCCTAACAGCATGATCGCAAATACCGAAACTTTTAAGTATTCATCCCTCCGCAAACGTTGATCACCTGCCCGTTGACATAAGCCGAGAGGTCGGATGCCAGGAACAGGGTCACGTTGGCTACATCTTCGGGGGTTCCGCCACGGCGAAGAGGTATTTTTTCGTTCCAGCCTTTGCGGATTTCTTCGGGTAAGGCGGCAGTCATCTCGGTTTCGATGAAGCCCGGCGCAATGGCGTTGCTGCGGATGCCGCGTACGCCCATTTCCCTGGCTGCCGACTTGGTGAAGCCGATAATACCGGCTTTCGATGCGGAATAGTTACACTGGTTGGCATTGCCCGACACGCCTACTACCGAACTCATGTTGATGATGCTTCCGCCGGCTTGCTTCCACATGACGGGTTGCACGGCCTTGGTGAAGTTGAACACCGATTTGAGGTTGACGGCGATCACGGCGTCCCACTGGTCTTCGGTCATGCGTTTGAGCGCGCCATCCCTGGTAATGCCCGCGTTGTTAACCAGGATGTCGATCCGGCCGAAATCCTTGACGATTTCGTCCACTACCTTCTGGGTATCGGCATAATCGGCGGCATTGGAAGCATACGCCTTCGCTTTGACGCCCATAGCCGTCAATTCGTTTTCTACTGCCTGTGCGGCATCGTTGTATGCCAAATCGGTGATCGCCACGTTTGCTCCTTCCGAAGCAAGTTTCAGGGCGATGGCCTTGCCGATGCCCCGGGCTGCTCCGGTTACTACTGCGATTTTCCCTTCTAATAATTTCATTTTAGGTTTATATATTAAATGATCATCTGAAAAGCTCGGAGGTGTTGAAAACCTTCGAATACTTATTTTTTCTTATTCGCCTTTGCTTTAGCCTGCGCCATGGTTTTCTGCTGCTTTTGCATCTGTTCGAGCCGCTGCTGAAATTTCGATTTCTTCACAGGCTTGGCGCTGTTGGCATGCAGCCTGGCCAGGATTTTATCCTCATCGATCGAACGTTTGAAAATTTCGTTCTGAACGATCGTAATCAGGTTGGCCAGAAAATAATAATAGGTCAACCCTGCCGAATAATTGTTGAGGAAAAACATGAACATCACAGGCATGATGTACATCATGGTTTTCATGCCGGGCATGGCCGATGTGTCCGTCTGTCCGCTGCTCATCTTCATGCTGATCACCGTGGAGACGGTCATCAGCAAGGTAAAGAGGCTGATGTGGTCGCCGTAGAACGGGATATTGAACGGCAGGTCGAGAATCGAATCATAAGTGGACAGGTCGGTAGCCCACAGGAACGATTGCTGGCGCAATTCGATGGATGCGGGGAAGAAACGGAACATGGCGATCAGGATGGGCATCTGCAAGAGCATGGGGAGGCAACCGCCCATCGGACTGACGCCGACTTTCTTGTATAACGCCATCGTCGCCTGCTGCCGTTCCATCGCTTTCTCCTTTGGGATGCGCTGGTTGATCTCGTCGATCTGCGGCTTCAGCACACGCATCCTGGCCGACGACATGAACGATTTGAAGGTCAACGGGAGCAAGCCGGCTTTGATGATGATGGTCATCAACAGGATGATCAGGCCGTAGCTGCCAATGAATCCACCCAGCCAGTCGAACAGCGGGATGATGACGAAGCGGTTGATCCAGCGGATGATACTCCTGCCGAGCGGTACCAGCTGTTCCAGTCCTTCGTCGTACTTTTTGAGCGTTTTGTAATGGTTGGGACCAAAATAAAGCGACATCGGGATGGTCTGGTCGGCCTGGTCGCTTTTAAATTCCATTCCGATCAGTGCGCCATATTTCTTGATAAACCGATTTTGATCCGCCGGTTTGTCCGACTGCAGTTCGGCATTAGCAAAACTTTGCCCGGCAATCAGTCCCCACGAGAAAAACTGCTGCTTGAACACCACCCAGTCTAAACGCGTCGCCACATGTTTCTGGTCGCTGTCCTTGGTGGGGCTCAACTCCTCCACATCGTCCCGATAGTACTTGTAAAACAGCGATGTGTACTGATTTTCGTTTTGCGCTCCCTTTTCCTGGCGTGGCGAGTACATCTGCCAGTCGAAATCGATAACGGTTTGATGATTGGCCAGCATTTGGTTGATATTCGACAGGCGCACATCGAAACCCATCATGTAATTATTGGGTTTCATGGTGTAGCGATATTCAATATAAGTGTTTTCGCCGGCATTCAGCCGCATCACCAGGGTAGCGGAATCGCCCGCGACCTGTATGTCCGAAGTCCCCGTTTGCGGTTCAAAATAAAGATTATCGGTGATGATGCTGCGACTTTGCGCAAAGAATTTAAAACCGAAAACGGTTGAATCGCCATCGAAAAGTATGAGCGGCGATTTGTCGTACCGTTTGTAATTTTTCAGTTCCACCGAGTAAGGTCGTCCTCCTTTGGTTGCAATACGTACTTTCATCACCTCGTTTTCCATGGTGATCAAGCGGTTTTCGCCCGCAGCGGCCTGTGAAAAAGCGCCGAACTTATCCTGCAGGTCCTGCTTCCGGAGCGAATCGGTTCCTGTGGTATCCGAGGCCGCCAAACGCGCCTGTTCTTCCGTTTTGCGAAACTCTTCCGCCAAACGCGCCTGTTCCGCCCGGTTGACCATTGCGATGGAATCGCGTTGACGCTGCATCCGGGCTACCTCTTCTTTCGACGGACGGCTCCAAATGCTATAACCTATTAATATTGCTATAATAAGGAGTAAACCTGTAACTGTATTTTTATCCATTAACGATTTTTATGTTTCAATTATTTACTAAATTATCTTTCCGCCTCTAACGGGGAGGTTATCCCAATGACGCTCTCACAAAGTCCACAAATAACGGGTGCGGATGCAATACCGTACTGCTGTATTCGGGATGGAACTGCACGCCGACAAACCATTTGTGCGCGGGTATCTCCACGATTTCCACCAGACCGGTTTCGGGATTGTGCCCGGTGGCTTTCATGCCGGCCTTTTCGAACGCTGCCAAATATGCATTGTTAAATTCGTAGCGGTGGCGGTGGCGCTCCGATATTTCGACGCGGCCATAAGCTACATACGCCTTGCTGCCTTTCTCCAGCTTGCATGGGTATGCGCCCAGCCGCATCGTTCCGCCTTTCTCGGTGATTCCCTTCTGTTTTTCCATCAGGTCGATCACCGGGTGTGGCGAGGAATGTACCATTTCGGTAGAATGAGCATCACAGAGATTGAGCACGTTGCGGGCAAATTCAACGACTGCAATCTGCATGCCAAGACATATCCCCATGAACGGGACATTATTTTCGCGGGCATACTGCGCGGCAAGCACTTTTCCGTGAAAACCGCGTTCGCCGAAGCCGGGAGCAACCAGTATTCCCTGGAAGCCGTTCAGCTTTTCCTTCACATTTTCCTCGGTGACGGTAGCCGAATGTACCGATACCACTTTCACTTTACAGTCATTCCTGGCGCCGGCGTGTATAAACGATTCAATAATAGACTTGTAGGCGTCGGGCAACTCCACGTATTTGCCAACCAAGCCGATGGTTACCGTTCTCTTTGGGTTTTGTATGCTGTACACAAACTTGCGCCAATCGTCCAGGGCGGGTTTTTGTTCGGCGCTCAGATTCAGCTTGTTGAGCAATGTTATGTCCAGCTTCTGGTCGAGCATCCGCAACGGCACTTCGTAGATGGTGGATACATCGATGGATTCGACAACCGAATCCTTGTCCACGTTGCAAAACAAGGCTACCTTCCTGCGCATGTCGTCGGAGAGTTTCCGTTCGGTGCGAAGAACCAGCGCATCGGGCTGTACCCCTTCTTCGAGAAGCATCTTTACGGAGTGTTGCGTCGGTTTGGTCTTCAGTTCGCCTGCCGCAGCGAGATAAGGTACCAGGGTAAGATGTACCACGGCCACATTGCCCGTTCCCATCTCGTAACGCAACTGGCGTACCACTTCGATATAAGGCAGCGACTCAATATCGCCCACCGTACCGCCTATTTCGGTAATCACTACGTCCGCTTTGCCGCGGCCGCCCACCAGCAGGATGCGGCGTTTGATCTCATCGGTAATATGCGGGATTACCTGCACCGTTTTTCCGAGATAATCGCCCCGCCGTTCCTTTGAGATTACTTCCTGATATACCTTTCCGGTAGTAACGCTGTTGGCCTGAAACAGCGGGATGTCCAGAAAACGTTCGTAATGTCCCAGGTCGAGGTCTGTTTCGGCGCCGTCCTGCGTCACAAAACATTCACCATGCTCGTATGGGTTGAGCGTCCCCGGGTCGATATTGATGTACGGGTCTAACTTTTGGATGGTTACTTTGTAGCCCCTCGACTGGAGCAGTTTACCGATGGAGGCGGATATGATTCCCTTGCCCAGTGACGAGGCCACGCCTCCCGTCACAAAAATGTACTTTGTCGACGTCGTTTTGTTGCTTTTCACTTCAATAGATTAAAAAACATGTTCATTTCATTAATGAATTATGAATTAGCGTTATCGTTTTCCACCGAATCGATGATCCTGATTTTTTCTTCCAGCTCCTTCATTTCGGTTTTTCCCTGCTCAATCATGCGCTGGACGCTGGCAATCATGGCTTCGGAGTTTTTCGATCTGGAGAAGAACCCTATGTTGTTTTCCCATACAACCAGATCGCTCTGCAACTGCTGGTATCTGCGCATCAGACGGTCGCGTTCCGAATTGAGTTTGCCGCGCGATTTGGACACCGATGCCATGGTTTCGACCTTGCTTTTGTAGTGCAGTCGGTTGCGTTCGCTATCGTCTAACCGCAGGGCCTCATACTGCTTGTTGATGGCTTCACGGTATTCATCCTGTATCGTCTTTTTATACTTGATGGGCACAAAGCCAATATCGCTCCATTGGCGCTGAAATTCCTTCAATTGCTCGAAACTCTCCTCGGGGTTCTTCGATTGCACGAAGTTCCTGATCTGATCAATCAACGCCTGCTTTGCTTTCAGATTACTGTCATATCCCGAATCGACCGACGAGTAATGCTTTGCCTTTTGCTCGAAAAAATAGTTGCAGGCCGCGCGGAAGCGTTTCCAGATCGCTTCGCGGTATTTCGACGGAACGTTGCCTATTTCCTTCCATCTGTTCTGCAACCGGATAAATTCGTCGGTGGTTGTCTTCCATTCGACGCTGTCCTTGAGCGCTTCGGCCTGTACGCAAAGATCCTGCTTCAATTGCAGGTTATTATCCCGTACTTCCTTTTCCTGCCCCGCAAACTCGCGTTTCTGGTTGAAAAAGCCGTCGCACAATGCATGGAAACGCTTGAAAAGCTTATGATTATCCTTTTTGTTGGTATACCCGATGGTATTCCACAATTTTTGTATTTCGATGATTTCCTGTGCGGTTTTTTTCCACTGATTCGACGAATTCAGCGGCCGCTGGGCAATTTCCGTCACCTTCGCACAAAGGGCTTCCTTGGCCTCCTTGTTTTTCTTGTGCGTGTCTTTCAGGTTTTCGAAATATTCCTGATGCTTCCTGTTGATTTGTGAAGACACCGCCTTGAAGCGTTCCCAAATCTCCACGCGCATTTCCTGCGGCACGGGGCCTATCTCGCGCCACTGCTCGTGGAAGGTCTGCAATCTGTGGAAAGCATTGACAACCGATGATTCGAGCAACAAAGCTTCGGTTTTTTCGCACAATTCGATCTTTGCTTCGAGGTTACGCTTGAAATCCAAATCGCGCAGGTCTCTGTTGATCTTGATGTAATCGTAGAATATTTCGACGTAGTGATGATAGGTGTCCCACAGGTTTTTCACCTCCGTTTGAGGCACCAGCCCGACGACACGCCAGCGGTTCTGCAGATCCCTGAATTGCTGGAACGTTTCGCCGATCGACTCGGAACCACCGGTCAATTCCTTCAATTCATCAATGATTTTGAGCTTTGCTTCGAGATTCTTTTGTTTCTCGACCTCCATCCGCTCATTTTGGACATTGCGTATTTCGCGATACCTGTTCAGCAGGTTTTTCAGGATCAGCTCCTGCTCATCTTCCTCGTATACGTAACTGTCTTCGGCGCCGCCATTTTCGATATGCTCGGCGCGTTGCAGTTCCTCCTCGGCTTTCAGTTTCCGGTAAAACTGGAACCTGATCGCGTCTATTTCCTCGCGGATGGTATCAACATCGCCCTTATCGAGCAATTGACGCAAATGCTCTACGATTTCCTTCCGGCTAAGGCGGGCATAATCCGTTTCTGTCCTGCCTGCAGGCTCCGATTCGTCGTTTTCGTCGAAATCGTCTTCGTCCGGGTCGTCCCTCCCCTGATCAGGATCGGTTTTTTCCTCCACCTCGACGCTCTCCGCTTCCGGAACAATTTCAACAACAGCGTCATGAACCGGTTCTTCCTCCGGAACAGGACGATCATCATCGGATTCTTCCTTCTCAACATCGTTTTCTACTTGTTCCGCTACCGGAACAGCTTCATCAACGGTTGTCTCCGGCGCTTCATCTTCCATGTCGGCATGACCGGTTTCAACAACGGCTTCAACCTCCTGTTCATCCACGGATGCAGGGTTGGCGTCATCTGCCTGATCCAACGCAATTGGTTCGTTTTCAACGTTTTGCATATCGCCGGCTGATTGGAATTTGTCCTGGGGCATTTCGGCTCCGGGTTGCTCTTGGAGATGATTTGTCATGACCTGTTACATTAAAAAATTAAACTTTTTAAGCCCACGAAAATAGACATTTAACGGTAAATCCTCAAAGATTTGCAAAAAAATGTTTTTACAGAATGTTTTTATATGACCGTAAATTACTTGTTTATACAGTATTTAGCGCGCCACAGGGGATTACTCGCTCCGTCCGAACATATTGTTTATTGTCTGCGCTCCATATTACGGTATATTTGCAGTACTTCCCTTGCTGTGAACCCGCTTTCGTATCCCATCTTTTGCAATAACCTGACTGCTGCGGTTTCGGGCGGTTGCTTACCGTAACCTTGCCGACAGCTATTGTTCAGGTATTTCACTGTTTTCAGCCCGTCGAACCAGCCAAAGAACCTTTTTGTAAAAGCCTCCGGCGACGCGCTGTTGGCACTGGCCTGCGCCAGATGTTCCAGGTAGCTGTTCTGCAAAAGGTAATCCTGCATGGGTGAGGAGAAAGAAGTACGCAATTCTGTAATGACTGCCGGATTCGCTTTGAAAAATAACGGAACCACGGCAAACAGCTGCTTCAAATCCTCGAACGGTTCCAAAGGGTATGTATTGATTGTCGCCGGACTGTTATCCATCCACCGGCGGATACTTGCTCCCGTGCCGAATGGTACGCGGTCGGACTGTCGCGGCGATGGGATCACGCGCGTGGTATTGATTGCTGCATAGTTTCCCAGCGGTATGATTTTCTGAAGAAAATGAAAATCTTCGCCGGCTTTGCGTTTGTTCATCCCGCCCTGCATCACGTAAGCCGAGGCACGAACGGCAAACGACGACCCAACCGCGTGATAGGCATAAGGAAACCCGGCATAACGCAAAGCCTGGTTCAGGTAACGCAGATGCAACTCGTAGAGGAGAATGCCTTCGTATACAATGGCGTCGTATTCATCACCTTCCAGCGGATGCTCGTAATAGACGGAGGCCCCATGAATCGATTTCCCATCGAAAAAAGCCTGTTCAATTTCCTCCAGATAATTTTCATCGCAAATGGAATCGGCATCAAACCCGATGATCACGCCGTCGTTTACTCCGGAGTGAAGAAACCGATACACGGCCTCATCCATACCGGTCTTGCGGGCATAGCCAACGCCGGCATTTTTCTCGGAAACATCAGGCTTATAAATCACATGAAACCGCAATCTGCGGTCGTTATGTCGGCTGGCCCATCGCTGTGCGTCATGCAGGCTCGTTTCATTTTGTCGTATGGCCTCTTCCGGCGCATGTTCGGGATGATTGACCACCACGATCACTTCTGTGAAACACGACGGACGACGGCACCGGTACAACGATTCGAACGATTGCAACAATGCCGGTTCCCTGTATGATGGTATTACAATGATCATACGCGGCGCTTCTTCCGGAAGACTGGAAATGGCCGGAACAAATTGATGCTTTGCCAAATATTGCGCAAAAGGATGATGTGCGTTCAACTGATTGGATGCATGATGGGACGAAAATTACAACCTGTCAGGCTGCAAAGCTGCTGACAGGGTCGGGATCTGCTACCGCTGTCGGGGGTCAAGACCGCTGACAGGGTCGCCGTTTACAGCTTCTTCTTTACCTCTACTTCCTGGTATCCTTCGATGATGTCGCCGATTTCGATGTCATTGAATCCGGCTACATCCAGACCGCATTCGTAACCGGTAGCAACTTCCTTCACGTCGTCCTTGAACCGTTTGAGCGAGCCTAATTCGCCGGTGTGGATCACGATACCATCGCGGATGATGCGTATCCTGGAAGTGCGAACGATCTTGCCTTCGCGAACGATACAGCCTGCCACCGTACCCACCTTGCTGATCTTGAATACCTCGCGGATTTCGAGTGTGGCGGTGATCTCTTCCTTGATTTCGGGCGAAAGCATCCCTTCCATGGCCGATTTGATTTCCTCAATGGCATCATAGATGATGGAATAGATGCGGATATCGATTTGTTCCTGTTCGGCTAACCTGCGCGCTCCTTGCGAAGGGCGTACCTGGAACCCGACAATTACCGCGTTGGATGCTGCTGCCAAAGTTACATCCGATTCGGATATCTGGCCTACAGCTTTGTGGATCACATTTACCTGTATCTCAGGCGTCGACAGCTTGATGAGCGAGTCGGACAGCGCTTCCACCGAACCGTCCACATCGCCTTTCACAATCACATCCAGTTCCTGGAAGTTGCCAATGGCTATGCGGCGGCCGATTTCATCCAGGGTGATGTGTTTCTTGGTACGCATACCCTGTTCGCGTTGCAACTGGCTGCGTTTGGAAGCAATATCGCGGGCTTCGCGGAAATCATCCATCACATTGAACAGGTCGCCTGCCTGTGGCGCGCCATCCAACCCGAGGATCAGCACAGGCGCCGATGGTCCTGCTTCGTCTATCTTCTGGTTGCGTTCGTTGTACATCGCCTTGACGTGCCCGGTGTAACTTCCGGCCAGTACGACATCGCCCGTATGCAAGGTGCCGTTTTGAACCAATATCGTAGCAACATAACCGCGGCCTTTGTCAAGCGACGACTCGATGACCGACCCCACCGCCTTCCGGTCAGGGTTCGCTTTCAGTTCGAGCAATTCGGCTTCGAGCAGTACTTTCTCAAGCAACAGTTCGATATTGCTCCCTGCTTTGGCCGATATTTCCTGCGATTGATATTTTCCGCCCCAGTCTTCCACCAGGTAATTCATCTGGGCCAATTCCTCCTTCACCCTGTCGGGGTTGGCTTCCGGCTTATCGATCTTGTTAATGGCAAACACAATGGGAACGCCGGCAGCCGATGCATGGTTGATGGCTTCTACGGTCTGCTGTTTCACGCCGTCGTCGGCGGCTACCACAACGATGACCACATCGGTGATTTTCGCACCGCGGGCACGCATGGCGGTAAACGCTTCGTGACCGGGCGTATCAAGAAATGTAATGCGACGGTCGTCGTCCAGTTTGACGCTGTATGCGCCGATATGCTGTGTGATACCTCCGGCCTCGCCGGAAATCACGTTGGCGTTGCGGATATAGTCGAGCAACTTGGTTTTCCCGTGGTCGACGTGCCCCATAACAGTGACAATCGGCGGGCGGGGCTGCAAATCGTCTTCGTCGTCTTCCTCTTCAACAAGCAGGTCTTGCGAGTCGGCGCTGATGAATTCCACTTTGTAGTTGAATTCGTCGGCTACCAGCACCATGGTTTCGGCATCCAGACGCTGATTGATCGACACAAACAGACCCATGTTCATACAGGTTCCAATGACCTGCGTGACGGGAACGTTCATCATCGAAGCCAATTCGTTGACCGATACGAATTCAGTTACTTTCAGGATATTCTTCAGGCTTTTCTGCAATTCTTCCTTTTCCTGCAACCGCTGGCTGGCAGCATCGCGCTTGTCGCGACGGTATTTCGAGCTTTTCGATTTGGCGCTTTTCGAAGTCAGGCGAGAGAGGGTTTCCTTGATCTGCTTCTGAACGTCGTCCTCGTTCACTTCCGTACGGAGTATTTTTTTCTTCTTCGTCTTGCCCTGGTCGAATTTCTTTGGATTGGCCTTGTCCACTACAATTCGTTCCTTTACATCCTTATGGATGCGCTTGCGTTTTTTCTTCGCATCATCATCCGAGCTTTTATTGGCAGGCAGATCTATCTTTCCGACTACTGTGGGGCCTGACAATTTAATATCGGGACGGGCAATGTCCAATTTCTTAACAAGGGATAGATCTTCTTTCCCTTGCTGTGACTGCGATTGAGGGGACGGTTCGGCAGGTGTTTTTTCGGCGGCTTTGTACTGTTGCGTGCGTTCCTTTCGCTCCCGTTCCAGTTGCTGTCTCGACTTCTTCTTAGGCCGCGTCCGTTGGTTAAGCGCAGTGAGGTCGATTTTCCCGACTACTTTCAAGTCATCGAGCGTTTCGGCTTCTACCAGGCGTTCCACTTCCACTTCCACTTCGCCTTCGTTATCTTTCGGCATTTCGGGCTCCTGTACAGGCGTTTCTTCAACCGGTTTCTTTTCTTCGATAACCACTTCCGGTTCCGGCTGTTTTTCTACAGGCTTTTCTTCTACGGGATCCGGCTGTCCGGGCGTATCGTCCGGACGGATTTCGGCTACCGGCTGTGGCTTTGGCTTTGGCTTGGGTTGTTCCTTTTTCGGTTGGGGTTCCTCTTTTTTTTCCGGCTTTTCCTGTACAGAAGGTTGCGGTTTGGATTCCTGCTTTTTAGGTTTTTCGTTCAGGTCGATTTTTCCAACCACCTTGAATTCCAGGCTGCGGGTCGGCTCACCGAACAACGGTGTCTTTTGCCCTAAACTGGTATCTTTGATCAGTACCTGAGGTTCGTCCTCCTCTTCGATAACCTGCGGGGCATCGTATTCTGTAATTTCGATGGTTTCCTTCTTTTCGCGGAGAGTTCGAAGATTGACGCGTTCGGCATCCTTCTTGGCCGAAATGTCGGAACGGTATTCTTTGGAAAGCAACGCATACAATTCGGGCGCAACCTTTGTGTTGGGGTTTGCATCAATATCATGCCCTTTCTTCTTGAGGAAATCCACTATGGTGGAAATCCCCACGTTAAACTCGCTCGCTATCTTACTTAATCTGGTCGCTTTCACTTCTGACACCATACAAACCTACTTAATTTTTGATTTTTGATTTTTTAGGGAATGTAGCCGAAAATCGAAAATCATTACGTATTATATCTTTATTACAGTTTGATTTTTGATTGCCCGACGAATACAATCAAAATTATTCGAATTCGGCTACCAAAACCCGTACCACCTCCCGGATGGTTTCCTCTTCGAGATCGGTACGTTTCACCAGGTCTTCTATCGACAGTTCCAACACGCTCTTGGCAGTGTCGCACCCGATGTTCTTCAATTCCTGGATGATCCAGGCTTCTATTTCGTCGGAGAATTCGTCTAAATCCACGTCTTCGTCTTCCACCTCTTCGGCTTCGCGGTACACATCTATTTCGTAGTCGGTGAGTTGGCTGGCCAGCTTGATATTGGAACCGCCCTTACCGATTGCCAACGATACTTCGCTTGCTTTGAGAAACACTTCCACGTGCCTGTCGGCTTCGCTCACCTTAATGGAGATGATCTTGGCAGGACTCAATGCACGCGTGATGAACAACTGTATGTTGCTGGTATAGTTGATCACGTCGATGTTTTCATTGCGCAGCTCACGTACGATACCGTGGATCCGCGAACCTTTCATCCCTACGCAGGCGCCTACGGGATCGATCCGGTCGTCGTACGATTCGACGGCTACCTTGGCTTTTTCGCCCGGCAGGCGGACTACCTTCTTGATGGTGATCAGGCCGTCGAAGATTTCGGGTACTTCGAGTTCAAACAGTCGTTCGAGGAAGACGGGCGATGTGCGCGACAGGATGATCAGCGGGTTGTTGTTCTTCATCTCAACGCGCAGCACAACGGCGCGTACGGAGTCGCCCTTGCGGTAATGATCCGATGGTATCTGTTCGTTTTTGGGTATGATCAGTTCGTTACCATCGTCGTCCAACACTAATATTTCGCGCTTCCACATCTGGTACACCTCGCCGGTGATGATTTCGCCGATGCGGTCCTTATACTTGGCATAGATGTTTCCTTTTTCGAGTTCCGTGATGCGCGACGACAGGTTTTGGCGCAGCGACAGGATCAAACGGCGGCCAAAGTCGGCCAGTTTTACTTCGTCGGTCACATCTTCGCCGACCTCGTAATCCTCGTCGATTTTTTGCGCTTCGGTCAAGGTAATTTGCAGGGCGGGATCGGTCAATTCGTCGTTTGCAACCACCTGCCGGTTACGCCATATTTCAAAATCGCCTTTGTCGATGTTGATAATGATATCGAAGTTTTCGGCAGTCCCGTATTTTCTGGCAAGGGTAGTGCGAAACACATCTTCGAGCACGCTCATCATGGTGGCGCGGTCGATATTCTTTAACTCTTTAAACTCCGCAAAGGTGTCCAATAATTTTAAACTATCCATCGTCTTTGAAATTGACTAAAAGGTGATCGTAACTTTGGCTGTTTTGATATCGCTAAAATTGACGGTAACGTTCTGCATCACGGTTTTTGCCCGTTTCTGCCCCGCTTCCCTGATTTTTGCCTTTACTTCCAAGGTAATGCCGTCCTCATCCGCATGTTGCAGCAAACCGTTGATTTTCTGTCCGTCGCGTTTCACCACGTCCACCTGCCGCCCACAGTTCTTGTGATACTGTTCCGCTACTTTGAACGGTTCGGTAAGCCCCGGCGATGAAACTTCCAGCTCGAAATCCTCCACTTCGCGATTCAAACCACTCTCGACGGCACGACTGATACGGACACATTCCTCGATGGTAATCCCTTCGGGCTTATCCACTTCCACAGATATCCTGTTTGCGCTATCCACCTTCACATCTACCACAAAAATAGAGGTTTCACCGATGGCTGACAAAATAATATTCTTAACAATATCTTTCGAAATCATGCTTTAACATACAAAACGAGGGGGATTTAGTCCCCCTCCTCAACGTTTTAACAAAAATCTGCGCAAATGTAATACATTTACATATTAAATACAAAATTTTGATCATAAAGGTTAATTCTTTTTTGAGATGCCGAGCTGAACGGAACATTGCGAATCATCATCCTCCGGTCGATTGCCGTACAATCAAACCTGTATCAAAAATAATGGTCTGGGGATTTTGATTCGGTTTCTCGATATACTTCAGGAACAGGCGGGCTGCTTCCTTTCCCATTTCCACCACCGGGTGTTCGATGGATGAAAGGTTCGGTTCGATTACCACACATTCTTTTTCGTTATTGAAACCGATAATTTTAACCTTCCCGGGAACGGGTATTCCGTCCTTTTTGAGGGTTAGCAATGCATTGATGGCTACATCATCGTTAAAACACGAAATACCGTCGGGCGGATCCGGCTGCTGCATCAGCCATTTGATATGATTAGGCGTATGTTCGGGATTGGTGCCGTTTTCAATCAGGAATTCGGGAATAAACGGCAGGTCGTGGGTCTCGAGCGCTCTCCTGACTCCCTTGATGCGGTTTTTGGCAATTGACAGTACTTGCGGACCGCTCAAATGTGCAATACGCTTGCATCCCTGACAGATAAGGTGCTCAATAGCCTTGAAAGCAGCATCCTCGTGGTCGATAATCACTTTCGAACAATTGACATCCTCGCTTACACGGTCGAACATAATGATGGGAAAATCATCCCGGAGCAATGCCTGTAAATATTCATGATGGTGTGTTTGCCCGGATAACGACATGATCAATCCGTCCACGCGGCTGGCTACGAGTTGCTGCACCACCTTGTATTCCTGTTCTGCCGACTCGTTGGCCTGTCCGATCAGTACGTTGTAGCCCGCCGGCAGCACCACTTGCTGTATCCCGCTAATGGCGGACGAAAAGTATTTGTGCGCGATTTCGGGAACCAGTACGCCCAAAGTGAACGAACGGTGCGTTTTTAAGCCGCGCGCATGCGGATTCAGTTGAAATCCCCATTTTTCGGCCAGTGAACGTACTTTCTGTTTGGTCTTTTCACCAATCTGGTACGAGTCCTGCAAGGCCCTCGAAACGGTCGATTTCGAAAGATTCAGCTCACGGGCAAGGTCTTCGATGGTTTTCTTTTGCGGTAACATGGTTACTGCGGTGCAATGATTGATTTTTTTCGACAAACATACAAAATTTGTCCCAAAGTCGGATGACCTTCCTTCATATATTCATCCGGGGATGTAAACTGCTCTTCGACGGCCGGCGCAACCGACCGTACGCGCCTTTTGAAATCAAGCGACTAACCGGCATGTTGACGGTTCAAACCTGTCAGAGAGTCAATGCAAGCTTACAACGAGCGCTTGATAACGATCGGGAGCGCTTTACACGTCTGCAAGGCATCCATGATTTCTGTCGGATCTGCTTTGCAAGCCTGTAAAGCAGATCCGCACATGTACAAAAGATGTTTGCGAACTTGCAAAGCATCTCGATACATCTCCAAAAGGCGTTTACAAGGCTGCAAACTATTTCGGTACGTGTACAAAAGGCGTTTACAAAGTTGCAAACTGTCTCCAACCGGTTACACGGGGTGTTTGCAAGCTTGCAACGCACGGGTGAATGATTCGGACGGAAAATGTACAGGAAAATAGCCCGGAAAAATAAAGGCGAAGCGCCGGGTTCATTTCTGAATCGTTTCGTTCATGCTTCCCGTGCGGTAACCCTGAAGATCGACCGTGACCCAGGTAAATCCCGCCTGCCTGATTCCCGAATAAATCGCTTCGCGAGTCGCGGGAGATGTCAGCTTTTCCATTTCTCCGGGGTTAACCTCGATACGCGCCAGGTTGCCGTGGTGCCGCACGCGTACTTGCTTGAAGCCTAATCCGAACAACAGTTGTTCGGCGGTCTCGACGGCCTTGAGTTTCTCGCGCGTGATGGTTTCCCCGTAAGGAAACCGCGAAGCAAGGCATGCAAATGAAGGCTTGTCCCAAGCGGGTAAGCCCATTTCGTGCGACAACCGGCGGATTTCTGCTTTTGCAAAACCGGCTTCCCGTAAAGGACTGAGCACTTCCAATTCACGGATCGCCTTCATTCCCGGACGGTAATCGCCATCATCGTCTACATTCGAGCCATCCGCCAAATATTTCATACCCTGTTCGGCGGCAATTGCTTTGAAACGGACAAACAAACTTTTTTTACAGAGATAACAACGATTTTCGGGGTTTTCGGCAAAACCGGCTATGGCAAATTCGTCCATCTCGTACAGGATATGACGAATGCCTATGGCAGCAGCAAACTCGCGCGCTTCGGCCATTTCGCGCGCCGGGAACAGACTCGACAAGGCTGTTACGGCAAGCGACCGGTCGGCAAGTACCTGATGCGCCACCGTCACTAAGAAAGTAGAATCGACGCCACCCGAAAAAGCAACGGCAACACTGCCTGACTTTTCGAGTAACTGTTGTAACTTCTCTAATTTAACATGTGTTGTATCCATTTGGATAAGTTGGGTGTTGTATCCATTTAACCTGTTGTTGCCCTGCCAGGATTCGAACCCAGACATACAGAACCAGAATCTGCGGTGCTACCATTACACAACAGGGCAATTGCGGCCACAAAGGTAATTATTTTTCCGGAAACAAAAATAATCCGGAGGAAAAATTTTACTTTGTAAAGGGTGAATAGGAATATCCATCTGCTGAAGCTTTCGATACCTTGCCCATACCGGGGAAAGCGATGTGCATCCCGGCAATGGGGATCCTGTTTTTGGCGACATATTCCAGCACTTTCTTACGCGAAGCGATGGCCACATCAGGATTTACATCATAAGTCATCGCCACCTGCGGATAGGTCATCTGGATAGCCATGGCATGTGTCAGGTCGCCCCAAATGAGCAGTTGATCCTTGCCGGATTCAATCAGGAACGACGTGTGACCGGGAGTATGGCCGTATGATGCAACCGCCTGTATACCGGGAAACAGTGTATTCGGCTTTGCGTCGATTTCGGACGGTTGGAAGAGGTGCAGCTTCGACCGGTAAACCTCGATCACCTTGCGGACATTCGCATTTCTGGCATCACCGCTCATCCAGTAATCATGTTCCGGTTTGGCCAGGTATACTTCGGCCCTGGGAAAGGCTGCCTGTTCATCCTTGAGCATACCGCCGATATGATCGCCATGCATGTGGGTCAGCAGGATGATATCTACCTGTTCGGGAGTAACGCCAAGCGATTTCAGGTTATCGAAAAGATGGCGTCCGAAGCCGGTATCCACTAATATGGTTTTACCGGACATACGTACCAGAAAAGCATTGCATGAGTTCGGAAAAGTACCGTCGGGGATACATTTCTGAAGCATCTCGGGCGTAGCTCCAATAAAAATATCGGGTTTACCGGCGCTCTGCCCTTCCGACAGAAGGCATACTTCAAACGCACCGGACTTATAAGTAAAAACATTCGGGTTTTCCTGCGCCAATGCTACAACCGGCGCCAAACCAATGATGAACATCATCATACTTCCCAAAAACTTTTTCATGACAGGATATTATTTTAAATAATTCGACTTTCAAACAAGTTTGTGCAAAAGTAACGTATATTTATTACATCAACCGAATTTAATTTGAACTTTATGCAAAAGAAATCATCGAAAGCAACAGCATATCATCTTATTACAACTATATTTTTCGTAAAAACAAGTTCATTAGAAGTAAATTATTCTTTATTCTTTATTGACCCTGACAGGTCTGATGACCCTGTCAGGTCGTTTTATGTAAGCTTACGTATCCCCGATCTGTCTTATTGACCCTGTCAGCAAAGACGCGAGGCATCGCATCTCTACAACGCAGTCTGACAGGTCAGCCGTCACCGACCTGACAGAGTCGTCAGACCTGTCAGGGTCAACAGGAGGATTTTTGTAGAGACGTGGCATGCCACGTCTCTACTTTTCCACAGCTTCCATCCTGCAGCCGACATCCTTACCGGAGAAGGCCAGGCCGAGCAGGACAATCTTTTTGCCACTGCCCAGGTATTTTTCGTAATACTTTTTGTCGTGAATTTGCTTCATGGCATGGCGAAGCAGAGTGGCCACCTTCGTTTTTGAATGGTATTTCAGTTCGGAGATCACGATGGTATCGGACTGTTCCAGTACGGCGTCGATGCGGCCGCTGCCGGTCATGACCTCTCCGTGCGCCTTGAATTCCAGTACGTTCATCCACGACAGGAAGAGCGAATGATAATACTTTTCGTTGCCAATCTGGATGAGGTACGGAATATTTTCGAGCATCGTGCGCACGCTTTGAGCGAAGCCGTCGGCGTCGAGCAATTTGATTTGCCTGCCCATAGTTCTCACGAGAGGTTCCACCCGCGCCAAAGGATAGTAGGAAAATAAACTGACTAAATATTCCAGCAGGGAGATCCTGACTTCCTGATTGGGAACTCCAAGCGTATACTGTAGCGTTTCACCCGCCTGACTTATCTTTTTTACCGTCAAATATCCGGTTTGAAACATCAGCGAGATATTATCGATATTGTTCGGGTCGAAACTGTCGAATATTTTCGGCGAAATCTCAACCGGCTCAAACACCAGGTCTATCTGGTCGCGCAGCTTCAGCTGTTCCATCAAAAACGTAGGCGTTCCGCTGGCAAACCAGTAGTTGGAAATTGTTTTGGTGTCAAACATCAACAGTGTTGAATACGGGTTATAAACCGCCGTTTTGCCATCCCAGGTATAGCCGTCATACCACCGACGGATTCTATCCAGCAGTTTTTCGCGGGTATCGCCTTCTTTTGCGACCATCGCATCAATGTATTCCGAAAAATAATGTTCCAACTCGTCCTGTGTGTATCCGCACAGCGTTGCGTATCGCTCATCAATGGTAATATCTTTGGGGCTGTTCAGCGCTGAAAAAATAGAGAGTTTGGCAAATTTGGAAACGCCAGTCAGGAAAATAAGCTGCAAATGCTCGTCGGTTGCTTTCAGTATCTTGTAAAAGCCTTGTAGCGACT
>JAISCQ010000114.1 GCA_031265445.1 Bacteroidales bacterium
GAATGGGAGCGGCGCGGCGTGAAGAAAGGACAGGAGTTTGCCACGCTGACCGATATTATCACGCATGGCTGGTCCGGCATGACCGCCAAACAGTACAGACAGTATAAGGGTCTGAAAACCGAAAGCCTGCGCGACAATATGACCAACCTCGAACTGGTGTTTAATATGCTCGCGGAAGCCTCAACAACCGAAATTTCTAAAAATGAAAGACCCAAGTCGTTTGATGACAGTAAAAAAATAGCGCGAAAGGGCGGTAAAGTAGCCGACGTAGCACGAAAAGAACTGGAAGAACAAACCGGACAAAAAATTGTCAGTCCGCTGAACGCGCGGTCGCTCGGCAATCGGACAAAGGAGATTGAGAAAGAATAGGCGAACGGCACATCCGCAATACAACTTATTAAACGTGTAAACCGATATTGAAAGGTTTGCACGTTTTTTTGTGTTTAAAAACTTGAGTTAGTAATGATAATTTTAATTGAATAAAAAGATGAAAAGAGTAAATTTAAAAATCAGATTCTGGGTTGTCCTTGCGACAGTTTTATCGGCAAGTTTCGCCTCGTGCGAAAAAGACGACCCGAACCCGCCCGCCGAAATCGAAGTGGACGGAGTAACTATCCCCGACGCCGATTATTACAGCAACAACGAAAACGCCCTGCAAATCGCCTTGCGCAATGTCCGCATGAAATGGATTGTTAAAGACGAAATGCTCGACAATGCAGACGGCACACTTGCTCCCGACGAATACGGGGAAGTGATGATATGCAAAGGTCGCCAGTGGTCGAAAGGGCATTATAACGACTACAGGGACGACCCTGTGTTTAAAGAACAGTGGTATGCGTATGACCCGGACGGTATTTTAAGAGCTTACAATTTCATTAAACACGAAAAGTATGCTATTGACTGATACACAACGCCTCCCGCCCCGTTTGGCGTATCCACAGGTTCGTATCCGTACCACGAGCAGTGGATAATGCTTGGACAGTACTACGAAGACGACTCGAAACAGCAGTACTGGAACGAGCCTTATATAACGTGGTATGACAGCGAGCATAAGAAAAGCGCCACAACGGTAACCAAAGCCGAAAAGGCGGCAACAATCGCAGGGCGCCTCTGCAACATGTACACGGTCGTTGAAACGCTATACGTTTACAATTCAAACGGAGCCGTTTCAAGCGACGCCACTATCCGTAAAGCGTGGTACGATCCCGAAACCAACGTCACCATGCGCGTGGAAGAATACGACAGAGTTTACGGATTGCGTTACGCTGCCGAAATTACCGAAATAGAATACGGTAAAGTAACGGTTATTCAGATAGATAAAATTCTTGAAAACTATCTCAAGTCATACACGCCGAAAGATATTTCAAACGACGACGATCCGGGATATAGCTGGTAACAAATAAAATTTCAACATAATTTTTTTCATAAAATGACAAACGTAAATTTAAGAATGAGGAATGTGGCAACAATGTTTGCCTGCCTCGCAGTGATGACCGCCTGCAGTGGTGGCGGAAACAAACAGCAAAATCAGGCGGCAACGTCTGAAAGTACGGAACAGGCAGCGCCTGCACAAAGCGCCGATCTTAAAGTAAAAGACACGAACACAAGCAACTGGCAGGCAGTTATCAAAGCCACAAGGGAAGGTATTGATATTCCCCTGCCCGACGGCTGGACGGTAACGAAAGCCAGGGAAGGCATAGCCCGGGATGTCGCGGTAGATTTCACAGTCGGCGGCACAACTACCGCAGAGCGGTACGGACAGATGCTTTTCGACATCACCAAAGCTGCGTCGCAGAACGGCAACCACAAAGTTGAAATAACGGAGAGGGGAGTCGCGGAGGGAGCGGCGGTCGGTACGCTCGCCGAGGCTGCCATCATAGCGGGGCAAACCGCTTATAACTGGTGTTTCACGGAAACATCAGAATATAAATACACCCGCCAGATACACTATTCATTCAGCGCTGACGGGAAACAGGCGTCACTCAGTTTTTAATCAAAGAAAGGACAAAGCAATGAAACGATTATCATTCATTATGCTGTTTTTACTGGCAACGCTATTAATCGCCAAGGCGCAGGTGGTTCCCCACTACAGCGAAGTGTATGAAGAACGCCCCGGAGGCAAGTTGCTGACCAAAGAATGGGTATCGGCAGAGGGTAACTTCCGTCAGGAAGGCACCAAAGATGGAGACGGCACATACATTCACATATTCCGCCGCGACTCAATGATGATGTATGTTCTCGACCCGGCAAAGAAAACGGTCATGACGATGGCATGGTCGCAGATTTCCGACCCTAACAAAATGTTCGGAATGAAAATGACAGAAAGTGAAAACACGAAAGCGGAGTTTATCAAAACGGAAAATGTAGAGGGTTACGAGTGCGACTACTGGAAATATACCACCACTACAGTAACAACCACAGGGCATCGCGAAACCACCTACTATCACCAGTGGATGTACAAGCCGCTCAACACATGGATACGGCAGTCAACGGACGTGTACGGCCGCGACCCGCACATCAAGCGCAATATCGCGCAGGGGGCGCAAGCCGCCAGCCTGTTCACAGTTCCGCGCGACTATAAGCGGATGGCATTGCCCACTAGCGGATTATTAGAAATGATAACCGGCAAGTCGAAAGCGGAAAATCAGAAAGCGGCGGATGAGGTAAAACAGAGCGCTGACGGCCTCAATGACAAATTGAAGGAAATAGACAGGAATCCGGATCAGGGACAGCAGTTGCAGGATGCACTCAAGTTGTTGAACGAAAGCCAGAAAAAGAAAAAATAAAGAAGCCCGCGCCGCCCGTAAATTTCTATCCGCATTGCGATAAATTTCCATGCGCATTGCCGTTTACGCGGATGCGCATCGCCGTAAACGGCAATGCGGAAAGAAATTTACGGGGATACGGATGGAAATTTGAGAGTAAGGAAATGATGGAAAACCGGGAAGAAAGAAATTACAGCGTCAGCAGAACCAGGTTAAGGCTTTCGACACGCTTGAAAACCAGTATCGGCTGTAACGAGTGGCAAGTCGGAACAGATCGCCGTGGCTGCAATCACGGCATCCGGAAGTTTGATGGCATATTTCTGTTTCAAAGCGATAGCGACGTCTTTTATTCTGTCGCTCAGCCTCAAAACAGTACAGTCATCCAGCAGCGCCCGGATAGCAACTATCTCAGGTGTCGGTTATAATGCCTGTTATCCGATGTTCTTTATTCGACACTATAATCTTATTACAACATTTCCTTTTTTATGTCCCTTATCGACATATTCGTGGGCAAGAGGTATTTCATTAAAGGAATATTCCCTGTCAATAACGGGCTTTATAAAACCCTCTTCGGCAAGCCTTTTAATGAAGTTCATCTGTTCGCGATTTGCATTATACGTTCCACCGATGAATTTAATTTTGCTTTTCGACAGTTTTGACCGCAATTTAATTTCCATAAAGGGCGTTGCTACCGTGTGAATGTAGCATCCCCGCGGTTTGGTTATTTCAATCACTTTATCAATATTCATTTTCCCCACGGCGTCAAAAACCACGTCAAACTTTTCGTCCAAAACAGCCCATTCATCTTTAAGATAATCAATCACACGGTCTGCGCCCAGACC
>JAISCQ010000149.1 GCA_031265445.1 Bacteroidales bacterium
AAACTGGCTGATCCCGTCACTTTCATGCAGATGCACAACGAATCCGTATTGACGAGAAATCCTGACGGCGCTTATATTTATTCGCCCGAAAAAATCAGGATGACGCAGGAAGGGCGTTATCCGAATATTTATCCTGCTACGGACTGGTATTCGGAAATGTTCGAAAATCAGTCCGTCAATCAGCGCGCCAACATGAGTATTAGCGGCGGCGGCGCTGTTGTACGGTATTATGTGGCCGCAAATATCAGCCAGGATAACGGCAACCTGCACATTGACAAAAGAAACAATTTCAATACAAACGTCAATCTGATGCAATACGCTATTCGCGCCAATGTGAATATGAACATAACCAAAACAACCGAACTGGTGCTTCGTTTAAGTTCCTCATTTGACGAATATACAGGCCCGATAGACGGCGGAACGGAAGTATACCGGAAAGTGATGCAGGCGAATCCGACACTGTTCAAGCCCTATTATGAACCCGATGAAGCCACGAAGAATCTCAACAGGGTACTCTTCGGCAACTATGGAATGGCGAACTACCTGAATCCTTATGCGGATGCTTTGAGGGGCTATAAGGATTACAGCAACAACATGACGCTGACGCAGTTTGAACTCAGGCAGAAACTGGATATGCTCACCGAAGGCCTTTCATTTCGCGCCATGGTAAACATGAACCGTTATTCGGAATTTAACGTCACCCGCTCATACAGTCCTTATTATTACAACCTTGAATCCTACGATCTTTCCGACGGCTCCTATACGTTATGGAACCTGAACCCAAACGGGGGAACGGACTATATAGGCTACAATCCGGGGGCCAGGGTTATCAATGTGGTTTTCTATCTTGAATCGGCCCTGGAATATAACCGCACTTTTGCCAAAAAGCACAGTGTAAACGGATTGCTGGTTTATACCATGCGTTCATACACAGAGGGAGTTGCCGACAACCTGCAACTGTCGCTTCCCAATCGAAATATCGGACTGGCAGGACGTTTGGCCTATAATTACGACAGCCGTTATTTCGGAGAGTTTAACTTCGGGTACAACGCATCGGAACGATTCTCCAAAGCCCACCGGTGGGGGTTTTTCCCTTCCGTCGGCATGGCTTGGATGTTGTCGAATGAAGCCTTTTTTGAACCCCTGAAAAGCATATTTTCCACTTTCAAGCTGAAAGCGACTTACGGCATGGCAGGTAACGACGCTATCGGCGACAACAAAGACCGGTTTTATTATCTGGCTGAAATCGATATGAATTCGGGTCATCATGCTTTCATGGGTTCGGCGACTTCAGGAATAGGAGGCGTCGCAGGAATCTCTATCAACAGGTATGGAAACGATGCGATCGGTTGGGAAAAAGCGTATAAAACCAATGCCGGGGCGGAAATTGTCATGACGAATGGCATCTCGGCCAATATTGATCTGTTCAGGGAAAAGAGAACCCATATTTTATTGGAACGCGTCATTCCTGCGACCATGGGAATCATTCCGTCCAGCCCGCCCAAAGCCAATCTGGGTGTCGCGCAGGGACAGGGCATTGATATGGAACTGAATTATGAAAAGGCTTTTGATAAAAATTTATGGCTTGCCGGAAGGGGAACCTTTACGTATGCGACCAGCAAGGTATTGGAATGGGAAGAGCCCGATTACAGTAAAACGCCCTGGCTGTCGAGGGTCGGAACAAAAATCAATCAAAACTACGGTTATGTAGCGGAACGTTTGTTTGCCGATGAATCCGAAGTTGCAAATTCGCCGCAGCAGTTCGGAAGAGTCATGGGAGGAGACATCAAATACCGCGATATCAACGGCGATTATAAAATTTCGCCCTTAGACATCGTTCCCATCGGTTATCCTACGGTGCCCGAAATCAATTACGGATTCGGACTTTCCGCCGGATACAGGGGCTTTGACCTTTCGTTCTTCTTCCAGGGATCCGCCCGTCAATCGTTCTGGCTGGACGCAAGCCGCATCATGCCTTTCCACGATCCCGACGGTGGTGATGGAAAAATAGGGCAAAACGCCGTCATAAAGGCTATTGCGGATGATTACTGGAAAGAAGGCGACCGCAATCCTTACGCTTTTTGGCCGCGCCTGTCCGATTACTGGGTGGAAAATAACGGACAGACGAGTACCTGGTTCATGCACGACGCTTCCTTTCTTCGCCTGAAAACAGTCGAAATAGGATACACCATCCCGCAGGCGCTTGGCAAAAAGTTATACCTGAACAGCTTGAGGGTTTACCTGAGCGGTACCAATCTGGCAAGTATCAGCGCTTTCAAGATTTGGGACCCGGAAATGGGAGGAAACGGACTGGGCTATCCGCTTCAGCGGGTAATCAATGTGGGTTTGAATATCAGTTTTTAACAAATAAATTTTTGAAAAGATGAAAAGTAAATTTCTTCTATGGATACTGGCAGGCGTCCTCGCTTCATGCGATTATCTGGACATTGTTCCCGACCAGGTTCCTACAATGGACAATATATTTGCAGACCGCAACACGACGTTGCGGTATTTGAATTCCTGTTACTGGGCTTTGCCTTTTGACATGTTTGAAGATTCCCCGGCATACACAGGCTCGATGGAGTTGGTCGTGAACCGCCAGAACCAGAATTCCGGCATTCTTGCCGCTCAGGGTTTGAACAGCGCCTCCTCCGGATGGTTCAATCACTGGAGCGGGACGAGTGGAATAGGTGGATCCGGACGTAATCTGTATGCCGGCATCAGGGAATGTAACGTACTGATTGATAATGTCAATAATGTAGAAGATTTGACGGTCACCGAACGCAGGCGGATGATCGCCGAAGCCAAAACGATCAAGGCATACAACACTTTTTACCTGTTGCGGCAATACGGTCCGGTATGTTTGATGCGCGTTACGCCGCCTGTCGGCGAAACAGGCGGAGATACTTACCGCAACAAGGTGGATGACTGTTTCCAGTACGTGATGGATTTGCTCGACGAAGTGATTGAAAGCAAAGACCTCCCGGTAATCATTACGGACAAGTACAGCGAACTTGGACGTTTCACCCATGCAGCAGCCTGCATGTTGAAAGCAAGGGTATTGCTTTACCGGGCAAGTCCGTTTTTTAACGGCAATACGGAATATCACAATTTTCTTGACCACAACCGGGAGCCGTTCTTCAACCAAGAGTATGACCCCGCCCGCTGGCAGCACGCAGTTGACGCCTGCAGGGCAGCAGTTGACGCCTGCGCCGAGGGCGACATCCATTTATACGGCGATGCCGATTACAAACCGCAGTACAGCACTTCGGATACGACCCGCCGAGTCAATGTGCTGCGCAGCGCCATCAGCGAAGATGCAAGTTCGAATCAGGAAATCATATTCAGACACGGACTTACAGCCGTATCCAT
>JAISCQ010000191.1 GCA_031265445.1 Bacteroidales bacterium
GATAAAACGATACGTCGAAGTCATCATCCGGAAAGGGTATCCTGACGTATTGACGGAACGGATTCCTGTCATACATGGCGTCCAACAGCATCACCCGCTGTTTTGCATCGGACGCAAGATTAAAACTGAAACCCGACTTGCCGTCCGCTGATTTCAAACTCACCGACTTGCCGCTGTTGATCGTGATTTTTAACGATTCGGGGGTGACAGGGCCGGCAGGACGAATGTGCGAAAACCGGAAATCGGCGCCGATTCTTTTGTCCGACAGGAATTGAAATTCGGGATGAACCTGCATGATGCGGGACATCGGATCGCCAATACGGACCGTTTTCATGAAGAAATAATCTTCATCCAAATCACGCATCGCGGCGGTATATGCCCTGATAATATAATCTCCTTCCGGCGTATCTTCGGGAATGTCGATATATCCGCCGTACAGATCATTTCCAATGCCTGTTTTGATACGGCTCACCACCGAATCCCGCACATCAAACAGTTCTACAAACACGCTACCCGACAATAATGCAGGTATGTGTGTAGCCGCATCCACCACATGGGCGCGGAGCCAAATCCGTTCACCCGTAATATAATAAGGCTTGTCGGTTTGGATATATATTTTTTCCTGCGGAAACACGTTCAACTGCTCGTCAAAACGTTTGCCAACCCTCGTGAGAGAAGTTGCAGGCGGGGACGTTTCCGGCGCTTCATCAGGTCGGTTTTCTGCAAAAGCGTTCATTTCGGTTTCGCCACCAGGGTAGTAATCCAGAGGCAACATCATATTAAGCCCCGAAAGCGAGTAGGAGTTAAACATGGGTGTTAAACGTATCGGATTCTGGTAAGAACCGTCGGGATAAATGAGTACCCGACTCGCAGGAGTAGAGATATTATTCCTGTATGAGCCAATCTTTCCCCATGACACCTGACTTTTCGCTTTTTCCAAATCCCGTTGAGTGACCGGTCTGCCAAAACTAATCATCATAACATCCTGATGAGGCGATATGCGAAACGATTTATCGCCTGTAACAGAATCGGTCACAATGAAATAATCGGGGTCTATCAGATCGTATTGATGTGAAGTAACGTGTGTGGCGTTGTTGTAGGTTTGATATAATTTTCCATCGCTAAAAACCAATTTGTTCTCCACTGTTTTAGTTTCAGCCGGTGTGTGATGTTCCTGTATATTGACAAACAAAAAACCCTCCTCCAACGTATTGTCATGATACAATGCCTTGATAAAATTTCCAATAGTCGTTCTGTATATCTTCTTTCTGGAAATTTCCCATGTTTTCATTTGCCCGTCATGATCCGGTTCAAGTTCGGTAAACATGTATTCCCCCTCCCAGGAAATATTATCAACACCATAGTCTGCCACAAAATAGTTAAGTACAAACTGTATGTGATACCCCGTTTCATGATTGACTATTTGTAGCGGAACGCGACATGTAACCGTAAGTTTATCCGTTTCGGGATTATAGTAATAATAAACCGCTTCGGGATTCATTGCCTGAATAGTTTTTTTGGATGGCTTCTTTCCCAGTATGGTCTTCCAGAAAAGGTCAATATCCTTGTTACGGACGCTGGGTTTTGTTGTGATCGTCACTTCTTCCATTTCAGGCGCATACATGGCAATATCAAGCGCTATCTGCGTTTTTCCGGGATCAATATCCATGAAAACCGGTTGATAGCCCACATGCGAAACCGTCAGTCGGTAACTGCCCTCTCCCGGAATTTTGAGCTGGTACTTACCTTCATCGTCGGTAGTGGTCCCTACAGTTGTGTTGGAAAAGAAAACCGAAGCGCCGGATATTGCATTTCCATCACTGGCATCGGTGATGCGTCCGCTGATGGTGCGCTGAGCGGATAATGCGAGCGGAATAAACCAGAATAGGATGGCTAAGAGTAATTTGTGATGGCGCATAGAGTTCATTTGCTCTTAATTGATGTTTTTATCTTCTAATTTAGTTTTGATCGTAGTTAAATACAGCATCGTCATGGCAGGGTTTTCTTTAATCGCTGTAAAAAAACTATAACAAGTCAAGTCCGGTGTTATGACAAAAAAGAAAGGGTTGAGAAACTTGTCTAATGGAATATCAATTTTGCCAACATTATACGACCTAAAATCAACGCCAAAAGTATTTTTAATAACCTTAATCTTTCTGATATTGGAATATGAACCCCATAAAATGATATTTTGAGGAATATTCTGTTGTTCAGAACTAAATATCTTAAACTGTTGTTCCACACAATCAATGCATTGTTCTTCCGTGAAGCGATATACCAAAACCGGTGCATCAATCACATCTTTTAAGAAAACTTGTTGCCCCTCTTCTGTGGTAACCATAAAATCAGCAGGTAATTGATAACCATTTGAGATGATTTCATAAGACTGCAAGTATGAAATATTTTCAATGATCTCTTTATAAAAGAAAACTTTATCCGAATGTAATTCTCTTGTGTACTGCCTGATAGTCATACTCATCGTAATAATTGCTATCAAACAGCAGGGAAGAGCCGTATATAACCCGTACAATATGTATTTTTCTGTCTTCATTTCATATTTACTTTGTTTTTTACTATGGATAGATATTGAGCTGCTTTGAGGGACGTTTCTTCTGTTATCGTAAAAAAGCTATGGCTAGTTAGGTCCGGATGAATAACAAAAAAATAGGAGTTATGCTGTTGATCTATCGGAAGGTCCATAGTTGATAATATATATAACTTGAATTTAAGACCATGAACATTATTTAATATCCTCAAAACTCTCATTGTGGAAGGAGTACACAAAATGACAATATTTTCCGGCACATCTCTATTTTCCTTTTGTAGGAGCATAAAACGATTCTCTATGCAACCTTTACAATTTGTATCTGTAAAACGATAGATTAATGTAGGAACCTTAATAATATCCTTTAGAAGAACTTGGCGATCATTATCAGTGGTAACCTCAAGATCGGATGATAACCGATAACCTTCCGATATCCATTCGTATGGTCGTATTTGTGATATTTCCTCAAGTCGTGTTTGGTAATAGGATGCAGAATTCGATTGCAACTGCCCGATGCGCATGTCGATCATCTTTTTCATCGCAACAATCAGCGTCAAGCAAAAAACAAGGGATACTGATAACCCAAGTATAAGAAATTTTGTTTTCATTTCAGATGGCTGATGATTAATACTGGATTATCGCCTTCTTTTAACTGTGAAGCAACCCTTTTTATCGCATTATTTACATTTTTATTTGGAAAATCGGACACAGACCAAACATGTTTATAAATTTCCAAAAAGTTAAATGCATCATAACTAATGATAATCTTATCACCCATCATCCACGTAAAATAAGAAAATAGAAAACCTAAAGAATCATGGATCAGATGTCCCCCTTCGGTAAGCGTAGTTACCCCATTTTGTTTGTCATAAATACATAACAGATACATTTCATGTAATCTGGATAATTCTAAAAACAGATATCGGTCGGTTTCAAAAATCTTCTCAATACCTATTATTTTCCCTTTTGGATTCTCCTCCAGTACTTTATTAACGATCTTTGACTTATACTTTATTCTTTCTCCCATCAAATCAACTGTGTATTTGCGTTCGATAGTACCATCTGACTTCAATCCGAATATAGCGTCCACTCCCGAATATATTACTGAAAAACCATCAGAATATATCGAATACCTCGGACCTTTAATGCCTAAAGCAATCGGTGCTTCTTTAAAGGGCAAATGTGTGTCAAGTTTGTCCAAAGAAAGTGGTGTCGTAAATAATCGGTAACGTCCAGCACGCACGATTCCCCAGTCGTTCACATAATAAAGAAAGCCATTGTAAAAGAACATATCCCAAGCCCACAATTTGTTTAATATCTTGTTATCTTCTTTGATGAATTTTCCTGATAGTCTGTATTCTAATAACTTGCGCAATGCAATATCAAGTATAATGATTGTAGAGTCAGTTACCGTCGCAGCACTAATTGCAAAATATTCTCCCGGAGCTCTGCCATAAGCATTTATTTTGTTAATAAATTTACCATCCATGTTAAAAATAAATATGGATTTAGACATATTATCAAAAATGTAGATACGATCCGCTTTTATTTCCAATTTATCTATCGTTCCAATCAAACAATCATCGTTGGTTTCTAATGGAACAATTGAGAATGAGGTATCAATAATATTGGTCATGTCATAACTTTTCACAATCTTATCCATATCAATCTGTATAACTTGAATATCTCCTGCGGAGTTTTCAACATTTTGCGAACATTTTGTGAAAATCAGTAAAACAATTAGATAAAACAATAATACTAATACTCTTGGCTTCATATACATTTTTGTTAAAACCTGCACAATAATAATAAAAGATAACACAAAAATCTAATTACAATCTCAATGATTCGTTAAAAAGAGGCATTGCTAACAAAATATAGATATTGAGTATTTTGTTGATTGATATACAATAATGCATTTAATATAAATCTATACATAATTAACAATGCCCAAAAGAATAATTATTAAAGAGTAATCGCCGTAAAATTATTATATATCACAGGGGCAAACTTGTACGCTCGGATCCCAACAACAAACATTAGGCTGTGGAACGCTACATATACTGCCAGTCCAAGAATGAACACTGGTTAAAATATAACTGTAATCGGGGAAATACACTGGGTCACACGATTGGAACGATGAAGTAAATCTTGTATAGGTATATACAGTACAAGTATTCCAATGTAATGACAAATGGTTAGGAGGAAATGAAAGACCGTCAACATGACACATTCCGTTTTCCCCAGTATCAAAAACTCCGTATGGAGTACCTCCACCGGAACTAGTTCCGGTACCGGTATCTCCGGTTCCGGTTTGTTGCGCCCAAATTTGGCTGTGAATACTAATATCCAGAATTCCATAATCTGAATACGCATACTGCAGGTTAACCGCCATCACACATACTATGGCAAAAACGCCTGCTCCTACTAATAATTTTTGTCTATTCATAACGAATTTATTGATTGATAATTGATTGATAATTGATTGATAATTGATAAACACATTGATATTTGCATAAAACACTGACCTTTGGATTCTTACGGTTGATACGTAAATCTCAAATTTCTGAAATTGAAAGCGGTTGGGTTGCCAAAGACGAACCTGATTCGGTGCTCTCCTGCCGTTAACGTCATGACATGGTTATCTTCGGTCTTCCATTGGTAGTTACTCCATCCGCCTGTACTGGCATATTGGGGACTGCTGATCACCGGTATCCAGCTTTTCCAATAGCCATCATTAAAAACGCCGTCTAATTCGATACGGTAGACACTGTTGCCATTACATGCTATTTCTGCTTCCACTTTGTAATCGCCGGCGTCTTCCACCTGGATCGTATAGACCAACCATTCGCCTGCTACAGTATAGCCGAGATTATTACCTGCGCCTTCGATGCCGACGCTTCCGGCATTGTTGTCGCCGTTGTTAACCCGGTAATTGGTACCGGCCGTACCGGCCTGATTTGCCCCGGTATTGTTATCATTCCAGGCGTTGCCCCTGCCGCCGTAGTCGAAATCAACGGCTTTCAGCGTATAGGGGTTGTCGGCGGAAAGCGTATGCGGTCCCTTGAAAGGTTTGGTAGCCCACACTACTACGCCGGCTACCCTTTCGATGCCGTTGATGGTGCATACCACGTCTACTGTCCCTTCGTTTACGCCTGTAATGACGCCCTTGTAATCCACCGTGGCAATATTCCTGTCACGGGAATGCCACTCCGGCAAAGAGGCGTCATTGGCATTCGACGGCTCCGGGATCACCCATAATTCCGCCTGGGTTCCGGGATTCGCTTCTACGGATGCGACGTTCAAACTGAACCCTGTCAGCGGAATTTTGACGAGGGAGTTCACCGGCACGTTGCAGGACATGTCGCCGGAACGGGCGACGATGACGGTTGCTCCTCCGCTCACGGCTGTTACCAGACCATGGTCGTCAACCGTGGCTACTTCCGGATCTTCGCTCAACCAGGTAAAGGCGACTTCGACGGGACTGGCTTTCAGTTGCGCCGTTTCGCCGACAAAGAGATTCAACGACTGTTCGTTGACGGTGATATCGGGCGTTACATCTCCCTTCCGCTCGTAATGGTCGCATCCTGTGATACAACTCAGCAACAGAAGGCATACGCCGGCGATACGGCTGTTGTTCATTTGATTCTTTACTTTCATGTTCATTTTTCATTATTGGGTTAAAAAACGGGGATCCTGACTGTCCGGCACATACTCGGTACGCAATTCTTCCCGCATGAGGTAGGTGACGCCGTCGGAATGTTCATAGGTATAACAGAGCAGAAACGTCTTGTAATACTTGAAACGGTCGTTGTTCAGTAATACAACATTCGGAAATTCTTCATCACCGTCTACCTGATTTATAACGAGACTGTTGGAAAGCGGGCGGATGGTTATTTTATTATCATCGCCGATGGTAAGAATCATGGAGCGCTTCCTGAAAACCTCTGCTTCGGAATCGTCATTGAGTTCGGTGCCTGCCAGTACGCGAACTGTTCTTTCGGTAAGCGGATACAGGCGTTTCGAGCCGAAAACCTGCATCGGACTGCTGCCGGTATTCGGTTGCACCCGGTCGCCACGCTGCGTGTAAGCGCTTCCGCCCTGTACGCACCACCAGTTTTTGGTTCGTATCCGGTAAAGAACAAAGTCCTTTTCGGGATTGACCTCGTAGGCAGAATAGGTGTCCACTTTCAGGGCGATAAAGTAGGAGGAATCGGGCGATAAACCGCCCGGCCTGATACTAACCGGTATGGACGCCTTCACGTCGCCTGTGGGAATGGTAAAATCATACGTGTCAATGGTATATTGATCCCTTGACAGGGGTCTGATATAACGGGACGTGTTCGCGTCGTAGGCGGTTGAATTGTACGCGTCTATCAGCTTCGTATCTTCCACCAGCGCGACCCTGATTTCTTTTGTCGACGGATTGCTTCCGCCCAGCGAAGCCGATACGTATCCTACGGATTCCGGTTTCCGCAGATCGTGAAACCATTCGGAAACATTGTCGGTTCCGCTCACCAGGGCAAATACGTTTTTGTACTGCTCCTGTTCAAACACTTCATCCCTGTTGCAGGAAACGGTTCCGCAGACAAGCATGACAGCCATAACTAATCGGATGTATCTATTCATGTCATTCAATTTTTGATTTTTGATTTTTGATTGATCAATTAATTTTCCCATCCCGGATTCTGGTCTAACGAGGGGAGCCTGCGCACTTCGTCCAAAGGAAGCGGGACAAGGTGCAACTTCCTGTGAACGACGCGGGCGCCTATGAGGCTTGAGTTGGGAACAACGCGGCGGTAATAACTGTCGGCATTGCCCTCAATATTCATTCCCCTGATGGACTGGCTTTCGCTCTCTTCGTATTTTCCCCAGCGACGGACATCGAAATAACGCGAATTTTCAAAAAGAAATTCAACCATGCGTTCCTTTTCAATCAATTGCTGCACGGTGGCAACGCCGGCCAGTTCGCTGTCGGTCAGCCCGGGAAGCCCTGCACGGTGGCGTACCTGATTGAACGCCTTCCCGATCTCCGCCCGGTCTCTGGAATAAGTTTGCGCTACGTCATCCACCTCAACGGTATGACTTTGCGTGAGGTTGTTGAGCGCTTCGGCATACATCAGCAGGATATCGGCATAACGGATTATCGCGTACGCTTTGGGCATGCGTCGCGCATTGTCGCCGTTCCAGGCGTCCTGCCGGTGGATGAACTTTTTAATCACATAACCGGTAGGCGTATGGTTGAGCGGATCGGATGACGTGTTCTTTCCGTTGTTACCGTCGAACAGGTACGAAATAGTGGTTGTCTTGCTCGAGGTGCAGGATTCTAAGGGCCAGAAGCCATTGGTGAACCCGATGCTCGCATAGAAGCGCATTTCGCGGTTGACGTACATATTGTACACATTGGCATTGAGCTGGTATTCCGAAAACATTTCCTGCGCCGGCGAAAATCCCGTTTCGGAATAGGGATAGTCCGGGCTGTAATCATCAATCGCGCGTCCGTCGAACATGGAATAGGCGTCAATTATTTTTTGGGGAACGGCCATTCCGTTCCATCCGCCGTTTGTATTGGGAAAAGCCATCCGCGTGTCGCCGGTAAGCGTTGAACTGTTGCATCCCCACACAAACTCCGGATTGGTAGCGGCTACCGCTTCGCCGGTGAACATATCGGAATAGGATTTAAAATGGTCTATTCCGGCTGCCCCGTTGGGCCACGGGTCATAATAGTCCGCGTCGGACGTAATATTGACGGGCATCCCTTTGGTGCTGTTATCGGATATCACCGTATGCAGGCTGTACTGGTTCAGGTCGATCACTCTTTTGGCTGCCGCGGCGGCTAAAGCCCAGCGGCGTTCGTCATACGTCTGCGATACGTACTGTACGTCGTCCGTTTTTCGTCTCCACGTGCCGTAAACCTGCCGTGCAATATCTCCTCCGTTGTGCAGCGGACTGGCATGATACAGCCGGAGGCGTGCAATCAAGCCATAAGCGGCGCCTCTGGTGGGCCTCCCGAAATCCATGATGGAAGTTTTCGGGTCTAAATACTTGGCCGCTTCCTCCAGTTCGGAGCAGATATATTCCACCGCCTCGTCGTAAGTGCACCGGCCGCGGTCGTAAAAATCCAGGCTCTCGTTGTTTGCCACCAGCTCGTCGCCCACCAGAATCGGAGGTCCCATATTCAAAAGCAGCTTATAATATGCGTAAGCCCGCATGAACCTGGCATTACCGGTAATTTTAAACTTTTCGACCGTTGTCATGTCCCCTGCTTCGTCGATGCGCTGAAGGATGGTGTTGCACCTGCGGATGACGACATACATGTTGGGCCAGATATTGAGCCTTTCATTGACGGCGCCCGGGGCGGCCAGCCATCGCGCGGATACCTGGTCCATCGCAAACGCTACCCCGTTGTATCCGTGCTGCACTCCCATGGCGGTAAATGCCTCGTCGGTAGCCAGCGGGCCGGGCGTGCCGGTGTTTTGCAGCAAAGAGCCTTCGTCATCAAAAAACATCGGGGTAGCCCACAGGTAGGCTTCCACATAACGCTTCTCGGTAAAAACGGAATCTAACTTGATCTCGTCGCTGAAGTACTTGTCTATACTCAGAAAATCCTTACACGATGTAAAAATAACCGTGAAGGGTATCAAAATAACGAATATTTTCTTCATTTTCTTCTTCGTTTAATCATTACATATTGATGTATACCTGCAAGGTAAAGGTGGTGGGTATGGGATAGACATTCCCGTTTTGAAAGGCCTGTTCGGGGTCGAATATCTTGATTTTATCCCAAACATACAGATTGGTGCCCATTAACTGGAAATCAATGGACGATATGCCGACTTTTTGCAGCGCCGGCCGCTTGAAATTGTAATTGATGGTGATTTCCTGCAGGCGTAAATAACGGGCGTTCGTTTTCCAGAAATCGGACGTTTGCGTATTGTTGGCGTTCCGCCCGTAGTACAGTCTGGGGAAGCGCGCATTCGGATTTTCGGCGTACGATAGGGGGATGCCGTTCGCTTCGCAGTACTCCCGGGGAATCCAGCGATTGGCAGGGTCGTTGGCAAGCGACAGCACATTGCCTTCCTGTCCGCTGTAAAAAGGCATATAACCGTAGCCGTAGCCATCCCCTATATGGATCACATCCGTATTACCCGTTCCCTTGAACATGACGCCTACGGTAAACTGCTTGTAAGCAAACTCGCCGCCGAATCCGAACATCAGCATGGGCGGGTTGTCTTTGGCAGCGCCTGCGAGATGCGTCAAGGGAACCTTGTCGTCGAGGTCGATAATACCGTCGCCGTTGATGTCCCTGTATTTGATATCGCCCGGCATGACCGTCCCGAACGATTGTACCGGGCTGGTCTGGATATCGTATTCATCCTTGAACAGGCCGAGCGACTGGAATCCGCGTACGGAGTTGTGGGAATATCCCGCCCTCGACTGATAGGGGTATTTCGGGTTGGCTTCTTCCCAGTCCTTGACGTCGTTCTTGGCGAAGGTATAATTCGCCCGGATGGTGAAATTCATATCCTTGTTCAATACATGCAGGTAGCTCACATTGCCGTCCGTACCGTAGCTTCTCAGTTTGCCGACGTTGCCGTAGGGCATGGACATCAACCCGGCATAACCCGGCACCTGTACGCGCGGCATGAAAATGCCGTTGCGAACGTCGTTGAAAACATCCACCACAAAAGAAATCTGGTCGTTCATGAAACGGCCTTCGATACCCACATTGGCTTTGCTTGCTTTTTCCCATTGGAGGTTATCGGCGCCGATCGTGGTTTCCGTAAGCACATACGTCGACGACGGGGATTGCCATGGCGCATAATTGCCGTCAATAACAGTGGTCAGGTAGGGAAAACGGCGGTCGCCGGAAATCCGGTCATTGCCTACGGTTCCGTACGAACCCCTGATCTTGAAAAGGTTCACCCAGGGCATATTATTCTTCACGTAGTCATATCCGGACAGCACCCATCCCAGGGCTACCGAAGGAAAAAAACCATACTGGCTGCCCGGCTTAAAGTTTTCGGAACCGGTGTACCCGAAGTTCAGGTCGATCATATAGGTATCCTTGAAACCGTAGGTCAATCTACCCGATACGCCCTGGTACCTCTTCGGAATGGAACTCAGGTTGGAATAGCCGTCCGACGCTTTTTTCTCGTCGCTGAGGTAATAATACACCAGCGCGCCTACACGGTGAACGTCGCTAAACACCATATCGTAATTCAGCGTACTTTCAAAATGGTATTTACGGAACTGGTTCGTGGAATAATAATAAAAGATATTTTGCTCCGATTGCCTGAGGATCGTGATCAGTTCGCCCTGGTTGTTGCGTCCTACCGCCTGGTAAAGAGCCGGCTGCAAAGAGCGTCTTTCCGTGAACCAGCTGGTGATGTCGTATGCGCCCTGCGCTCTTATTCTCAGACCCTTCAGCAGGAATGACAGGTCCTGGTTCACCGCTATCGTGGCTTTCCCTTTATATTCCTGTTCCGTACGCCTGCCCATGTGGTTGATCATCGTGGTGGGTGCAAAAGTATTTCCCGTACCGACTCCCGAAAACTGTCCGTTGGAATACCGTACAGGCAGCAGCGTCGGGTTAAGCCTTGCCTGAGCGTCCCATATGTAGTCGGTGTCGGCTATTCCCGGATTGTTCTTGACAGACAGGAAGCCGTCGGTACCGAAAAATAGAGTGGTGGTAGGCGACAGTTCCAGGTCTAAATTGAGGCGGTAGGTGTAGGTATTATAGCCCGAGTTGGCGGCGTATGCGCTGTTCTTGTCGTATTTGTAGGCGGCGGTTTCGCTGCTGCCCCCCATACTGATGAAGTATTTCGCCATCTGCGCCCCGCCCCTGGCGCTCACATAATAGGACTGTTTCCATGAATTACGGTTCAGGATTTCGTCCTGCCAGTTCACGTCCGGATACAGGTCGGGGTCGGAACCGTCCTGTATGATGTCCAGTTCCACGGCGCTGTATATGGGAATTTCGTTCCGTACCAGCATGGCTTCGTTGACCAGGGTGGCATAATCGTAAGCCCGCAGATATTCGGGTACGCGTTTCAGGTGCGACAGCGTAAAGTTGGCGCGGCCCGTAATGGTCAATTTACCCGTCTGTCCTCTTTTGGTGGTGATCAATACCACGCCGTTAGCCCCGCGCACGCCGTAAACAGCAGTCGCCGATGCGTCCTTCAGGATGGAAAAGCTTTCGATGTCGGCGGGGTCAAGGCTGTTGATGTCGCCCTCCAGTCCGTCGATCAGTACCAACGCGCTGGCATTGGCGCCAAAGGTGCCGATACCGCGAATCCAGAAATCCGAAATGTTTTTCCCCGGCTCGCCGCTGGATTGCAGCGATACAACCCCTGCTACACGACCGCCCAGCAAGTTGGCGACGGAGGCTACCGGCTGTTGCAGTTCTTTGACGTCAACGGTCGCAATGGCGGCTACCGACGAAATCCTGCGCTGGGTTTGTCCTAAACCGGTAACGACTACTTCCTCCAGTTGCTGCGCCGACTCGGTAAAGCGTATTTCAATGTCCTGTTTTTGTTCCGTTACCAGGAATTCTACGTCCGCGTAACCGATGAAATGAAATACGATCATGTCGCCGCGTTGCGCTTTGATGGAGAATTTTCCATTCATATCGGTGGCAGTACCGATGCTGATCTTGTTTTTAATAAACACGGAAACCCCCGGCAACGTCTCGCCGGTTTCGTCATATACGGTTCCTCCCATGTTAAAGGCGGAGGATTGCTGTTGCGCCGGAAGCGCCAGACAAACAGTCATCAGTAGCGCGAACAGCACAGATACGCGTCTGATGCTGTTTTTTACACTCTTTTTGATATAATACATATAATTATTAATATGAATAGTTATTAATTAACAGACAGTTTTCTGAGCCGTGAATTACCATTATCGGCGATGTAAACCGAACCGTCGGAAGCGATGGCGATGCCTGTCGGATTCCTGAACAGGGCTTCGTCCCTGGTGCCGTCTCTCCATCCGGGCGTACCGGGAATACCCAGCACGGTTTCCACCTGGTTTTCGGGCGTGATCCTGCGGATACAGTGGTTTTCCCTGTCGGCGACATAGATAAACCCATCCTGATCGCAGAAAATCTGGCCCAAATTCCGGAACTGGGCGGTTGCTAAGGGTCCGTCGCGATGACCCCCGCCCGTGGAAGGACTGCTGACCCGTTGCAGGGTAGCTTCGACGGCCAGCTTTGCCGCAGCAGGGTCTAATTCCTCAAGATCTTTACCGGCAGACACATCAACGGTTGCGATGCTATTGGCATAAATGCCCGCATTATTCCTGAAGGATATATACATGATATTAGGCTCCTGGGGACGGAAGGTCAACCCGTAACTGTCGCCCTGTTCGGACTCGGCGATGCGGTAGGTCTCATACGTGTTCGGATCGATTCTGACGATTGATCCCTGATACCAGCGCGTATAAATCATCCCGTCCGTAGGGTTCACTACCATGGCGTGCTTCCATCCGTTCGGCGGCGTCCAGTTTTGAAACTTCATGTCCCGGTCCCTGGGCGCCCAATATTCATTGGGGTTTGCACTAATAAATGAACCCATCGTTTCTATAGGAATCGTAACAACGCCGGTTACCGGATCGACGCAGGGGACATTGCTTTCCTTCGCGGTGCTCCGCAAGCGGGTGAAGGAGTTCTCCTCCTCATTGAGGCGGCATATGTAGCAAAAACCACGACCGTCATCGGCGCGCCAGTTAGATATGAAAACATTGCCGTCATTGTCGCAGGCAATATATTTCGGTTGCAGGATGGCGCTTGCCAAATTCCCTTCTTCAAAATGTTCCTGATCGCCATTGCCCGCAACGGTAGAAACGGTGATGGATTCTTCGTACAGGAAGGTGTCGGGATAGGTGGTCGAATCCTGGCCTGCGATCACTACCGATATGATACAGTGACCTATTCCCGTACCCGGTGCATCGTAACCGTCCGCATTGCCCGGCAACCTCGGAGCCAGCACATACATGCGCTCCGTCGTCCCGCCGATCATAGGCGCGCGCCTGTTGTTGAAATACACCCTCACCAGACTGGGGTCTGTCGGAAGGTTGACGCCGGTCAGCATGATCTTCTCCTGGTATTTTCCCTCATTAGGATAAAATGTGGAAATCCGGGAAGGCTGATCCGGGTCGTACCTGGCTTTTTCCTTCTCCTCGCTTCCGCACGATACCAGCAGTACCGCTGTGCAGACAAAAACAATCGTCGAATGCCGGAAGTCGCGGTTGAAAAATTGAAAAGATATGAACCTCCATAAAATAATGGAGAATTTGAATTTATTAAACTTACTTTGCATATTTTTGACATATTAAATTTCACGATTTAATGACTTCCTGTTGTTTACGGCAACAGGATAAACTCCGGAGGCATGCAGGATGGTGGTACATTCTGTGTGCCTTTTGTTTTTAGATATACGGGTTACTTTTCCATAGGCATTTACATTTTGGATGATGATTGATTTTGAGTCATGTAATGGTCGATTTATGATCGATCCTTCGGTCTTCCTTCGGTGTGTCTTCGGTCTCCCTTCGGTGTGCTTTCGGTGATCCTTCGGTCTCCCTTCGGTGATTCCCTTTTGATAATTCGCTTCAACGATCCGTTAAATGAGTTCTTCCGATTCTTCCACGATATTACCGGGCAAATCGGATACCGAAACAACGATTTTACCGTAATTAAACCGTTCGTTATTCTGTTCGGCGATATAAGTCCAGATGTATCCCGAAATGTCGGGGGTTGCCTGACCTTCCTCTATCAGCGTCCCGTTAGCGGTAATGATACGGACGTGCACGTATTTAACCATCGTGTCGTCCTCAACTTCAATCCTGATCGTGTCGCCAATCTGTCCGGAATAGTCCGACAGGTCGATGTGCTGAATCTCCGGGACATGGAGAAAATCGGCTACCGCGACAATAAATGGCGTTTTGCCTTTCTTTGCGGCAATTTCACCGTAAATCGCTTTCGTTTCGGGGGATTCGACCGCGGACTTTGCATAAATCACCGCCTGACGGAATCGCCGACGCTGCTTTGCCTGTTTTTCCGATACCTTCTTCGGCTGTTCCGGAATCCTCGATACGACGGTTTTACCGCCCACTTGACGAAATACCAGCAAATCGCCAACCTTCCCACTCAATCCGTAGGTTACTACATTTCTCTTTTGCTTTGCCATAATTCTAAAATTTTGGAAGTGAATACAATACGATATGTATAAAAATAAAAAACCGCTATATCGTATGATACGACATAGCGGGGGTATAATAGTTTTGAAAAATATTTACTAAATTTTGCGCGCGCGCATGCTATATATTTAATGTAAGTCTCTCTCTCTCTCTCTCTCTCTCTCTCTCTCTCTCTCTCTCTCTCTCTGTGGCTGTCTCGCGCTGGCGCGGGCGGACTATCGAGCGCA
>JAISCQ010000195.1 GCA_031265445.1 Bacteroidales bacterium
GCTTCCTTCTGTTCAAGTTTTTGCCGATAGTCTTTTTCCGAGGATTCCAGCAATTCCTGATAAGTCTCCCATGCTTCGATTTCGGCTTCTATCCTTGCCCGTTCTTTGGCGTCGGAAGCGCAGTAATGCAGGATATCCGTTATCCGGCGAATATTTTTGTCTTCGATCAAATAATGATAGTATTTTGTCGTTTTATCATCAACAAAATCGTCCTGTATAAACACGCTCAGCAGTTTATCCAGATCTGTCGTGTAGCGTTCCTTTTCTATTTTACGGGTTTGTACCACCACGCAGTCGTGCGTTATACGTTCTATAAAATGACTTTTTACATCAATATCTTCTTCATGGACTGCATCGAAATAGTTGTTGTTCACACGAACACAGGACGTCGCAATCTCCGGCAACTCGAACCCTAAAATATAGATGGCAATTATCGGCAGGGCTGTTTCCCTGCCGTCAATCACATCATTCCGTTTATACTGCTCGGCAATATAACGCCTGAACCGGTTGAGATTGGTTATTTTCAATGCTTTTTGAACTTCTATCAACACTTTCGTGTATTCGTCGGATCCGGTTTGGACAGTTGCAACAAAATCAAGCCGGTACATGCGCAGAGCTACCGCCAGCGCTTTCTCCTGTTCGTCTTCCATGTATGTTACTTCCTGTGATTTTACTTCGATGGAAACTACAGGCTTGCCTAAAAGAGTACTTACTATAAACTTTGAAGTCTCGTTATCCTCCATCAGTCGCTTGAAGACCGTGTCATATATTGGATTTGCTATAATCATGACTTTTAATTTTTATTCTTTTCCATGGTTTCATAAAATATCGTCTCTTTTCACGGCTTCGCTACGGTCAGTCACATCCTGCTCAAGGCTACTCCCGCTCGGCACAGTCTCCAGACTACGCCATGCCAAAAGCAAGAAACCCCAAGCCTTGCAGCAATTGCCAGATGCCCCGTTTCCTCCGTGCCGTTCGCCTTTGCGGGAACGCTGCCCGCATGTTTTTTGCCCGTATTCCATTTTCTTAAAATTTTTATAGAGCAAAGATAGGAAAAATAACCGATATCGTGTGCCAAATTTTGAAGTGCACCCTGTCAGCGGTCTCGACCCTGACAGAGGTGATAAAATCGGGTTAGGGTTTCTGTTTCTGTAAATCAAACGTCCGACGCTTCCAATTCATCTATCCGGGCAAAACGGTAGCCTTTTCCAACAGCTTGTCGTATCACTTGTTCCAGTATATAAGGCGCATCCGGCAGAGGATCGTGCAAGAGGATGACAGCCCCCGGGTGCAAGCGCGAAACCACACGTTTCACCACCCGATCCTTATCGGATTTGACGGTATCCAGCGAACGGATACTCCATCCCGCCACTTGATACTTCAGCATCTTAACCGCCTTCGCCACATTCGGGTTGATTACCCCGAACGGAGGTCGAAACCATCCGGAACACGGCGCAACGGTACGGGCAATGGTTGAATCGCACAGACACAGATCAAAGACCATCTTTGCCCTGCCAAATAAAGGAAATGTATTTTTGTGGGTAAATGAATGATTGCCGATCAGGTGTCCCTCCATACATGTTCGTTCTAAAATGTTCTCATTCCCGGCAATGCGTTCGCCAATTACAAAGAAAGCAGCTTTTACGCCGTATTGTTTCAATACATCGAGCACTTGGGGCGTGTATGCCGGATGCGGCCCATCGTCAAATGTCAGTGCAATCAGTTTCTCTTTGGTGTGTCTCCGGCAAAAGGCGCGTACGTAAAAACCTGATGAGATGGAGAAGGAAGCATGGATAAGAAAAGCGGTAAAAAGCAGGAGAAGCCCCAAGCCCCAAGCCCCAAGCCCGAATGGGAAGAGCGTGCTCATCATCGATAGAAAAGATACTCCTGTCATCAATGCTCGTCAAATATTTGTCTGATCAAGCTTTTCAAACGCTAAAGCGAGGGACGCTTGCAATTCATATAACGAATTATAGTTGATCATTCTTTACATGGGTTAATATCTCTTTCAATTGACCCGCATTCTTCGGTTTCGAGTTCTCCAGGGAATAAGGAATGTCGGGATATACGAATCCGTCCTTTGTTGTCGGCACAGGTATATGGTAATAATATACCGGGCAATAAAAACTAAGTCCGGTATTGGGCAATTTGTATGACAGTGTGTATGAATAGAATTCTACCGGCGTTCCTGTTTCTCTGCCGATTCTTACTCCAAGGCCGACATTCTGGGCTACGATTCTGCACAGCTGGTCTGCTGCCGACATGGTGCCGATACCCTGTAGAAAGTATATTTTTCCCGTATATCCTGCCGGCTGTGGCGGCAGCAATATGGTTTTATGGTATGATTCCCGGATCATTTTGCCGATATCTTCTTCAGAACATTTGAACCCCAAATCACGGGATTGTCTCGATACTTTCCTTACTGTCTCATAGGTATAGAAAATCGTATCATGCTTGATGCAATCCAGCAATATTAGCCCCGGAGAGAGCTTTCCACCTCTATTGCGAGTTAGGTCAACAAACAGATGTTTTACTCCGCATATCCGGATCGAATCAAAAAAAGCAATCATATCCAGCCTGAAGCTATCATGATCAATTTGATCAAATGAATTAAGTTCAAGAATAGCCATACTGTCTGTTTTAAAGATAAAATGCCTGTATTTGGCATATTCCTTTTCAACAAAGATGCTACTCGGCTTTACTCCTTCTTCGGTCCATTGTATTTTTTCGTTTTTAGCGGATATACCGATCAACTCAAAAGGACTTTTTTGATAATATAACAACAGAAAACCGGCAAAATTTTCCTCACACATTGAAAGACGAACATTTTTCTGTTCCGGTGAGAGATATAGTTTCATTGTTGATAAAATATCCGTTGGCCGAATACCATTGATGGATGTCAACTTAACTTTCTCTCCTCTTACCGTCATATATACGCTATCTCCTTCTATACGGACGGGAGGCAGGATCTTTCCATCCTCCTCAATATATTTTTTTACGAACGAGTTTGTAAGATTTCCACCGATGCTCGCATGTGTGTCAAAACAATGATTCATCGTCGCCAGTATTCTATAAAATTCCCCTTTATCCATATCATAAACATGCTTTAACCTGTCAAGTATGGATTTTTTCAACCGTTCCACATACCCTATGGATTTGTAAGCATACGGATTGGGATGCACCTGCTCAATGGTTTGAAAATAAAACTCTGCATCTTCACATAACTGCCGGGGATGAAACAGTTCATTCTGAGAAAAAGCAGGATCAACCAAACAGATGAAAAATACGAAACAACTTATTCTAAGCATATCAATAATTGATGGAGATACTTTATCTTATTATGGAGTGAAATCCACAATACCGCTTTACCACGCTATTACTTGTTTCACCCCATTTAAGGGAGGGGCCGGGGGGAGGGTGGGAGTTACATCAATTTCCGGTACCTGATTCGTTTCGGCCCTTCATCGCCAAGCCGTTTCTTGCGGTTTTCTTCGTATTCGGAATACGATCCTTCGAAGAAATACACGTTCGAATTACCTTCAAATGCAAGGATGTGAGTCGCAATACGGTCGAGGAACCAGCGGTCATGCGAAATCACCACCGCGCAGCCGGCAAAATCTTCCAGACCTTCTTCGAGCGCGCGCAGGGTGTTAACGTCGATATCGTTGGTCGGTTCGTCTAACAGCAGCACGTTGCCTTCTTCCTTGAGGGCCAGCGCCAGGTGCAGGCGGTTCCGTTCGCCGCCCGAAAGCATGCTGCATTTCTTTTCCTGGTCGGCGCCGCTGAAATTGAACCGCGACACATACGTACGCGCGTTCACCGGCTTCCCGCCCAGCGAAATCAGATCATTGCCTTGCGAAAGAACCTGATACACGGTCTTTTCAGGATCGATATCCCGATGACTCTGGTCTACATAGGATATCTTTACCGTTTCGCCTGTTTCGAAAGTTCCGGTATCCGGTTTTTCCATCCCCATAATAAGTCTGAAAAGCGTGGTTTTACCGGCGCCGTTAGGGCCGATTACACCCACAATGCCTGCCGGCGGCAGCTTGAAGTTGAGGTTGTCGAACAGCAGCCGGTCGCCATAAGCCATAGACACGTTCTGTGCTTCGATCACCTTGTCGCCCAGGCGAGGGCCGTTGGGGATAAATATCTCCAACCGTTCCTCCTTCTGTTTCACATCCTCGCTCATCATCCTGTCGTAGGCCGAGAGGCGCGCCTTCGCCTTGACATGACGCGCTTTAGGCGCCATCCGCACCCATTCCAGCTCGCGTTCAAGCGTTTTGCGGCGTTTGCTTTCCTGCTTTTCCTCCTGGGCCATCCGTTTGGTTTTCTGTTCGAGCCACGACGAATAATTTCCTTTCCAGGGAATTCCTTCGCCACGGTCGAGTTCGAGGATCCATCCGGCCACATTGTCTAAGAAATAACGGTCGTGCGTGATCGCGATCACCGTACCCTTGTATTGCTGCAAGTGCATTTCGAGCCATTGTACCGATTCGGCATCCAAATGATTGGTCGGTTCGTCCAGCAGCAGAATATCGGGTTCTCTCAACAGTAAGCGGCACAAAGCCACACGCCGGCGCTCGCCTCCCGAAAGAGCGGCCACCGGTGCATCGCCGTCCGGGCAACGGAGCGCATCCATGGCGCGTTCGAGCTTACTGTCGAGATCCCAGCCGCCCGCGTGCTCAATCTGTTCGGTGAGTTCGCCCTGGCGGATCATCAGTTGGTTCATCTCGTCGTCGCTTATCGGTTCCATGAAACGGTTGTTCACTTCCCCGTATTCCTTCAACAGGTCGACGATTTCCTGTACGCCTTCCTGCACGATTTCCTTCACGGTCTTGGCGTCATCCAGTCGGGGGTCCTGTTCGAGGTAGCCTACCGAATAACCCGGCGAAAACACGACCTCGCCCTGATACGATTTCTCAATGCCTGCAATGATTTTCAGCAAGGTGGATTTACCCGAACCGTTCAACCCGATGATGCCGATTTTGGCGCCATAAAAGAATGATAAATAGATGTCTTTCAACACCTGCTTGTGTGGCGGGAAAATTTTATTGACCCCGACCATCGAAAAAATAATCTTTTGATCGCTTGACATATACTATTTTTGATTTTTGATGGATCTACAGCTCTTTGCTTCCATACACGAGTCCTTGCCTTCAACCCGTCCTGTCGGGTCTTGAAGAGGACGGCTATGGAAATTTTGTGCGAAAGTACGAAATAATATCCTGAAAATATCGTTATAACATTTCGGAGTGTAATAAAAATCAAAAACATTGGAAATAATGTAAATCTTTCTATAACTTTGCAGTGACTATATGTGTCGCAAAAACCGGTTATAAAAAGTAACCTTTTTGTGAAACAATGCGTATAAGTGTAGTTGCGTTGCGCGGTTTTGATAGACGAGTAACAGATATTTGATCATTTAATAAATTCACGAATGAAAATTCGCAATATTGTATTTGTTCTGATGACGGTTTGCCTGCTGGCTCCTTCGCAAGGCTACGGACAAAGCGCCAAGGTCAAGAAAGCTTATGAAGAATTTAATGCAGGACATTACAGTTCGGCTGCGGACATGCTCCGTAGCGCCTACCGGGCGGCCAAGGGCAAAGAAGAACAGTCCGAAGTGCTGTTCAAGATGGGCGAGTGCTATCGCCTGATCAACGAACCGGCACGCGCCGAGTCGTGGTATACAAAAGCAATCGCCAAAGGATACCAGAATCCGATCGTACACCTGTACCTGGGTGAAGCTAAGAAAATGACCCAAAAGTATGCCGACGCCAAGGAAGAATTTAAGAAATACAAGGAAAAAGCGCCGGGCGACAGACGTGGCGACGATGGCATCAAATCGTGCGATATTGCACTCTCGTGGATCGAAAGCGGGAATGGCTACGTGTATGAAAACATGAAGTTTTTCAACTCGCGCCAGAACGACTTTTCGCCTGCTTATGCTACCGACGATTATTCGACGGTTTATTTTACGTCTTCGCGCGATGCGGCTACCGGTAAAAACGTCAATGCGGTTACCGGCGAAAAATTCTCCGACATCTTTATGTCGAGAGTCGACCGTAAAAACGTATGGAGTCAGCCGGTTCCCATCGAAGGCGACATCAATACCGAATATGACGAAGGGATGTGTTCCTTTACCCCCGATTTCAATACCATGTACTTCACACGTTGCCGCAACAGCAGCAATAAAGCATGGGGATGCCAGATTCTCTCCGCGCAGCTGGTCAACGGTAAGTGGACCAGGGAAAAAGCGGTTGATATAGCCGGCGACAGCGTGGTGATTGCACATCCGGCGATCGCTCCCGATGAATTGACGCTCTATTTCGTTTCGGATATGCTCGGCGGACAGGGCGGCAAGGATATCTGGAAAGTGTCGCGCGCCGGCGCCGACGATAACTGGGGCCAGCCCGAAAATCTCGGATCGACGATCAATACGCCCAACGACGAAATGTTCCCTTATGTACATTCCGACGGTACGTTATATTTCTCGTCCAACGGGCATATCGGACTGGGCGGTTTGGATATTTTCAAAGCCCGTGAAGAAAATGGCCAGTGGACGGTCGAAAACATGGGCTATCCCATCAACTCGCCTGCCGATGATTTTGGGATTACCTTCCAGGCCGAAACAGAACGGGGCTTCTTCTCGTCAAGCCGTACCGCACGCAGCGACGACGATATTTTTGCCTTCTCGCTCCCGCCATTGGCATTTACCCTCACCGGCGTCGTGAAGGACGAAAAGACGGAACAGCCGTTGCCGGGGTCTAACGTGAAGATCATCAGCAGCGACGGGGTCGTCAACGAAATGCCGGCCGGTAGCGACGGCTCCTTCAAGGTAACGTTGAAGCCGGGTACCGATTACACGTTTGTCGCTTCCAAGCAGGGCTACCTCAACGGTAAGGAACGCGAAACGACCAAAGGACTGGATCGCGGCAAGAATTTCACCATCACGATCCTGCTGACCTCCATTGCACGTCCTATAGAAATCCCCAATATTTTCTACGACTTTGCCAAATGGGATCTGCGCCCCGAGTCGATGGTGGCTTTGGATAAGTTAGTGGAAACATTGAATGACAACCCCACCATCACCATCGAGCTGGGTTCGCATACCGACTCGCGCGGTACGGATGCCGACAATCAGGTTTTGTCGCAGAAACGCGCCCAGTCGGTTGTCGATTACCTGATTGAAAAAGGTATTGCCCGTGACCGCCTCACCGCAAAAGGCTATGGCGAAAGCACCCCCAAAGTGGTGGATGAACAAATAGCCGCACAATATTCCTTCCTGCGTAACGGCATCACATTGACCGAAAGCTATATCAATTCTTTGCCCAGCAAAGACGACCAGGAAATAGCGCACCAGTTTAACCGCCGGACGGAATTCAGGGTATTGCGTACAGACTATAAGTAAGATTACTCCATCATAGATCAAGCCCGGAGAGATCCGGGCTTTTTGTATTCTATTCGGGTATTTCGGAATCCGGTCATTTTACCCGGCGCTCCAAAAATTGTTTTGTATAACTCACCTCTTCCTCCCATGTCGCAAATCCGACCAGTCCCACACCGGTATATTTTCCGAGTATTTGCCAGCGCTGAAAGTTCTTTTTCTGTGCACAGGTGATGTTTTCTGCTTTCTCATCAATTTGTGCTTCCTCCGGCGATTGACGCGGGGATCATGCATTTTTCCGAAAACCTGATGTAAATGTTGATAGCCACTCATTTATTCTATTTTTGATACGTTGACCCTCTTCGGTTTGGTTCGGATTTTGATATTATGGAGATTAACATTAATTTTGCGTCCGAATTTTTTAGAGCAATAGTATCATACGTAATCATCATTTAATAAATGAACATCAACAAAGAACAGATCGACGATGTAAACGTTGTAGTGTCCGTGGGAATCAGTAAGAACGATTACGCGTCCAAAGTAACCGAGATTTTGCGCGACTATCGCCGTAAAGCCACTATGCCGGGTTTTCGGCCCGGTAAAGTTCCCGAAGGCTTGGTGCGCAAGGCATACGGAAAGATTGTTTTGGTTGATGAAATCAACAAGCTGGTAGCCGAATCGTTGCAAAAATACATCAAGGAGCAAGAGTTGCATGTATTAGGCGATCCCATGCCGAAAGAAACCGGCGACCTGGAATGGGAGATCGGCAACGATTTTACTTTCGATTTCGAAATAGGTCTGGCCCCGGTAATCGATATAAATCTGTCGAAAGAGGACCGGATCACCCAGTACCGGGTCACTGTTGATCAGGAACTGATCGACAGGGATGTTGAAAACTATGCCGCACGTTACGGACAGTTTGTCGACGTTGATGCTGTAGCAGATTTCAAAGAACGGCTCACAGGCGACATCGTTCAATTGGGCGAAGATGGGCAACCGTTGCAGGATGGACTGTCGGCCGAAGATACATCGCTGACGGTTATGCTCATCAAGGACGAAGAGCACAAGAAACCGTTCGAAAACGCCAGGGCAGGCGACGAAATCGTATTCAACCTGTCCGAAACATTTCCCAACGACTGGGAAATCGCTTCAATCTTGAAAAAGAGAACCAAAGAAGAAGTGGGCGATATCAGCGCTTCGCTTTTCCGGTTCACCGTTAAATCCATCCAAAAATTCGTTAATGCCGAGCTGAACCGGGAATTGTTCGACAAAGTATACGGCAAGGGAACAGTTGCCGACCTCGAAGAATTTGAAAACCGGATCAGGGATAAGATCGTATCGGATTTCGAAGAAAGCTGCATGTCCAAATTTGGCAACGACGCACGCGAATACCTTTTGGAAAAGTTCAACCCGAAGTTGCCCGAAAAATTCCTGCATAAATGGTTGTTGGCTACCAATAAGGAGGTCAACGAGGACGCTTTCGAAAAAGAATTCCCCATGCTCCTGAAAAATATGAAATGGGAATTGATCGCAAAAGCCATCGCCAAGCAAAGTGAAATGAAAGTAACCGAACAGGAAATCATCAACATGGCGAAAGCAATCGCATACCAGCAATTTTCCATGTACGGCATGAGCCATGTCTCTGACGAAACCCTTACCGATTATGCCATGAATTCGCTCAAGAACGAAGAGAGTGTCCGCGGGATAGCCCTGCGAGCGTTCGAAAGGAAGATTGCCAGGATAGTGAACGAAGCCGTGGATGTGAGCATACAGGAACTAAGCCTGGATGACTTCAATAAAATGGTCCGCGCTTCCAATAACGAAGAAACAAAAGAACCTGGAGAAACAGAAGACCTGGAATAACCTGGCCGGGTAAAAAACACCTGGCCGGGAGATAAATGAAATATAATTAATGATAATGATATGAACCCGAATGAATTTCAAAAATATGCAGTAAAGCATGCCGGTATCAGCGGTATGACATTACATCGTTACCAAACGTTTACCAACGGTTACATTTCGCCTACCATCATCGAGGAACGTCAACTGAACGTGGCTTCGATGGATGTGTTTTCGCGGCTGATGATGGACCGTATCATTTTCCTCGGGGCTGCTATCGACGACGATGTGGCCAATATCCTGCAGGCGCAGTTATTGTTCCTCGATTCGAGCGATCCCAACAAGGACATACAAATCTATCTCAATTCCCCCGGCGGCGTGGTACAGTCGGGGTTGGGCATCTACGACACCATGCAGTGGGTAACCTCCGATGTAGCCACCATCTGCACCGGTATGGCCGCTTCGATGGCCGCTGTAATTCTTGCAGCAGGCGCCAACGGAAAACGCTCGGCGCTAAAACATTCGCGCGTGATGATCCACCAGCCTGCGGGCGGCATGCAGGGACAGTCTGTCGACATGGAAATCACCGTAAAGGAAATCATCAAGTTAAAAAAGGAATTGTATACCATCCTGTCCGATCATACCGGGCAGCCGTTCGAAACCATCGAGAGGGATTCGGACCGCGATTACTGGATGACCGCTTCCGAAGCCAAAGAATACGGGATTTTGGATGAAGTCCTTGTCAGACATAAAAAATGAGTGGAAGGTTTCAAGTTGGGTAAAGCCATTGAACCTTCCTCCTGAAACTAAATCATATGAATAATTCACGAAATAATATCGATCGTTGTTCATTCTGCGGCAGGGAAAGGCGTAGCGTCAATGTCCTGATTGCCGGAATTTCCGGATATATCTGCGAAAGTTGTGTGGAGCAGGCTTCACTGATCGTCAATGAGGAAATGAAGAAACAGGGCAAGTTTGATTTGGGTAATGTCAAGGTGATGAAACCGGCCGAGATCAAGAACTTTCTCGACCAGTATGTCATCGGGCAGGACGAAGCCAAAAAATTTCTTGCCGTAGCCGTGTACAATCACTACAAACGATTGATGCAGCCCAAACAGTCGAAAACGGAAGATGATGTGGAAATCGAAAAATCGAACATCATCCTGGTTGGCGAAACGGGAACAGGCAAGACGTTGCTTGCCCGCACTATTGCCCGCATGCTGCATGTGCCGTTTTGCATTGTCGACGCTACCGTACTCACCGAAGCCGGTTACGTGGGCGAAGATGTGGAAAGTATCCTTACGCGCCTGCTGCAGGTCGCCGATTACAACGTGGATGCCGCTGAAAAAGGGATTGTGTTTATCGACGAGCTGGACAAGATCGCCCGCAAAAGCGATAATCCATCCATCACCCGCGATGTGTCCGGAGAAGGCGTACAGCAGGGTTTGCTCAAGCTCCTCGAAGGTTCCGTTGTAAACGTTCCGCCACAAGGCGGCCGCAAACATCCCGAACAGAAAATGATCGCCATCGACACCAAGAACATCCTGTTTATTTGCGGCGGCGCTTTCGATGGTATCGACCGCAAAATTGCGCAACGCCTCAATACCCGCGTGGTTGGGTACAACAATACCAAAGAAACGGAACAGATCGACCGCGATAACCTGATGCAATATATCGCTCCGCAGGATCTCAAATCCTTTGGGCTGATCCCCGAAATTATCGGACGTTTGCCGGTGCTTACCTATCTGAACCCGCTCAACCGAACCGCCCTGCGCAATATTCTCACCGAACCGAAGAACGCTCTCATCAAACAATACCAAAAGCTTTTCCATATCGACGGTATCAGGATACATTTCGATCCCGATGTGCTTGACCTGATTGTAGACAAAGCCATTGAGTTCAAGCTTGGCGCTCGCGGCCTCCGTTCCATTTGCGAAGCCATCATGACCGATGTGATGTTTGATGTCCCGTCAACCGGCGAAAAGGAAATCACCATCACCAGCGATTATGCACGCGAAAAACTCGAAAGGGTAAACGCAAACAAGCTAAAAGCAGCATAGTGATTTTCAACCGGACTGGCAGGCTTGACAAAGTTAATTCCAACAAGTGCAGTGTATCCACCTTCCTTTTTTGATGAAATAGTTAACCGGCGCGGCGCGGCTTGCGTCAAATACGACGAATTGGACAAAGTATTTGGCGTATCTGACGTATTGCCGATGTGGGTAGCCGATGCTGACTTCCGTGTAGCCCGTGAAATATCTGCTGCCGTGAAAGAACGTGCCGAACACGATATTTATGCGTATACGTTTCATCCGCAATCGTTTTTCCAGTCGGCTGCCGATTGGGTGCAGCGCCGCCACCACTGGACCGTTCAGCCCGAATGGCTTTCTTTCTCGCCGGGCGTTGTGCCTGCGCTCAATATGTGCGTACATGCTTATACCGATCCGGGCGACAAAGTCGTCATCCAGACGCCGGTATACCCGCCGTTTTATTCTGCCGTCAGGGATCATGGCCGCGAAATCGCACGCAATCCTTTGGTAAAAAGAAACAATAGCTACGAGATCGACTTCGACCACCTGGAAAGCCTCATCGACCGGAAAACCAAAATGCTGATCCTCTGCCATCCGCATAACCCGGTAGGCCGGGTGTGGACGCGACAGGAACTGGAGCAGCTGGCCGCGATCTGTGTCCGACACCGGCTGATTGTGGTGTGCGATATGATTCATTCCGACCTGGCGCTCAATCGTCAACCCTGTCCCTCGTTTGCAGAGATCTCCCCGGAAATTGACGCCCTTACCGTTTCGCTCATCGCGCCAAGCAAAACCTTCAATACCGCAGGGCTTAGCACTTCGTTGATATTCGCCTCCAACGCTGTCCTGAAAGCAAAATTCGAAAAGGTACGCGACGGCTGGCATGTCGGCTCGGGCAACATCTTTGGTACAGTAGCCCTCGAAGCAGCCTACAAATACGGTGATGCCTGGTTGGACGGACTCCTGGAATACATCAATGCCAATTTCGACATCCTGGACGAATGGACTGCACGTGCACCGTATGTGCAGTACATCCGTTCGCAGGGAACTTACCTGGCCTGGCTCGACTTTTCGCCTTCAGGACTGTCGGGCAACGGGCTGTACGATACTGTTATCCGTAAAGCCAAAGTAGGATTGAACAAAGGATTGGAATTTGGCACGGAAGGCGCGGCGTTCATGCGGATGAACCTTGGTTGCCCGGCTTCAATCGTGCGGCAGGCAATACGCCGGATTGACGAAAGTTTTTCGGGTTTTGAGTTTCAAGCCGGTGTTTCTTAATAAATATATGTCCCCGTCCGGCGAACGGATGCTTTGGATGGTAGCGCTGATTTTGACGGTGTTATGCGTGTTCCTGCTGCTGCGCGCTTACCGTCGCTGGAAAAATAATCCGCTGCGCATCAAAAAGAAAGTCTGGTATTCGGGAGGATGGAAAATGTCGGTCAACATCCGCAACATCCGCAATGCGATGGCGGATATTGACGCTCCTGTAATTGAATTCCGTCAGCCGCGCATGAAAAAACGAAAATTCAAGATCGTAGCGCCCGGCGACGGGAGTATTTTCCCCCTTGGCCTGTCGCCGCAAACCGGTTATGATTTTGTAATAGAATTTACCAAACTTTACGAACGTGAACCCATACTGCGAAAATACCGTCAGGTGGTGATCCGTGTGAAGGACAGACACGGAAAAACAATTACCGGGAAGAAAGTAAAACTTCGGGGTTCGAGGTTCGGATTTTGAGCCGGGCAAAGCCGGCTTTGCCAATATTCAAAATCCGAAACTTTCAGTGTATGAACAGTATTTTGGTAACATGTGTTTTAGAACCGTCGTCGTTGGTACAGAAAACCAGGTAAACGCCGGTAGCTACTCTTCTGCCTTGCCGGTTACGGCCATTCCATACCGCCTGTCCGCCTAAGGTGCGCGTTTGGTACACTAAATTGCCTGCCACGTCCGTAATTTTTACGTCGGCATCCCTGATAAGCCCTGTGATGGTTATTTCGCCCTGATACTCGGGACGAACGGGGTTAGGGAAGGCATATACCCCGCTGAAATCATCGCCGCTTGATACGGCATCGCCGCGGTAGGCCACAATGCCGTAGTCGGTGGCGAAAAAGACCTCGCCGGTTTTGTCATTGATGGCAATGTCATGTACTTTGTTGGAGAACAGCGGGCTGTTATCTACCGTAAAATGCTTCACTTCGCTCACATTGTCTTCGGCAATCAGGAATACGCCGGCTGTTTCGGTACCGAACCATTTCCGGTAGGCTCCGTCGATAGCTATCGACAGTACATTTTCGGAGCCAAGCAAGGCGTACAGGTGGCTCGGTTCGTCGGTTCCGGTACGGAGAGGATGCGCGCCCGCAGTGCCTTCGCCGTTTAATATGACCGACGGGTTCCTGTAATACACCGGGCCTTGCGTGGTACCTACCCAGATAATCCCGTCGGGAGTGTTGGCGATCCGGTTGCTAAGGCTGATCGGCGACGTTCCGTTGTAATTGTAGGGCATAAACGAAATACCGGCATTGCTGCGCCCCTGCTCGGATAATGCTTTGCTGAAAACCAGCAGGCCATGGTAACCCTGCGTGGTCCAAATCTGTCCGTAATTGTCGCCGGCGAACCGTCCCAGACTCGATGCGGTCTGCAACGGGAGTGTTTTCCACTGACCGGCGTCCAGCAGGCATGCCTGCCGGTCATTGCTCACCCAGAGCTTATCGCCGGCATCTGCCAGCAGTCCGCCGCACGGCACATTCCCCGAATAACCGGCAACCAGGGCGCTGTTGTCTTGCGTGTATCGGGTTTTCTGTACGCCGTTTTCAAATACATATAAGCCTTTCCCCCATGACGCTACATAATATGTTGACGGCCGGTTCTCGAAAAGGTCTACATCCGTAAAGTCGTACGCGCCTTGCGGAGAGATGCTGCTCCAGCTGTTGGCGTAGAAAGTATGTATTTCGCCCGGACGGTTCAGCGGCATGCCGTCTTCGTCCCTGCCGCCGCTGGCTGCCAGCAAGCGGTCGGCTTTGAACCGCAATACCGCTGCATGGTTGGACGCGGGTCCATTGGGTAAATAACGGGATATGGCGTTACCGTTCAGCCGCCACTGTACCAGTCCCTGCCTGTTATCGGCAATCCAGCACGATCCGTCGCCGTCCAGGGCAGCATCGAAGGCGACAACCGGCGCATCGCCGTACGACTGTATCGTGTTCTGTATCGAACCGATGGTTGTATTGTAGATGAAAACGGCATTGGATGCGCTCACCAGCAAGCTGTTCCCCGAAACAGTCAGCCGGTGGATCGTTCCGATGGTAGGGGGTACCGGTAACGGCTTCCAGGCAGACCCGTCATAAACAAACAGGCGATTGTCACTGTCGCAGGCATACAGGTAACGATCCGTCGAAACAGCTTGCTTCCATGCGCTGCCGGCGGGCGCACCGTCTACTTTTTCCCAAACCGAAAAATCAGGCAGGGAGCTACTCCGGCTGTCCGCTTTTTTTAATCCCTGGGCGGTTGCCGCATAGAAATAGCCATTGTATTCGGTCAGGGAAAAGACTTCGGCAGGACTTCCGTCGTCGCCGATGATATATGTATCGCGAGCCTGCCTCAACTGCATATCAACCGCGACGATGCCGAAAGAGCAGGAGACATAGGCGTATGCGCCCGACACATAAATATGATGGATCCGTTTGCTGGCGTATCTGTTGCTCTGCTTGATGTCGGGGATATTATAAACGGCGTTTCCCGCCACAATATCGAGGTTGCCGTTCACATATCCCACCACAACGGCATTGACGGCGGCAGCGTAGCGCATGGCAACGACTCCCGCGTCGTTCAAGCCGTTTACTTTGGTCAGCTTTTCGTAATGATGTCCCGGCGGCATATCAAAAACACATATTCCAACGCCATTGCTGCAATATACTTTGTTACCGGCAATGGCAACAGCTTCGGCGGTATTCCATGAGAGATGGTCGCGCCACGTTCCCACGGGAATCTGGCCGGCGACGGGAAATAACCGGCAAACAGCGAGGAACAGGGCGAGGAGTGACGGGTAACGGGTGACGGGCGACGGAAGCGGGGACTTTCCTTTTGGAGCGACAGTGCATGGAGTGTTCGCCCGGGTTCGGCGGAGTCTGTAATGAATTATGTCCGATTGAGTCATCAAAATACGATCCTTTTCAAAAAAGCAATGATATCAAATTTTATTCATTTTTCAAAATGAGATAAACTGCTTCTAACACCCCTGTCAGCGGGGAATTTACAATGACCCTGACAGGCTGCGTTGTAGAGACGCGATGCATCGCGTCTTTGCTGCATCGCCCCCCGTTGAGCGGCATTTGTAATGCCGCTCGGAACACAAGGCAATTTGTAATTGCCTGCGGTGAGATTGCTTCGCTAAGTTGCCGTGTGCAGAAATAAAGGGAGGCTATCAGGGGGATCATATTTCGATTCGGGGATCAATGAGGGTGTGTCAAAAGGTACACCCTCATTTTTTTAACAAAAAAAAGTCCGAACTTTCCCAAGCCCGGACTTTTCTATATCCCCCAAAAGTTGTATCTTAGAGGCATAAATTTTAAC
>JAISCQ010000214.1 GCA_031265445.1 Bacteroidales bacterium
AACTGGTATCGGGTTGCATCAATGCCTTGAGCGATGGCGCTGCGGTCGGCCTCGTATTCGTGCAGGGCTTTCAATTCGCGCCGCAGAAGCCAGACCAGCGGGTTGAACCAATGGACAACTGTAATGACGCTGACGAGGCACAAATCCCAGAAATGTCCCCTGCGACGGTGTATGTTTTCGTGGGTAACGATCTCCGCCGCAAAACGCTCGTAGTCCATTTCCGAAAGGACAATCCATCCCGCAAAGGTGAACGGGCTGATTTGAAGGGGCGAAACGAATATCCGCTGTTGCCGGTACATTACAGGGCGCGCCGTCACAATGATCCGCGCCATACTGACGAAGGAAACAAACACCAACACCAGACTAACGAGAAATCCGACAAGATATGCCAGCGGTATCACGTTGAAAGTCGTCCGTGTTGCCGAAGTTTCGGGGTTGTCACCGAGTCCGCGAGCCATGTTCGGATCTGGAGCTTCAAGTTCCGGCTTTGCCCAACGCGACACTTCAAACCCAAAACTCGAAATTTTTTCCTCTATCTGCATTACGGGAAACTGTATGAGAGCCGGGTTAGCCACAGGCAGGCGAATCAGCGGGATGACCATCGACGAGACCATGATGGCGAGCAATACGCTGCGGTTGAAGCGGAAAAACGCTTCGCGACGCAACAAAAGCAGGTACAAACCGTAAAACAGGCTCAGGCACAAGGCCGACTGCACAACATATAACAGGAAAACATTCATTACTGTTTCAATTTTGCATAAAAAATATAATTGTTGTCCTTTTCGGATATGGAGCTTTTGAGCCTGGTTAATTTTTGGCGCGCGTCAGCGGATAGTTTCCTGTTCGACAAAGCCTTTTCCAATTCGTCAAGCAAGTCGCCCGGATCGTAATTCCCTGTAAAATATCCGTTTGAAAAACTGTATGCAGGCCAACCGATTTCCATATCGCCCAGATAATCATTCTTCAACTTGAAATAGTTGCCTTTCAGGGTCGCTTTTTCAATAACGAAAAATACGTGCCTGCTTGCAACTGATGTAGATTGGTCTACTTGCTTCAATTCCGAAAAACTGCCCATATAGTGAAACGGTAATTCCGCGTATGTAAAAATGGGTATTTTTTTTGCGCTGCCGTAATCTACCGTAAATCGGGGAATCAGTTGATTTGCTTTTGCATCATAGTGATACAGCGTGTCGAGGCGCGCTCCAAAAGTAAACAGGAATGCGTCCATACCGGATGTATTCTTACCCGACATAATTTCGTTATTGAACCCGTTAAACTTGCCGGAAGCATCCCGTGGACTAATGGCAAGAGTTCCGGGTGCGATCCCGCCAATAACTTCCCCTGATACTTTCTGTGTCCATGCAATATATTTGCTGCCTGTAAAGGGAACCGCAAAAACCGAAATCGTTGTTCCGGAAGGATCGACAAACAATTTTCCTTTCGGCACATTCATGGGTAGTCTTACCGGATCGAGCACCTTGCCTTTCAAATCATATACAAGTACACTCTGGCTGCTCCACGGAAGGATGTAGATGCGATTGTTTTTTTCATCCAATACTTCATCGCAAACGGTCTGATATTCGCCCGGTCCCTTTCCCTTGGCGCCGATGTTGGCGATATACTTACCTTCTTTTGTAAACAGTTTACACGGGTTATTTCCCGATCCCCTTGCCAAAATGTATTGTTCGCCAATAACGACAGCTCCAGGCGAAGCCAGTGCCTGCTCGCTATTGTCTAATTTTACTATTTTCATTTCCTCGGTGAAATAACTCAATGGAAGAATAACCGTATCTTTCAACAATGACTTGTTGCAGACCGTTACCTTATGTTTTTCAACCGTAACCATATCCGCTGCCTTCCGGCTTTTACTCAGATCCTGGGCAAATCCCGCACTGCAAATCAGCGACACCCATATAATAACTAACTTTTTCATAGAGATTTTTATTTGATTGATTGAGATTCTTATAGATGTATCAACTTCCGTATTTATTATTCTTCGGTAATGATGGCAATGGCGCCGTTTTTTGCTTTGCTGCCATAACGTTTGACTGCTTCGTCGGGGGCATAGGTCGTGATGCTTTTAACGCGACTTATCCCCATATTTAAACCATATACCCATTTCCCGTTCATTACATAATAAAATGCCGGAGTTTTCGGATCAATCGCCGTTGAAATCAAGCCCAGCGAATTGTCTAACTCGCCTGTATAATGATTGATCTGATAGCGATTGCTGATTTTTACATTTGCATGGGTGTCTTTCTGCAACAAGTCGAAAACATCCTTTATTTTGGTTGCTTTTCCGTTATACGGGATTTCCCGGTTATTGACCGCATCCGATTCCTTTGTTGCTTTCGCCCATGCATCATCGGTAATTTCCTTCGAAAAAGCGAGTTGATCTCTGGAAACGGCAGGGACATTGAATATAACCGACGAAAAGCGGTTTTTATCCCTGTCAAAATAGCGAATTGCCCGGGTTGTCTTATATTGTACCAGTATGGGCACTAATTTGTCAATCTCTGCTTTTTGATTTTCCTTCAAGGAAGCGTAATTGATTTGATAACGTTTTTGCGCGCTCTCATTGCGTTTTGCCATATAGGCTTCCCCAATGGTGTTCAACATCTGCTGAAGAGCATCCGCCGGGGCGTCAACAGAGATCTCAAGGAGATTCGCGCTCAAAATCTTTCCGTCACTTTCGCTCTTCTTCAGTTCCTGATCCAAAAAGGCCGACAGTCTTTCCATACTGCCGATTGCATTATGATTCACCGCCATATCTCCATGTCGATTGATCATAAACATACAACCGTACCTCACTCCATCTGACGGAGGCGGGTATACATTTTCCAATGCGATCTTCCACGTATCTTCGTAGCTTAGATCGCGCGAAACACCTTCAGGAAGACATTTCCGGAGTTCTTCAAGAAATTTTCCCTCTGTCCAGCTGGGGGTTTCCTGCAAAATTTCCGTACTTTTAAGGGTTGAAATTTGTTCGAGTT
>JAISCQ010000232.1 GCA_031265445.1 Bacteroidales bacterium
AGTCTGGACGTATCTCAGGGCGCGACGCTGACGGTCTCGTTCATCGGATACGTCTCCCAGGAGATTGTAGCCGGTAGCCGGACCAGTTTCCGAATCACGCTGCTGGAAGACATGCAGGCGCTGGAAGAGGTGGTCGTTGTGGGATACGGAACGCAGAAAAAGGTGAATCTGACGGGGGCAGTCGCTACCCTCAATGCCGGTGATATCCGGGAGATTCCCGCTTCCAACCTCTCAAATGCCTTGAGCGGCAGGCTGGGCGGCGTGACAGTCACTCAAAACATGGGTGGACGGCCGGGCAACAGTTCCACCATCTCAATCCGCGCCAAAGGGAGCTGGAACGATACCGATCCACTGTATGTCATCGACGGCGTAGTCCGTGATAAATTCGCTTTCGACGGCCTGGACGCTAACGATATCGAAAATCTGTCGGTGCTGAAAGACGGTGCTTCGGCGGCTGTCTATGGCTCTCGTTCCGCGAACGGCGTTATTTTGATTACGACCAAAAGGGGTAGCATCGGGAAGCCGGTAATCACCTATACCGGAACCATCGGGATATCGGATGCAACCAAAATACCGGAACCGGAAACGGCTTACGACCATTCTGTCTTTATCAACGATGCCCTGACCGTGCAGAAAGTCCCGACCAACGATTTCCGCTATTTCACGGAGGATGAACTGGAATACCTGAAAACGCACAGTTATAGCTGGATGGATATAGGCTGGAAAGAGCCGCTGTTGAGCCATCATTCGCTGAATGTGAACGGTGGAAATGAGCGGGTACGCTATTTCATCGGAGGCTCTTACTACTACGAAACCGGCTCGTTCGACAATATGAAGTTCACCAAATACAACCTCAGGGGAAATATTGAGGCAAATATTACGAAAGACCTGGTGGCTTCCCTGAATTTGAACACGGATGTGCGGAACGACCGCAAACCGTTCTGGAATAATGATAATGACAGCGATAACCTGTATGACCTGTTCGGAAGCCTTTTGCAGTTTGCCTCGCCCTACATCCCGCCTTATACGTCCGACGGGAAGCCGGTCGGTAACTACATCTCCAACCATTCCCTCGAACTCACCCGGGACGGATATAACAACCGGAAATATTCCAGCTATGAGGCGAATATCTCTCTGGAGTATAAAGTCCCGTTCGTACAGGGCCTGAGTGTGAAACTGCTCTACAACGTTTATAACAGGCATCAGTTTACCAAACATTTCACCCGTCCCTTTACCGTATATGTACTTCGGACGGAAGGCGAACACAACCATATCATCATACCGGACGAGATTGCAAGTACAAAACAGCTCAACGCCCGCGACTGGATTAATGAGCGGTATGATACCGGCGACAGCTATCAGTTGAATGCGTTCGTCACCTACAACCGCGATTTCGGAAAACACCGGGTGGGCGCTTTGTTCGTTTATGAGCAGGCGGAAGGATTTACCGACTGGTTCAGGGGGCAACGGAATTTTTATATTTCCAATGCTATTGACCAGCTGTTTGCCGGAAGCTCGGACGCCAATGATTCCACCGTCGATGGCAGCGGCTCGGAAGACGGACGACTCTCGTACGTGGGGCGGCTTAACTACGGGTATGCCGACAAATATCTGATGGAGGCATCTTTCCGTTATGACGGTTCCGTCCGGTTTGCTCCGGAGCAGCGCTGGGGATTTTTCCCTTCGGTGTCGGCGGCCTGGCGCATATCAGAGGAAGAGTTTTTCAAGAATCATGTACGGGCCGTAAACGACCTGAAAATAAAAGGCTCTGTTGCTTTGCTCGGAAACGACCTCGTCGGCGGATGGCAATGGATGCAGCGCTATACGTTCACTCCCGGCGCCCAGTATGGAGGTACCATGAAAGGCATTCAGGCCGACGTAGTACCCAATCCATATATTACATGGGAAAAGTCATTAAGCTACAACGGCGGAATAGAGGCCGGATTTTTGAACAACAAACTGACAGCCGGTTTAGACGTGTTTTACAAACACACGTACGACGTGCTGGGAAGCCGTATCGCCAGCATGCCTTCTACGTTTGGCGCCAATATGCCGAATGAAAACTATGGAATAGTCGATTCCAAAGGATTTGAGCTGCAGTTGGGCTATACGGACCACGTCGGAAAAGATTTCGGCTATTATGTGAGGGGTAACTTTGCATACGCCGCGAACGAGCTGATCAAAAAGGATGAAGCAGAAAACCTCCGTCCCTATCAGTCGCAGATTGGCCTGAACACCGACCGGTCAATGGGGTATATCTATACCGACATCATCCGTACACAGGAAGACCTGGACGCCTTGCCGGAAGGCTATACCATTTTCGGCGCTACCCCGGAACTGGGGATGATGAACTATAAAGACATTCGCGGAGCTACATCGGACGAACCGGACGGCAAAATAGACAGCAATGACCAGGAATGGGTTTTGACGCATATTACGCCTCCCGTCACGTATGGCTTTTCTCTCGGCGCGGACTGGAAAGGGTTTGCTCTGGATTTGTTTTTTCAGGGCGTCGCCGGCAACCAGCTCTATTTGCAGCCCAGGGGCGTCGGAATGGACCAGGCTATGGTAAATTTTGCAATCTGGAACGACCACTGGACGCCGGATCGTATTGATGCGGAATTTCCCCGCGCTGTGAATCACCAGTTGCAAAACAGCTCTACTTTTATGAAAAGAAACGCCTCCTTCCTGCGATTGAAAAACGTAGCCCTGTCCTATGCGATTCCCAAGTCCGTTTTGAACAAGGCAGGTATTGCCCAACTGAAGTTCTTCCTGACGGGAACAAACCTGTTCCTGCTGGAAGACCATGTAAAATATTTTGATCCCGAAATTGGTAATGATGGAAATAATTTCAGGTTTTATCCCATCATGAAGAACTATTCATTCGGAGTAAATCTTAGTTTTTAACCGGTTTAAAAAAAAGAAAGATGAAAAATAATATCAAAAATATCATTATTTCCGGCATTCTGATGGCCTCCGTGTGCGTCGGATGTGCCGATGTGCTGAATAAAAACGACCTGTCTGCCGTCACCGAATACGACGTCTGGAACGACGGGTTATATGCAAAAGCCTATCTGGACAAACTGTGCCGAGACAACTTGCCCGCATGGAACAGTGGAGAATCGGGCAATTCGGACGAATCGCACGATGGAAACGCCATCATGTATGGAGAATTAACGACAGCGTCCATCAACGAATGGCCTTATGAGCAAATCCGGAATATCAACATTTTGCTGGCCAATGTGGAAAAAGGCTCTATTGACCCGGAAACGCAAACCGTCCTGAAAGCCCAGGCGCTGGTACTGCGTGCATGGCGCTATTTCGGGATGGTAAAGCGTTACGGAGGCGTCCCCATGATTATGACGCCACAGGATCTGAACGAAGACCTGTACGTGACCCGTACCCGTACCTCCGAATGTATCCGTCTAATCATTCAGGATTTGGACGACGCCGCAAGCGTCCTGCCATGGCAGTGGACAGGCGAAGACGCCGGCCGGATTACCCGGGCAGCTGCCGTCGCCTTGAAGGCGCGCGTATTGCTTTACTGGGCAAGTCCGCAGTTCAATCCCGCAGGCAACCGCGAACGATGGAACGAAGCCTATATCGCCAATAAATATGCCCGGGAAGAGCTGGAGAAAAACGGCTATGGCCTGTATGAAAATTTCGAACAGCTTTGGTTTGAAGAAATGAACAAAGAAGTTGTCTTTGTACAGCGGTATCAGGATCCCGGGCGGAATCATAACTGGGATTCGGGAACCCGTCCCTACGAACCGGCTTCAGGCTATGCCACCGGACATCACCCGACGCTGGAGTTAGTAGAATCGTTCCCGATGAAAGACGGCCGCCCGGTCACCGAATCGCCCGATTACGACCCGGCCCGGTACTGGCTCAACCGCGATCCCCGTTTTGCACAAACCGTTGCATATAACAGTTGCGTATGGGAACTCCCCAATGCAACCGGAACCCGTATGCTCGACAAAGTCCGTCTTTGGACTTTCAGCGGATATGAAGCGAATGGCCCTACGCCAACCGGTTTTTATTTCCGCAAAGCCTGCAATCCGAGTTACGGGGCATACGAAATTGTCCGGAGCAGCACCGACTGGATCGAAATCCGTTATGCCGAAGTGATGCTGAACTACGCCGAATGTGCCGCCGAAACCGGACAACTCGGCGAAGCCCTCGATGTGCTGAAGCAAATCCGCCGCCGCGCCGGCATTCTTGCCGGAAACAGCGACCTCTACGGCCTGAAAACCGGCATGACGCAAGCCGAAATGATCGCAGCCATTATGCTGGAACGCAAAGTGGAATTTGCTGCCGAAGGAAAACGTTACTGGGATTTACGCCGCCGAAGACTGTTCGCCGACGAATTAAATGGAAAAAGGCGTCACAGGGTGTACAATACTCTGCTTATCCCGATGGATGATTTCATGAACGTCAAAGACCAGGTTGACTGGAATCAGGATTATTCCGTTTATTTTGAAGATACGGTCGATGAACTGGATAAAACCAATGTGATCAACTTCCGGGACAACTATTATTTTTACGCAATCCCCAACACGCATCTGGAACGCAATTCCAGACTGGAACAAACGCAGGGCTGGGAAAACGGAACGTTCAATCCGCTGGAATAAATCGTTTTGCTCCGGTTTAATTTTCAGAGGATATACCGGAAAAGGCCCGGCAAACATAGATGAGATGATTTCCATCTCTCTTGAGATGAATCCCATCTCGGTAGAGATAAATTCTATCTCGATGGAGATGAAATCTATCTCAAGAGAGATGAAATCTGTCTCGGTGGAGATGAAAATCATCTCGAGGGAGATGAAAACCGTCTCAAGAGAGATGAAAATCATCTCGAGAGAGACGGAAACCGTCTCAAGAGAGATGGTTTTCATCTCATCTATAGATTTTTCGGCTTTACGCCCGGCGATACTTAACGCAAACATATTAACTAATTAAATTATAGATAAATGGAAAATTTAGTAGGAATTTTAATCAACGGGGTCAACCCGGTTTTTGAGCTTTCAGGCTCGTTTTTATCCTCCCTTTTGGACGGAGGATTGCTGCCGGCAGTTGGCAGTGGAGTAACAATGGCCTTTGCTGCGGGAGCAGTGCCGGGAGGCGGTAGTAGCAGTATCACGGCTGGCATTCTGGCATCCGTGCACCGGTGGCACGGTGGCATCGACGACCAGTTCGGCAACATCGACAACGCAGTCATCCTCCTCACGGAGCATCAGACGCCGTGGCAGGTACCGTCCGACCTGCTCACGCTGCTGACCGGCAACCGCGACGACCTGCAGAAGTTGATCAACAAATGTCGCACGACTTCGGCATCGTCGTCAGACCGCGCGCAGCGCAACACGCTGCTCAAAACGACCGTAGGCATGTGCCTGTTTCGGGTAAAAATCTGGGCGTACGGAACATATATGTCCGGCGTGATGACGGCAGACGACGTTCACCGGCTCGGCTTCCTGCTGCCCGGCGAGACCGGCGGACACCGTGACCGCACGGAAGCAATCGACATCAAGGCGGAATCGAAGG
>JAISCQ010000285.1 GCA_031265445.1 Bacteroidales bacterium
AATGCCGGTGATGCAACGCTGTGGCGAACCTTCACCTTAAACCTGATGGAGGCGGTGACCGTTCACGGCTGGGGCGCTACGGGACATACCCTGCGGCTGGATCCGGGAGGAAGCGCCGGGCATCATCTGCTGATCCGGAACATAAAGATCAATCTTAGCGGCAGTGGCAGCAGCGCCACTTCCCGGCAGTTTCTGGAAAGCATGAACATCGGCGCTACCATTGGGATCCGGATGAATGTCACCATCAACGGACAGCCTTTACCGGGCAACAAACCCAACATCTGCGGAATGGACAGGCTGATTCTTCAGAACGGACAGCCGGCCGCCAATAACTGGGACGAGGCCCATCCCCGCACGGCGGCAGGCTACTCGGAGGACGGGACAAAGGCGTACCTGATTACGGTGGATGGCAGGCAAAGCAATGTGTCGGTGGGCGTTACCACCCGCCAGCTGGCCGATATTTTTCGCGTTGCCGGCGCCTGGACAGCCCTCAATCTGGACGGCGGAGGCTCCACGCGCATGGAGGTACTGGGCAAGCTCGCCAACAGCGCCACCGAAAACCGCCGGGTGGCCAACGCCCTGATGGTAGTCACTTCCGCGCCTCCGACAGGCGACACGAAACTGATCCTTTCGACGGAAAATCTGGAACTCGCTCCCGGAGCATCCAGGCAAATCATGACAAGCGTCTGCGACGGCAACGAAAACATAGTGAATTATCTGCCCGCCGGCGTTGGATATCGGGTAACAGGCGGTATCGGCGCTGTTACTTCCGGAGGGAAATTCACGGCCGGCGCCGACAATGCGGAAGGTTATATCCGGGTAAGCTACGGCGGCATGAAGGATTCGGTGCATGTGGCGGTACGGCGCCCTGTTGACGAGGGCAACGCTCTCCTGAAAAGCGTCGAACCGAGTGCGGGAACTCTTTCGCCTGCTTTTAATCCGGCGGTAACCTCCTACAAGATTCTCTTTCCGGAGCTGCCTGCTTTCCTGAGCATCACCGCCGAAACTGCCGAGCCGGCGTCCACCGTTTCCGGAACTCCAACGAACGTCACAGTGAACGAAGGACAGGAATTTACCCTTACCGTCACTTCCGTGAACGGAACCACCCGAACCTATCGCTTCACCGTTGAACTGTCGCCTGCCACCGGAACGGAAAGCCTGCCTGCGGGCAGCGTCAGGATATATCCCAATCCGCTGGACAACCAAAAAATCCTGCACATTGACCTCGACAAAGCATACGACAACGTACCGGTGAAAATCTACAATGCCGCCGGCATTCCGCTACATGCCGTCAGGGAAACGGGTCAGTTTCTCCGGATTCCGCTCAATCTGCCCGCCGGCGTGTATATCCTGCAAATCAACCTTGACAGACAAATCAAAACAGGCAAATTAGTGATTCGTGATAATTGAAAATAAATATGGGAATAGTTATCATAATCGGATACCGCTCATTGATCGTATTTTTTATGCGTTGACCCGGAATAAAAATAAAAAAGTTTGTCGGATATGAAATTTGTGTATCTTATGCAGCATAAATTTTAGATGTTGAGGTTGCTGTCAAGCAACTACAAAGGGTGATAGCAGTGTATGTTATCGCCCTTTATTTTTTATTTGAACATATTCAATACTATAAAGAAAAGGGTAAAATAACCATTTCCCACCAAAATTTTACTATAGCCATTTCCTATCTATAATACGGTCAATAATTCCCCCGGTTCCGGTGGTCTCCGTGCGGGCGTTCGGTACGTTTCAGGGGGATAGACAGGCCGCCGGTCTCCTCCAGCCAGTCGTAAAGCGCATGATTGAGCGCCCGGATCGTATCCTGATGTTCGGGGGAGGCAATCAGGTTTCGCGTCTCGGCCGGATCCTCGCGGAGGTCATAAAACTCGTTCGTATCCCAGACACCGTGGTAGCGGATATACTTGTAGCGGTCTGTCCGCACGCCATGCATCGTCGGCGTCTGCGGGAAATCGTGTTCCCAGTAATACTCATAAAAAATACGCTGCCTCCATTCCACCGGCTCGCCGCGCAGGAGGGGCAGGAAAGAATAGCCCGCCATCTGCCCGCCTTTGGCCACGCCCAGATAATCGAGGATCGTGGGAGCGACGTCTACGTTCTGCACCATCCCCTCAACAACCCTGCCGCCCTCGAAAAGACCGGGAGCGCGAACGAGCATGGGGACACGGACGGATTCCTCATAAAACTGGCGCTTGTCTATCAGCCCGTGCTCTCCCCAGGCGAAACCGTTATCGCCCATGTAAATCACCATCGTATTTTCGTCCAGGCCTGCCTCTGTCAGATAATCCAGAACGGAACCGATGCTCTCGTCCACGGAACGGAGCGTCTCGCAGTACCTGCGCACCTGCACATCCCAGGGCCGGCCGTGATAGGCGTAATCAACCCCGTGCCAGCTCTCCCGCTGACGTTTTACCCAGTCGGGCAACATGCTCTCACCGTAGTACGCCTCCCCTCCGGCTGCCTTTCCCGTAGCCGGATCGATGGTGGGCAATTGCGCCAGGCCATAGCGGGGCGTATTATAGGACGGCGGGAGAGGTATTTCCTCGTTCGCATAGCAGTCCCTGTGCCGCCGGGCCGCCGAAAAATTATCGTGCACGCCCTTGTGGGAAAGGTAAACGAAAAAAGGCTTGCCGTCCTGCCGCTGTTGCTTCATGAAGTCGATCGCATGTCCGGTAATCAGGTCGGTCACGTACGTGCTGTCCCCATACTGTATCCACTCGCCATTCGTATTGATGCGCGGGTTGTAATACTCCCCCTGCCCGCGAAAGCTTTCCCAGTGGTGAAAGCCCGACTGGGGCGCACCGGAATCGTTCCCCATGTGCCATTTGCCGAAAAAGGCCGTCCGGTAGCCCGCCTGCTGAAGATATTCGGGGAAAAACGTCAGTCCCTCCGGCAGCGGCGCCGAGTTATCAACCACCCTGTGCGAATGCGAATACATCCCCGTAAGGATCGACGCCCGGCTGGGAGAAGACAGCGCCGTCGTGACGAACGCATTGCGTGCGTGCGCCCCCTCGCGCGCCATCCGGTCCATATTCGGCGTCTGCAGCCAGGGCACCCGGTTCATAAAGCCCATAAAGTCATACCGGTGATCATCCGAAAGGATAAAAACCACGTTCAGCGGTTTGGAAGGGATCCCGCTCCCCTCCCCGTCTCTCTGTCCCGTACAGGCCGGCAAACAGCCCAGCACGCCGAGTGATAATAAAATGTTTTCTGTTTTCATACGTATATAAAATACAAAAAATAAAAAAGATTGTCGGATATGAAATTTGTGTATCTTTGCAGCATAAATTTTAGATGTTGAGGTTGCTGCCAAGCAACCACAAAGGGTGATAGCAGTGCATGTTATTGCCCTTTGTTTTTTATTTGAACATCCATTACTTAAATTTATCGTATCCCTTTTCTTCGAGTTCGAGCGCCAATTCCTTCCCGCCGGTTTTCACGATCCTTCCGTCGACCATTACATGTACAAAATCAGGAATAATGTAATCGAGCAGACGCTGGTAGTGTGTGATGACGATAGCGGCATTGGCAGGCGTATGGAGCGCATTCACACCGCTGGCTACGATCCGTAGCGCGTCGATGTCGAGGCCGCTGTCGGTTTCGTCAAGGATGGCCAGGTCCGGTTCGAGCATCGCCATCTGGAAGATTTCATTGCGTTTCTTTTCGCCGCCCGAAAAGCCTTCGTTCACCGCCCGGCTGATCAGGGATGAGTCGAGTTCTACCAGCGCTGCCTTTTCGCGCATGCGCTTCAGAAATTCGGACGCGGATAATGGCGCCAATCCCCTGTATTTACGCTGCTCGTTGATGGCAAGTTTCATGAAATTGGCCATGCTTACGCCCGGTATTTCCACAGGATATTGAAAACTCAGGAAAATACCGCTCCGGGCGCGGTCTTCGGGCGCCATCCCCAACAGATCGGCATTTTTGTAAAGCACGCTTCCATCGGTTACTTCAAAATTTTCGCGGCCTGTGAGCACCGAGGCCAATGTGCTTTTACCGGCGCCATTGGGGCCCATGATGGCGTGTATTTCGCCCGCTTTTACTTCGAGGTTCAGGCCCTTTAATATTTGGTTGCCTTGTATGGAGGCTTGTAGATTATGAACGGATAACATTCGCTTGCATATTCGGCATCATAGATTTTCCGGTTTTACATGGATGGCTTTCAACTTGGGATATTGACCTTCGGCGGCTTCCCAGACTGTTGCTTCAAACCCTTGCGGGAAGCTGCCGTTTTTGAGTTCCTCGGTCGGCAGCGGTTTCACCAAGGTGCTGCGTTCGTTGTTGTTTTGCCCTACCCCTTTGGGCTGTTTGGTACTTTGCCAGTCGAAATAGCTGTTTTTCACGACTGCGTCCTTATCCTGGTTTTGCCCGATCAGTCCGCCGGCTATACCATTACAATTAACAAAACCAATGGCAAAGCAGCTGCTGATTTTCATCCAGTTCCATCCGGTTAAGCCGCCGGCTGTAATTTTTGCCGTAACCGTACCGGTCGCATAGCAATTGGTGAGTGTTCCTTCCTGTTCGCCTATCAAACCGCCCACAGCATCTTCGCCCGAAGTCGATCCGGTAGAATAGCAGCGGGAGACATTTCCGCCCGAGTAGCCGATCAGTCCGCCAATACCATAATTATTAACCCTGTAACCGGTTACCGTTCCCGAAGCATAACAATTTTCGACAATCGCCTGGCTTCCGGGAAAACCGTTGAATCCGATCAGTCCGCCGGTATCGAAGCTGCCCCGTACATCGCCTGTGGCATAACTGTTGATGGTTTTTCCGCCATGTTCGCCGACCAGTCCGCCGACGGATTCTTCGCCGTCCACGACGCCGGTTGCGTGGCAGTCGGTGATAATACCTCCCGAATATCCCGCCAGCCCGCCGATACAATAGTTGCCCGAACCGCTGCCGATCACTTTACCTGTGGCGTGACTGTTATTGATTTGTACCGTGCTTTTCAGGTAGCCGTTAAATCCAACCAACCCGCCTACATCAAAGAAACCGTTTACGTTCCCTGAAGCCTGGCAGAAGGAGACCATGCCTTTGTCCGTCCAGCCGATCAGTCCGCCAACCCATTCTTCGCCGATCACATCGCCCGAAGCCTGACTGTTGCTGACCACGCCGTTGTTGCGTCCTATCAATCCGCCTACGTTCCAGTAGCCGGAGACTGTTCCGGTAGCCTTGCAATGATCCACTACCCCCGGCATCCTGTCGCCACTGGCTCCTGCGAGACCGCCTGTGTCGCTGCTGTTGCCGAATACGGTTACCGATGTCTGGCTGTTGACGATGGTACCGTTATTGATGCCCACGATACCACCGACGCACTCGTTGGAAGCGATGACATTGCCGGATACCGAACAGTCCGAAACAGACCCGTTAACCAATTCGCCCACCATTCCGCCGACGATCATCCTGCCCCTGACATAACAGTCGACAATATGGAGTTTCTCGATATGGGAGCCTGTGCCGCATGCGCCGAACAGTCCCGAATAGTCGCCGCCCTTAGTGATGGCCATTTTCTCTATTTTATGCCCGTCGCCATGGAAGGAACCGCAGAAACGGAGGGAATGATCATCGTTATTGACGTTGTCGGCGTCAAATGCGTCGAATGCATCGGATGTGCCGATAGGTGTCCATTCGCGGCCATTGAGGTTAATGTCGGCCATGAGTTTGAAATGTTTGCCGGCATAGTTGTTACCCTCCTTTACCTGTTTGGCCAGGTACGCCAGCTGCTCGGCCGAAGCGATCTCTATGGGATTGCTGATTGATGTACCCTTGTTGACGTCGTCGAAAGCGACCGCTGAACTCATCCAGTTGCCTGTTGTCTTGATGTTCCTGGCAGGAATGGGCTTTTTCTTGACCAAAGCCTGTTCGGGTTTCTCCCGACTTTTTCTTGACCGTTTCGAACTTTGCGCCGATGCAGGGACATTCTCGTTTTGAGCCTGTATTTCCACAACAGTTATAACTGTTAACAGAACAAAGGGAATGAGGTAATATAGAACTCTTTTCATCTGTTGATTATTTATTTTATAAGCCGGTCTGACTGATGCATATACCGACACAGATACAACCTTATTTTTATGTGTAAAGATTTTAAAAAATTACACAAAGATAATAATTATTAATTATTTCATTAAAATTGCATGTTTTTTATGTTCCATAAAATTTGATCATTTCAATTTGGCGGATTTTCTAATCTCCTATCATCTATCGACATGGGAATGGTGCGCTGTCGTTATCTGCGGGTTGTGCATTGGCATGTCCAAAACGGGCATCAACGGGCTGGGTACCGTGGTTGTGCCGATACTTGCTGTTATTTTCGGCGCCAGGTCGTCCACCGGGATCCTGCTTCCCATGCTGTGCTGTGCCGACCTGTTTGCTGTGGCATACTACCGCCGCAGCGCCGAATGGAAATATGTCATCCGTCTTCTTCCCTGGGCTTTGGCAGGGTTTGCAATTGCGTTATTCGTCGATCACCGGGTTCCCGACAAAGGTTTTAAAACGCTGATCGGGATTTGTATTCTTACCGGCCTCGGCGTAATGCTATGGAACGAGTATCGCGGTAAGGATACCGCTGTTCCCTCTGCCTGGTGGTTTACAGCGCTATTCGGGGTGATGGGCGGTTTTTCCACAATGATCGGTAATGCTGCCGGTCCCATCATGTCGGTTTTCCTGCTGTCGGTGCGCCTTCCCAAAAATTCTTTTGTGGGCACTGCCGCATGGTTCTTCATGATCATCAACTACCTGAAACTGCCCCTGCAATATTTTGTATGGCACAATATCAGTCGGGAAACCCTGCTGTTCGACCTTGTGATGTTGCCCGCTATTGCTGTTGGCGCTTGGCTGGGGGTTATTTTTGTGAAAAAGGTTTCGGAAAGGAACTACCGCATGGTGGTGTATGCGTTGACGTTGGCGTCGACGCTACTGTTGTTCGGCCCTTCCCCAAAATCGTCTTCACCCGTCAAGCGCAACGGTCTCACGCAGCAAGGCAAGTAATGGAGAAATATCCTAATTTTGTCCGCTCGATCCGGGCCTGCAAGCTCAACGAAGTTAAAAACAAAAAATATAGTGGTTTATCCGGATAATTTCGAAGAAAAGATCGGTTTCCAACGCATCCGCGAGTGGTTGAGGGATTTGTGCATCTCGCCGTTGGGCGCTCAAAAGGTGGACGAAATGACGTTCCTCGCGTCGTTTGAGGCAATCGACGCGCTGACCGGACAAACGGACGAACTGCGCAATATCTGCCTGATGGAGCCTGATTTCCCGGCACACGATTACTTTGATGTGACGCCCATGTTTCGCACCATTGCCATACCGGGAACTTTCCCGAACGCGGAAGATGTGTTCGCATTGAAAAAATCGCTGGAAACCATCCGCGACATCCTGGCCTTTTTTCGCGGCAAGGGTGATGCATATCCTTTATTGCGTCTCCTGACGGGAGAAGTAGGCTATTTCCCGGACATCGTCAAGGCCATCGACCGGATTTTGGACCACCGGGGATGTGTCCGCGACAATGCTTCGTCCGAGCTGGCTACCATACGGCGATCCATTGCCGAAAAACAGGCGGCCGTGTCGCGTACCATGCAGCGCATCATCAAGCAGGCGCAAGCCGACGGGTTGGTGGATGAAGGCGTTTCACCGGCTATTCGCGACGGACACACGGTTATCCCGATCAACTCGTCGTTCAAGCGTAAGATCAACGGCATTGTATACGACGAATCGGCTACCGGACGTACTTCGTACATCGAGCCGGCCGAAGTGGTCGCTGCCAACAATGCTGTCCGCGAACTGTTTTTTGCCGAACAGCGCGAAATTGTCCGTATCCTTACCGCCTTTGCCGATCTGTTGCGTCCACACATCGACGATCTCCATTCTGCTTTCGATTTTCTCGGAAGCATTGACTTTATTCGTGCCAAAGCATTGTTGGCGCTCAAGCAAAATGCCGTAAAGCCGGCATTCTCTCCGCAACAGTCCTTCGAATGGCGGCGGGCTGTACACCCGGTGATGTATCTCAACTTTAAGAAGGAAAATCGCGAACTGACGCCGCTGGATATCCGCTTAACGCCCAACGAACGTATTCTGCTGATTTCGGGACCCAACGCGGGCGGCAAGAGCGTGTGCCTGAAAACCGTGGGACTCGTGCAATACATGTTCCAGTGCGGTTTGCTGGCGCCGATGTCCGAAAACTCCGAGATGGGGCTGTTCGAAACCGTCTGTATCGATATTGGCGACGAACAGTCGATCGACAACGACTTGAGTACATACAGTTCGCACCTGCTCAACATGAAACAGTTTGTGCGCTTAGCCGGGCCGCGTACACTGGCGCTCATCGACGAGTTTGGTTCCGGCACCGAACCCGTCATCGGCGGGGCTATTGCCGAAGCAGTCCTTGCCAGTATCAATGCGAAGGGCGTGTGGGGTGTTATCACTACGCATTACAGCAACCTCAAGCATTACGCATCGTCCGCCGACGGCATTGCCAACGGCGCCATGCTGTATGACAGCCACCGAATGCAACCGCTGTTCCGCCTGGAAATGGGAAAACCGGGCAGTTCATTCGCTTTCGAGATTGCCCGCAAGATTGGCCTTCCCGAAGAGATACTGGCCGAAGCCGCTGACAAGGCCGGGCATCACCATATCGATTTCGAGAAACACCTGCGTGAGATCGAACGCGACAAGCGCTACTGGGAGCGCAAACGCGACGACGTGCGCCGCCACGAAAAACGGCTGGACGAGATTTCGACCAAACAGTTGACCGAGCTGGAAAAGATCGAGAAGGAACGGAAAGCGATCATCGACAACGCACGCAGGGAAGCGCAGCAAATATTAGCGGATACCAACCGTGTCATAGAAAACACCATCCGCATCATCAGGGAACAACAGGCCGAAAAGACCAAAACCAAAGAAGCGCGGAAGGAGCTGGAAACCTTCAGGGAACAGGCGATACCGCAAAAAACCGGCGAAGAAGAGCGTATCCTCCGCAAAATAGCCCAATTGAAGGAACGCGAGAAACGCCGTGTCGAAAAAAAGCGTCAAGACGTCGAAGAGCAGCCTCAACCCGAGGAGAAGCCGGTGGATGATGTGATCCGGAAAGGCGACGCCGTCCGGCTCGAGGGACAGGATACCGTGGGCGAAGTGATGGAAATCAACGCGAAGAACATTACCGTGGCATTCGGTAACCTGTTAAGCGCCGTGGCTGTCGACCGATTGGTGAAAATTTCGAAGAACGAATACAAAAAACAGCGCGCGCACAACGCTCCGACAATACAGGTCTACAATGTAGGTGAACGCCGCCTGCGGTTCAAGTCGCACATCGATGTACGCGGAATGCGCACCGAAGAGGCCGTCCACAAGGTGGAAGAACTGGTGGATGAGGCCGCCATGCTCAATATCGGAGAAGTCCGAATCCTGCACGGCAAGGGCGACGGAATTCTCCGGCGGATGATTCGCGAATACCTGCACAGTTCACCCGTTGTGGAATCATACAGTGACGAGAATATCCAACAGGGCGGAACAGGAATCACGGTGGTGAAAATCAAATAATAGACTGTTGAACGGGACAAGCAGGCGCTTAACAATTTCTTAACATAAATTTTACAATACCTTAATCTTGCTGTTGCGGCTTGATGCAATGTTATCCGTACTTTTGCAGCTCAAAATCGCACACCGGTAAAGCCTTTTATTCATGAAAATCAATAGCATATTCAGTAATTTCACACCTAAGGACACCAAGTTTATACCCCTGCTCAAAGAAACAGCATCTATTTTAGTTGAAGCATCCATTCTTCTCGAAATGCTCTATACGTCGGGTAAACGTCACAAGGAGCTGTGCCAGCAGATCAAGGCCGAAGAAATCAAGGGTGACAAAGTGACGGGCCGTATCTCGAAGGCGCTTAACGAAACGTTCATCACGCCGTTTGACCGCGAGGATATTCACGCTCTTGCCGATGAAATGGACAATGCGATTGACTGCATCAACCGGTCGGCACAGAAGGTACTGCTCTATTCGCCCGAAAATATTCCCAAAAGCACGGTTAAGCTGGCAGGTATCATCCGTAAAGCCGCAGAATGTCTTCAGGACGCGGTAAACGAACTGCCAAAACTGAAGAAGAATGACCAGCAGATTCGCAAGTGTTGCAAGGAAATCAAGAAATTGGAAGAAGCAGCCGACGACGTGTACGAAGACGGGATCATGATCCTTTTCAAAGAAGAAAAGAGTATCATAGAAGTCATTAAATTAAAGGAGATGATCCAGGAGTTGGAAATGTCGGTGAATAAAATCAATAGCATTGGCAAACTGTTGAAAACGATCATTGTTAAGTACGCGTGATCTGTCAGGTTCTGAAACAATTCTCAACGTTCAATTCTCCACGGGCATGATCCTTCTCATCATCGTTATCGCGCTGGCCATTATCTTCGATTTCATCAATGGCTTCCACGACGCGGCCAACTCCATTGCCACCATTGTATCCACACGGGTGCTGACGCCGTTCCAGGCCGTATTGTGGGCGGCTTCATTCAATTTCATCGCTTTCTTTTTTGCCCGGTATGTCATCGGCGAGTTCGGAATTGCCAATACGGTATCCAAAGTAGTGTGGGAACAGTTTATCACGCTGCCTGTTATACTGTCCGGGCTTGTAGCGGCCATTTCGTGGAACCTGCTTACCTGGTGGCTGGGTATTCCTTCGTCGTCGAGTCATACGCTCATCGGCGGGTTTGCGGGCGCTGCCATCTGCGCAACCGGATTCCAATCCATTCATGCGGAGGTGATCATTAAAATAGCTTCGTTTATCGTGTTAGCGCCGCTTATCGGGATGAGCGTATCGTCCGTCATCACCATTGGCGTACTTTGGGGATTCCATAAGGTGAATGCCCGCCGTGCCGAGAATATCTTCCGTAAGATGCAGTTGGTATCGTCGGGGTTGTTCAGTCTCGGACACGGCCTCAACGATTCGCAAAAGGTAATGGGGATCATTGCTACGGCTTTGATTGCTACGGGACATATCGATTCCATCGAGAACATGTCCGACTGGGTTCCTCTGGCTTGCTTCAGCGCCATTGCCCTGGGTACGATGATGGGCGGCTGGAAGATCGTGAAAACCATGGGTACCAAAATCACCAGGGTAACTGCGCTCGAAGGCGTGTGCGCCGAAACTGCCGGCGCATTGACGTTGTTTCTTACCGAGATCCTCAAGATACCGGTAAGCACCACGCATACCATTACCGGAGCCATCATGGGCGTAGGCGCTGTGAAAAGGTTTTCGGCAGTGCGCTGGGGTGTTACCATCAATTTGTTGTGGGCATGGATACTGACCATACCCGTTAGCGCAGCCCTGGCAGCCCTGGTATACCTGCTGGTGGACGCGACTGGAATTTGAAACCGCAGAAAAGGGTAGCCGGTATGGAATTATCCCGGTCAGGATCGCTTCCGAAATGGCGGGAATCGCGCTGCAACTCGCTTTGTCGATAATAGACGATGTCGCTGTTACTCTGTCTGTAATGACTGCAAAAGGCGGAATGTCTCGAATGACCGGACATATATTTGTTCGATATTTTTTAATTTTGACGGATAAAAATACGATATTTGTATCGTTTTTAATTTTAGTGCGTCGTCTGATGACGTTGTTTTTTTAATACTTGATCATATGAAAAATTTGTTAGGATGCTTGCTGATCGTTATGTCGGGATTTACTGCATGTTTGGGGCCGATGGGGCCGGAAGGCCCTCCGGGTAAGGATGCGACGGAAACACAATGGACATATGTGGATTTCATTGTCAAAGAAAACCAATGGCGACTTGCTGGAAATCCGCTTGAAATAGGCTCATACTATTACTGTGTTGTTGATGTGCCCGAAATCACACAGGACATTTATGAAGAAGGGTTGATCTTCTGCAATTATCGTTATATTGATGATACCGGAGTGGATGTACAGCAAACATTACCGTATACTGCATATTTTATGGATGTCGTTAATGGTTCCGAACGTCCTTTTTCCATGCACATTTCGTATACTACAACTCCAACCGTACGGACGGTCTCAGGAACAATAGAATTCAGGATAACATTCAGTGATTTTTATACAGGAGATAAAGGGCCTCCCGCCTCCTGTAATTTTAGATTAACGTTGGTTTATTGATGTCATCTGTGTTATCCTCATATCCAAAGATCAGAAGTTGAACAAACCGCAAAAGTTAGTGTACATCATTGCCGGCGAGCCGTCGGGCGACCTGCTTGCGTCAAGGTTGATGCGGGCTTTGCGCGACAGGGATCCGGACATCCGGTTTGCCGGAATGGGCGGCGAAACGATGATTGCGCTCGGTTTCGAAAGCCTGTTTGACATTTCCGAAATCTCCGTCATGGGGATCGCGGAAGTGCTGCCCAAGCTGCGGGTCATCTTACGGCGAATGGAACAGGTGATGGCCCACATCCGCGAGCAGCGTCCCGATGTGATCGTAACGGTTGACAGCTGGGGTTTTGTACATCAGGTGCTTGCCCGTCTGAAAAAAGAAGGCTGCAAAACGCCCCGCGTGCATTATGTCGCCCCGCAGGTATGGGCCTGGAAGAAAGGCCGCGCCAAAACCGTCGCCCGGCTGGTCGACCGGCTGATGACGCTCCTCCCGTACGAGCCGCCTTACTTCGAAAAGTACGGACTGCACTGCACCTTCACGGGACATCCGGTCATCGAAAACACCGCCGGTCTGGAGTACGATCCGGTCGCCTTCAGGGAAAAATACGGCATACCGGAACAGGGCGTCTTGATGTCGGTATTGCCGGGGAGCCGGCACAGCGAGATCAAACGGTTGATTCCCGTTTTCAAGCAAACGCTCCGGCAACTGAAAAAAACTTTTCCCGACCTGTACCTCGTAATCCCATCGGTAGCCGCCATTGCACGCGAGGTAGAAACGGCTTTTGCCGATTTGGAGGTCCCGCACCGCGTCATTATGGGACAATACGAACGGTATGCCGCTTTCCAGGCAAGCGTGTTCGCCCTGGCCGCATCGGGGACGGTATCGCTCGAACTCGCCGCCTGCGGCACGCCTCACGTGATCGCCTACAGGTTCGGTTACCTCACCAACAAGATCCTGAAACATTTTGCCGGAACAAAATATGCCAACCTGATCAATATCCTGGCGGACAAGTTTGTGATTCCCGAATTTGTGCTCGAAAACTGCCGCGAACCATTGATCGCCCCGGCAGTGTTAGACCTGATGCTGCATCCCGCCAGGGCGAAAGCGCAAATGGACGAAGCGCGGCAATATCTCCTGAAATTAAAATCCGGCGATGCGATGCCCTCCCAAAAAGCGGCCGAAGTCGTCTGCTCTGTAATGGAACATGGATAGATAATATTAGATGTAAAAATGAGATTTTTTTTGGAAAGATATATTCGCCGGTCAAGCCTCAAAGACAGGTTATCGGCGTTGTGGTGTTTACTTCCGGTGATCGCGGCGGTCGCCTGTACCGAACGCATCGACATTAAAACCGACGACGCATCCCCGCGGTTGATCATTTACGGCCATATCTCCACCGACACCATGCGTCATTCGATACGGATCACCCGTTCGGCAGGCTATTTCGCCGCCGATAGTCCCGAAGGCGTCCGTAATGCTTCGGTTACCATTTCGGACAACGACGGAAAGGTAATACCGTTAACCGAAGACGGGACGGACCCCGGCCTGTACCGGACTGCCGCCGATGTGTACGGCGAAGAAGAGAAAACCTACACTTTGGATGTCCGCCTCGATTTTGATGGCGATCATGTGGCCGAACATTATCAGGCATCCTCATATCTTACCGGCATCAATTTTATCGATTCGGTGGGTTTGCAGGCGTCCGCCATTTTCAAGAACACCGTAGAGGTACTCCTGTATGCCCAGGATATGCCCGAAGAAAATTTTTACAGCATTTTTGTCGCCATCAACGATGAGATTGTCAACTCCACCATCAATAAGTTTTTTATCATGGACGACATGTTCATTAACGGGCAGTACATCGACGGCGTGGCGTGCTACTACCTGAGGCAGGACCCGGAAGACGAAGAAGATGAAATTGAAATACTGTACGTTGGCGACAAAGTGACGCTCAATATTAATGCGGTTCCGAAAGAGTATGCCGTCTTCATCGGCAATGTACAGTCGGAAATACGCGGATCGAATCCGATTTTCGGCGGACCGCCGGCCAACGTGGAAACAAATATCCGTTGTATCGATCCGCCGCAGAATGGCATTCCCGTATTGGGGTTTTTTACCGCATTTCCCAGTCGTTATGCCCATACGGTGGTGAAGAAGGAATTTGAGTTGAAGAAATAAAAACTCAGTCGCACGTAAACGACCTGCCAGGGCCTGACAGAATCAAAGGCAACCTGCAGATATCAATATCCGGAATTCCATGGAATTTTTCGTCCCGGAGTCTTTGGCAACAGAAATTCCATGGAATTTTTCGTCCCGGAGTCTCTGGCAACAAAAATTCCATGGAATTTTTCGTCCTGGAGTCTCTGGCAACAAAAATTCCATGGAATTTTTCGTCCTGGAGTCTCCGGCAACAAAAATTCCATGGAATTTTCTGCCATGCGACCTTCGGTGCGAAAATTTTCGACCCTGTCAGGCTACGCAGCTCGGGGTAGGGACCGGCGACCTCCCCATCCGAACTGCGAAGCAGTTCAACCCCCTACGGGGTTGCGGGATGCGCAATAATTACCTGCGATGCGCTGGAGCGATGCAATCCTGACGGATTGCCGGATGCACAGACATTCGATACTTTGTTTGCCACACGCCATAAACCTGTTACAAATTATTTATTTCGCGTTCCTAACCGTGTTTTTGCCAAATTTATTTATCTTGGTCCTTTGACAATAGGACGATAAAGTTCTATTCTTGACAGCATGTTTTTTTCCTTTTAAATCAATTACAAACCAAATAATATTAATAAAAAGATGAAATGGTATCTGAATGTATTGCGGCATTACGCTGATTTCAGCGGCAGGGCGCGGCCGAAGGAATTTTGGATGTTCGTACTGTTTAATATCATCTTTGGTTTGGCTTTTGCATTGATCGATGTCGCTGTCAATGAATTGACGGATAGAAGAACCGTTGGTTTCGTCTGCCGCACCATGTATCAGGCTGTCGTATTTCTGCCCTTGCTTGCCGTGATGGTGCGCCGGCTGCACGACTCAGGCCGCAGCGGGTGGTGGTTGCTCCCCGGTTTATTCCTGGCGTTGCGCTTTACCTGTGTGCCTTCGGTACTGCTTGCACGGTCAAGAGACAATACGTGGATGGTCATCCTTGGCTTCGTGTATATTGCGAGCGTCATCTGGATGGCTGTGCTGATGTTGCAAAATAGTGATCAGGGCGATAACCGCTACGGAAGCGACCCGAAAACGGTGCAGCCGCCATACGGCGAAGCGGCACGCCTTCGCAGTGCAGCCGTAACGCTTATTGTGGCAGTCGCCGTGCTGATGTTCATTCGGACTCGGATGATCATTCGGGACGGCGTTTCCGTCGACGTTGCGCTAAACGCAGTGCAGGTACTGCGCTGGCTGCTACTGCTGGCAATCGGCATCATGCTGCTGCCGCGCATGTCCGACAGACCGGCATTTGTCCATCGCGCCCGGCGACGCGTCGTGTTTCCGATGATTGCAATTGCCGTGATATTGCTCTCTCTCCACGTCACGATGCTGATATGGTGGCATAATATCCCAACCGCCGTTTATTCAGTGCACGGACTGGCTGTTTTACTCTTCGCCCTGTCACTGCTGTCGCAGGTAGTCGGGCAGTGGAGGCGAACTGCTTGTACGGCGCTCGCAGCCGCATCTTGCCTTGTGATTGTCTTGGTGATTTACCTCAGCTACGGCGACTACGGCATCAATGCAGATGCGTCGCGGTTATACACAAAGATGCCCTACCCTGTCGCATGTATATTGCTGAGCGGCGTTTTCAGGACGGAGCAAAAGGATTCGCCGGACGTCGTAAAATAAAATCCCGTTAGGCGATGCAATGTTGGCAGCTATGCCTCGCTCACATTTTTCACCATGAAGTGCAGCCTGTTCAGGATGTTCACCTCGCTCATGCCGCTGTCGAAATCAAGGAACAGCAGGTTCATGTTGGGATAGCGGTCGCGGATGCGTTTTTCGACGCCTTTGGACACCACGTGGTTGGCGATGCAGCCGAAGGGTTGTACGCTCACCACGTTGTTCACGCCGCTTTCGGCGAAGGCCGCAATCTCTCCGGGGATGAGCCAGCCCTCGCCGAACTGGTTGGCCAGGTCGAGTATCCCGGCTGCCTTGACCGACATCTCGCGGATGTCGTGCGATGGCTCGTAACGGTTGTAGCGTTTCAGGATGCGGTGGTTCCGTTTCACGAAACGGTTGGCGTACTGTTCAAAGAAATACGCCATCATGTCCGACCACGACGAACGGCGCAGGTGGCGCTGTTTGTTCACATCGATGTTCACGAAGCTTTGCAGGAAAAAGTCGATGAGCGGCGGCGTCACCACTTCCACGCCCTGCGATACTAACCAGTCAACCGTATTCAGGTTGCCGAACGAGTTGTACTTGATGTAAATCTCGCCCACGATGCCGATGCGCGGATGATGGAGGCGATCTGTCGGCACGGCGTTGAAGTCGCTCACGGCGCGGCGCAGCAGGTGGAAGATGCCGTTTACATCCTTGCGCAGCATGCGGGGTTGTACTGCCCTCAGGTATTTTTCGAGCAGGTGTGCCGAGTCGCCCTTGCGCATTTCGCGCGCTACCGTCGAGTAGTACATGGCGGCGAGGCTGTCCGAATAGCACAGCGCGGCAAACAGCGTCGGCAGAAGCTTCATCCAGTTGACCTCGAAGCCGGGCTGGCTGTTGACGACCTTTCCCTCGGTGCCGATGGCAATCACGGGCACATCCTCGAATCCGGCTGCAATCAGCGCTTTCTTGATGAGCGACAAATAGGTGGATGCGCGGCACTGGCCTCCCGTTTGCGTGATGCTCACGGCCACTTCGTCGCGGTTGTAGCGGCCGCTCTGCAATGCCTTGATGACGTCGCCCACCACGATGGTTGCCGGGTAGCAGATCTCGTTATTGGCGTATTTCAGTCCGGTTTCCACCGATTCCCTGTCGGCGGCGGGCAGGTTTTCGAACCTGTAGCCCGCCAGGGCGAATAACGGCGGCAGCAAACGCGAGTAGATGTTCGAAAAACAGGGCGCCAGGATGGTACGGCGGCGGTCTTCCTTCTCGAAAAATGCTGCCTGCGTGCGTTCCGTATGCGGCAACGGCGTATCGGATGCGTCCCGCAAGGCAAACGACGCCAGCATCGAGCGCAGTCGCAGCCGCAGCGAGCCGGTGCTGGCGATTTCGTCCACGCGCACCAGTGTGTATGCTTTGCCGCTGCTTCCCAGTATCTCGCGCGTCTCGTTGATGGTGATGGCATCCGGGCCGCAGCCGAACGAGTTGATTTGCACCAGTTGTACGCTGGCGGCCTGCGTGCCGGCCCAGGCCGCGGCGCGGTAGATGCGGTTGGGGTACGTCCATTGCGGCAATACCTGCAAGCCGGGCAAGGGCGTCAGTCCGCCAACCGAATCTTCCGAAAGGACATCGGCGCCCATTTCGGCCAGTATCTCGGGAACCTTGCTGTTGATGAGCGAATCGGCATGATAGGGACGGCCTGCGAGCACAATGACCGTACGGCCTGCGTCGCCGGCGCGGCGGATGATTTCGCCTGCGCGAACGGCAAGCTTGTCCCTGAAGGCGGCCTGCGACGCCCGGGCTTCGGCGAAAGCCTTGCGGAACGTATCCCTGTCGGTTCCCAGGGTTCGCAAATAGCGGTAACATGCTTTTTCGAGCAACCGCTCGTCGGCGAACGAGACTACGGGGCTGTCCATCGGGATGCCCCAGCGTGCTTCCGGGTTCACCGAACTGCGGATCACCTCGGCATAGCTGCTCACAATGGGACAGTTGTAGGCATTAACGGCGTCCTTATGCTCGAATTGCTCGTAGATGACCATGGGGTAAAAGATCCGCTCCACCCCGCGTTCGGCCAGGTCGTAGATATGGCCGTGTACCAGCTTGGCAGGGAAGCAAATGCTGTCGGACATGATGGTGCCGAGGCCTTTCTCGTACAGCTTCATGGTGGAAGGCGCCGAAAGCGCCGTTTCGATGTTGCAGCACCGCAGCAGAGCGCTCCAGAACGGCAGGTTCTCGTACATATTGAGCACGCGCGGTATGCCGATGACGCAGCGCGGCGCGGACGGCTGCTCCGCCACGCAGGCGTTGAGCAGTTCGTTTTTGTACCGGTACAGGTTTTCGCCCTGTGCGGTTGCTTTTCCCCTGTTGGTAAATGTTTTCTCGCATTTGTTGCCCGAATAGTACGCGCCGCCGCCTGCAAAGGTAAATTTAGTGACGACGCACAGGTTTTCACAGCCGTTGCAGCGCAACTGCCTGCTGCGGTAGCCGGTTAGCCTGTCGAGCCTGTCCAGTTGCAGGCCGGATTCGGGAATCATCTCTCTTGAATCGTTATCTTCTATCCTCCTCATTTTCCTTAACTGTTTTTGCCGTCAAACGGCGATGAACGGCGATCAGGCCGGTACCTGTTCCCTTTCAAGGCTCCGCAGCTTTTGAAAACCGGTTCTGTCCGTCATGGCCCGCCATTGCCTGTGCGCTATAACGGCTGCGCCATACGCGCCCATCAGCTCCGGAATGTCGGTCATCGTCACGGGTTTATGCGACAGCAGTTCCAGCGCGCGGCGCACGGAGGGGTTGCGGAACGTTCCGCCCTGTACCGACAGGCGCTCGCCCAGATCGTCCATATTGGTGACGTTCAAAACCTTGATCAGCGCATTTTTAATCACCGAATACGACAGTCCGGCTGCAATATCCTCCACGGAGGCGTTTTCGCGCAGCGACTGTTTTACCTTCGAGTTCATGAACACGGTACATCGCGTGCCGAGGTCGCAGGGAGCTTCGGATTGACAGGCCCTGCGGGCAAATTCCTGCACGGGCATGCCGAGATTCCTGCCGAATGTTTCGATAAACGAGCCGCAGCCCGACGAGCAGGATTCGTTCAGTTCGATGCGCTGTATGACGCCGTCGCGGACAAAGATCGCCTTCATGTCCTGTCCGCCGATGTCCAGGATGAACGATACGCCGGGGTCGATATGGCTGGCGCCGGCATAGTGGGCGATGGTTTCCACCACGCCGTCGTCAATGCCGAAAGCCGCTTTGATAAGGTCTTCGCCGTAACCGGTTGCTACGCTGCGGCGGATGGTGAGTTGCCGGCCGGCGGCAATGGTTTCGTCGCGAAACTGCTGCAAGCCGTCATGCACGGTTTGTACGGGCTGGCCTTCGTTGTTGCGGTAGAAGCCGAACAGCAGTTCATGATCCTCGCCCAGCGCTACGATTTTGGTGGTGGTGGAGCCGGAGTCGACGCCCACGAAGCATCCCTTCCCTTTGTATTCGGCCAGCGATGTGCGTTTGACCGCTACCGGGCTGTGCTTCTTTTGCCATGACTGCCATTCGGCGGCGGAGCGGAACAGGGGGGGTAGCCGGTTGGCAGCGGTTATTTTGTGCTGTTGCGGCTTTTCGGCAATGGTCGCCAGCCACCGGCGCACCGGGAGGGCATTGTCGCAGTTGCAGGCCAGCGCCGCGCCTAAAGCGGGGATGATTTCGGGATGCTCCGGACGAACCGTATCCGCCGGGGTAATGTTCAGCACGCGGCGGAAGGCTGCGGCGAGTTCGGGCAGGAAGGTGAACGGCCCGCCGGTGAACATCACCTGCGGCAGCACGCCGTAACCGCGCGCAAGGGTATTGATGCTCTGCACGGCTACTGCATGAAACACGGAAGCGGCAATGTCTTCCTGCGGGATCTTCCGGCTGATGAGGTTCTGCACGTCGGTTTTTGCAAATACGCCGCACCGCGAAGCGATCGGGTAGATGTTGCCATGCTGCGCCGCCAGCCGGTTCATGCCGGATGTTTCCACGTGGAGCAGGGAGGCCATCTGGTCGATGAATGCGCCGGTGCCGCCTGCGCAGCTGCCGTTCATACGGATGTCGGGTATCCGGTTTGCCGCAAGGAAGATCATTTTCGAATCCTCGCCGCCGATGTCGATCAGCGTCTTCACCTGCGGATAGAGTTGCCGGATCACTTCGGCGGCGGCGATCAGCTCCTGGATGAACCCGATGCCGGTATTTTCGCAAATGCCCATCCCCGCCGACCCCGTGATCGTGAGGACTGCCGGCTCGTCGCCAACAACCGCCGCCGAAGCGGAAAGCAATGCCGCGACGGTTTCGTAAACCTGCGTGTTGTGGCGCCGGTAATCGGTGTGCATCAGGTTGGACTGCCCGTCGATAACCGCGATTTTTACCGTGGTAGAACCTGCGTCTAAGCCTATTCGATACATGTTCAGTTTTTAATATATTTCATCAGGAAGTCAAGAATATGCTGTTTCCGCCTGCTGATAAACTCGCGGAAACGGTCTTCGCTTTCGTCGAGGAAAAATTTGGTAACCATCGGCTTGAACACAAACGGCATGATGCTCATCCCGATGAGGCTTGCCCAGAATTGCGCCACGTCAAACTCGCTGCACTGATTGTTTTCCATCTCGGCGATGATCTGTCCCTTCAGTTTTTCGACGTCGAAATCGCGCGAAAGGATAAGCTTTACCATGCGTTCGGGGGTAACGTTCAGGTCGTGCACCATGAAGCTTACGTATCCGGGATTATCGAGCATGAAATCGAGATAGCCGTCTACAAACCTTTTTAATTTTTCGGCCAGCGGGGTATCGGCATTCATGATACCGATCAGTTGTGTGATGAAGGCGTCGACCACGCGCTCGAACACGGTATCGAAGAGCTTGTCCTTGTTGCGGTAATAATAGTGCAGCGACGTGCGGCTGATGCGCGCTTCGTCGGCTATATCCTGCATGCTGGCTCCTGCAAGCCCTTTCTGCGTGAAAACAGTGGTCGCAGCCTCCAGTATCCTGGATTCCACATCCATGTCCCGATGATTTGACATTTCCGTTTGACTTTTATGTTTGACAAAGGTGTCAAAGGTAGGCGTTTTTTTCAGATAAGACAAATTCCATCAGCTGCGGAAGTTTTTTTGTAGTACTTTTGCAGAAATTAAACCGCTTTGATGAAATCGATACAAGAAGAACAGGATGCAATAGTCAGGGAATTTGAAATATTCGACGACTGGCTGGACCGTTACGAGTACCTGATCGAACTCAGTAAAGACCTCGAGTCGCTCGACCCGAAATATAAGACGAACGGGTACCTGATCAGCGGGTGCCAGTCGCGCGTGTGGCTGATGGCCGAAATGCAGGGCGATGTGGTGGTATACCGCGCCGAAACGGACGCCATCATCACCAAAGGGATCATATCGCTGTTGATCCGCGTACTTTCCGGGCAGGAACCCGGAAACATCGTCAACGCCGACCTGTATTTCATCGACCGGATCGGCCTGCGGCAAAACCTGTCGCCAACACGCTCCAACGGCCTGCTGTCGATGGTGAAACAAATGAAATTGTATGCGCTGGCTTTCCAAACGGTCGGGAATAAGGCATAAAAACGGCAGTATGGAAGACAAACCGGACGTGAAAGATTTTTTGCAGCTGGAAACGCGCATCGTAGAGGCGCTGAAAGGCATCTACGATCCGGAAATCCCCGTGAACATTTACGATCTGGGACTGATTTACGACATCCTCGTGGACGACGACCATGCGGCAACCGTCACGATGACGCTCACGGCGCCCAACTGCCCCATTGCCGACGATATCCTGCTCAACGTGAAGGAAAGCGTGGAAGCCATCGACGGCGTGAAAAGCGCCCATATCAACCTGGTTTTCGATCCGCCGTGGTCGAAGGATATGATGTCGGAAGAGGCGTTACTGGAATTGGGCTTTTTGTAATTCAGGCGCATCGCGCCCGACCTGACAGGGTCGGCAGACCTGTCAGGGTCAATAAAAATAACAGACAACAAAAATAACAGATAACAAATCTTTTTTTGTTTTTGTTCAAAAAAGCCTTTATATTTGTTCCCGGATTTTAATCTCAAAAACATAGTAAAAGCATCCTTCATCATGTTGAAATTTCTCGAAAATTTCTTGCAGGCAATGTTCGGTGAATCACCGGATGGCACGGCTTTTGCAGAGAGAGAGAGAGAGAGAGAGAGAGAGAGAGAGAGAGATTACGCCGCCCATATACAAAGAAAAATTTAAATTACAACAGGGGGAATACTCCCAACCTGTCGGTAAAGACGCGAAGCATCGAGACGCGAAGCATCGAGACGCGAAGCATCGCGTCTCTACAATATAGCATTTTTGAACGCTCCGCATTTTTTGTACGGAAAGCGTCCTGTTCTTACAGCAGTTACATTTCGACGGAGGTCGGTCATTCAATCATCGCGCACAAAAAATCATTTAGGGTGCTCCCGAAATCATTTGAGGTCGTCCTGAAATCATTTAGGGTCGTCCTGAATTCATTTGGGGTCGTCCTGAAATCATTTAGGGTCGTCCCGAATTCATTTGGGGTCATCCCGAATTCATTTGGGGTCATCCCGAATTCATTTGGGGTCGTCCTGAAATCATTTAGGGTCGTCCCGAAATCATTCGGAATTTTCCCGAAATTATTTATTGCGTGCAAAATTTCAGCAACAGCGCGCAGCATTTCATCTCTCAAAAGCAATCATTCATCATTTATCATCATTCAAATATTTCAAATCAATGAGCACAACATCAGACTGGTTGCCGGGCAACCACGCCCTGCTGTATCAGCAGTCGGCGATAACAGTAGCGTATTTAACGCCGGAAAATCTCGCAAGATTCGGCATCATGGGAAGTTCTCTCAGCTGGTACCAGACCGAATTTCTCCCCAGGCACGGAACTTTCGTGGC
>JAISCQ010000133.1 GCA_031265445.1 Bacteroidales bacterium
GCGCGGGGGCGCGCCCCGAATCTCTCTCCATTACTAACACCCCCCGATGTTAAAAATCCGGCGCCGGGCCCCCCCACGTCTCTACTGTCAGGGACGCGGCTGCGTCAATGGAAGCGTAAAATGGAAGGTGGAACCCACGCCCGGTTCGGATTCTACCCAGATGGAACCGCACATCTGCAGCAGTAACCGTTTTACAATGGTGAGACCCAAACCGGTACCGCCCGAATACTGATCCAGCTTGCGGAAACTCTGGAAAATAGTTTCGACGTTTTCGTGCGAAATACCGGATCCTGTGTCCATCACATAAAAATGGATCTCATCCGGACGATCGAGCAGATAGCCACACCTTACAAATCCCTTTTCGGTAAATTTTAAGGCATTCTCTATCAGGTTCACAAATATTTGTTTCAACCTGAAAAGATCCGTATGGATGGTCAATGACGAATCAAGGAAACTCTCGTCAATCCATAACTCAACGCAAGGATACTTGACGTCGACGATCGGTTCGAAATAGTCCTTGATGGCTGTCATGATTTTCGACAGCTGGAAGGTTTCCATGCGGAGGTTCAACTGATCGGCCTCGATCTTCGAAATATCCACAATATCGTCAATCAGGCGCAACAGGTTCTGGCAGTTTTCCTGGATCAGATCCAGATAAGCCTGCTGCCTTTTGGGCGGTAGCTGGACATTGGACAACAGCGCCGAAAATCCAACGATGGCGTTCATGGGGGTACGTATCTCGTGCGACATGTTGGCCAGGAATGCCGATTTGAGCTTGTCGGACTCTTCCGCCTTGTCCTTGGCCGCCACCAATTCCTGTTCGAAATGCTTCTGCCCGGTCTCGTCCACCTGGTAGCCATCCAGGTAGGTCAACCCGTCGGTGCTTGCTATGGCCACGGCACGGATATGAAACCACCGCAACTCGGTGTTGTTCTTATAGAACCGGTATACCATGTCGAGTATGGTCTGGTTGTGTATGGCATGGGCCAGCGCGTTGAGCAATTCGCGGCTATCGTCGGGATGTATCCTGTTCTGAAAAAAGAAGACAGAGTCTTTGGCCGCTTCGACCGACTGTCCGGTGAGTTCTTCCCACCCCGAACTGACATACAGCATTTTCCCTTCGTGTTCATTTTCGAATGCAAACCTGAAAATAGCGCCGTTAGGCAGGTTATTGCTCAGGTTCAGCAGCTGCTGTTCGCTCAGTACCAGCTCGCGGGTTTTATCCTGCAGGATATGTTCCAGATCCGACTTGTATTTACTCAGTTCGGCATTGATGGATTTGATCTTTCGCTGCCTGACGGACAGGGTGTGGATAAAGATGCTCAGTATCGCAATTACCCCCGCGCACAGACATACGATAATGAACCAAAGCTGCCTTTTCTGCTGTTCCGTTTTCTTTTCTTTTTCGAGTTGCGCTTTGATATTGTATTCTGCAAAAGTATACGCTCTTTTTTGTACTTCGTCGGCAGTGTTCATCGAGTCCTTAATGGCAATATACCTGGAGAGGTAATGGCAGGCCGAATCGAACCGGTGCAGCGCTGCATAACTCCTGCCGAGGTTCTGCGACGCGTTTGCTTCCATCTCCCTGTTGCCGTTTTGGCGCACCAGTTGCAGTGTTTTGTAATGACATTCCAGCGATTTCTGATAACGGCCCTGCAGGAAAGCAATATTACCGGCTTCGTTGTATGATGATGCCATGTCTTTTCTTGATTCGGACATCAGTCCGATTTTCAGGCTCTTTTCGATATACATCTGCGCCGAATCGTATTTTGCTTTTATTTTATAACATTTGGCAAGTCCGGTATACGCAGTCGACAGACCGTCGGTTGCATCGACTTCCCTGTAGTAATCAAGCGCCTTGCCGTAATAAATACGGGCAGAATCTATTTGTCCGATACTGACATAAACGTTGGCCGTGTTGGAATAATTCTGTCCGACCGATTTTTTGTCATCTTCTGCAAGGTAAACTTTCCGGGAGCGGTCGAAATGACCGATCGCCTTCCGGTATTCCGACATGTTGATGGCCAGGGTTCCCAGCAAGTCGTTGCAGTAGGCGGTATATTTTGGCTTTTTGTCTTTTCCGGCAATATCCAGGGCTTTCATGGCAAAAGCCATCGATTGGGAGTAATCGCCGTGGTAATAGGCGATGACGCCGCGATTGTAATACTGTTTGTAAAGAATATCCGCTATCTGGTATTTTTCGGCCAGCTCGATGCTTTTATCGGAATACGCATCGCTCATTTCCGAGTTGTTGATGCAGAAATAAGCAGAGGAAAGAAGGTTGTACGTACCGGCTAAACGATGATAATCATCCGCTTTCGCGAAAAAGGATTCGCATAAATTGCCGTATTCTATTGATTTCAGATAGTTTTGAGCGTCGTAGTTGGTGGAGGCCAGCATGAACTGCGCCTGTGCGGTCAATTTTTTATCCTGCATCCTTTCGCTGAGGGCCAGCGCCTGCCCGGCATATTCGATCGCCCGTTCGGGGTCGGACTTGCTCGTTTTATCGGCAAGTTCCATCAGTGTTTCGAACCGTGCAGGGTCATCCGCTTGATCTGTGGGCTGTTTTGACGGAGTCATTGCCGCATTTCGACCGTTTAACGGCAAAATCAGCAACACCAGGTGAAAAACAAAACAGAACCGGTTCATTCTTTTCTATTGGGTTAACTCATGAAAAACATCCTCCAGCGATTTGTCGTGCTCTTTCACAAGGTCGCTTACCGAGGCGTTGGCTACAATGACGCTTTTGTTGATGATGATGGCTCTCCGGCAAACGGCTTCCACTTCCTGCATGATGTGCGTGGAGAGCAGTACCGTTTTGGATTTGCCCAGCTCGGAGATCAGGGTGCGTATCTCGATAATTTGGTTGGGATCCAGCCCGGTAGTAGGCTCGTCGAGGATCAGTACTGCCGGATCATGAATCAAAGCCTGTGCCAATCCTACGCGCTGGCGGTAACCTTTTGACAAAACTCCGATTTTCTTATGCTGTTCGTTACCCAGTCCGGTAGCCTCCACAATTTCTGAAATCTTTTGTTTGGCGGAAGAACCGAGCCGGTACAGGCCTGCTGCAAATGCAAGGTACTCTTTGACGAACATATCCGGATAAAGAGGATTGTGCTCGGGCAGGTATCCGATGTTGCGTTTTACCTCCATCGGCTGCCGTTTCACATCAAATCCGCCGACCGATACCGAACCCGAAGTTGCCGACAGATAACCGCAAATGATTTTCATGACGGTGGATTTCCCTGCGCCGTTAGGCCCGATGAATCCGACAATTTCTCCGCTGCCTGCCTCGAATGACGCATGATCGACAGCGCACTGCTTCCCATAGAACTTAACGAGATCCTTTACAACAATCGACATGCCGCATCTATTGGTGAATATGTCAAATGAGGGGTTGCGGGGCGATGATCCATGATCAACCGTATGATCCAAATAATCGGCAATAATACTGCCGCACTATTACCGATTATGGTCGATTGATGCACTGCATCCCGTACATTCCAGCCTCCCCGGAAGCTATTCGTTTTTCGAATCCAATTCCTTTTGAGGATTTGCATTCCCCGAAGCCTCGTCTTTGGTTGCTTTCTTGAATTCTTTCATGCCCTGTCCCAATCCTTTCATTAATTCGGGAATTTTTTTCCCTCCGAATAAAAGTAACAAAGCAACAACTATAATAACGGCTTGCCAGGGCCCGATCATTCCCAATAAAACATGAAGATACATAACACTGCTTTTTAATGAATATTTTAATGCGCAAAGATAAATAATGAATCAAATAGAAATCATATTTTTTTGATAAAAAATATTTTTTTTGCACTGTCATATAAGGTTTTTTTTGCGGTTCTAACCCTGTCAGCAGCCTTACAGGTTAGTATGCGTCAACGGCCCGACAGGGTCGAAAGCGCAATTTCCTTCTCGAAGCATTTTTCAAAATGGTGTATCCAAGCGTCCATTCGGTGTAATCGGCTTTGGTTAAGTGCGCTTTGATGGATACTCCGATCGTAAATCGCGATGTGATCCGGTATTTGATCCCCACCCGTTCGTAAATCCATGGTTGTTTGAGGTCGCCTGTGTGGTCGGTAATATAGAAGCCCAGATGGGTGATGAACCATACTTTTTTGTAACCCGCCTCATGTGCCAGGTAAGCGCCGAGCGCCATGCTGTTGTACCATCGGGAGGTTGCCGCACGACCCTCCGTCCTGGCGCGATATTCAATTACATAACGCCCCCAGTCGAAATAAAAATAATCGAACCCCAACCCAAACTTGCGGCGGTGGCTGGTTTGCAACAGTACAGCCGTCGACACCGACGTACAGTACCACCGCTTGCTTTTGTGCGGCTGGTTGAAGTCGAAACCGGTATCGAGCATGCGTACGCCGTTAGCCCAGAATATCTGCCATTCCCATACAGGCCGGTATGGATCGATGGGGAAACGGCGATAACTCTTTTCGTGATTCTTATAGGTTCCCAATTGATACGACAAAATTCCCGATACCAGGTTGATCCCCTTGTTCGGTTTCTGGTACGAACCGTTCGAAAAATGCTGGAAACTGAAGCTAAGGCCTAACGTAGAATATCCGCGTAAAGCAAACTCGGTTGAAAACCGAAGGTTGATATACGCGTTGTTCTTGCTGCCCACCAGGATATTGTGCGGCCGCGACTGGGGATCGTAAGCATTAAAATTGTACGAGATGCCCAGGCTGATGTCATAATGAACGCTGAACGGTTTCCGCCGCACCACAGGGCTTGCGAAAAAGGCGTACAAAGCGGCAGGCTTGCCGAAGCCGCTCTGCTCGTCGTCGCCCAGGATGATGCGGTTCATGTTGCCCATGTAATACCCGATGCCATATTGCGGGTAGCGGAACAGGCCATCGAATATATCGCGGGCAAAATCATCGGTTTGCCAACCGATACGAAAGTCGAGCCCCACATAATAATTCCGGATAATGGTACTTTCATGAGTATTCAACATGCTGCCCTGCTGTGTATGAATGGCCAGGAACAGCCTGCGGGGGTGCAATGCACTGTCGACCGGCTCCGACGCAACAGCAGTCTGTATGCCACTGAAATACAGGAGGATTTCTATGTAACGTTTCAGGTTCAACAAGGATTTTCAAAAAATGCAATTATTAGGATAAAACAAATCATTTACATTTTTGTGACACCGCGGAAAATATTTTACCTTTGCCAGTCGAAAAAGTTTTACCTGTTTAAAAGCTTATTTTAGCCGGTAATCATAGTAGAAATCATTAAATCAATTTAATATCATTTTGATATGGGACAAATCATTAAAATTGCAGGCCGCGAGGTACTCGATTCACGTGGCAACCCTACTGTAGAAGTAGAAGTTCACACCAACACAGGTCATTCAGGCCGCGCTATTGTTCCTTCGGGAGCATCCACCGGCGTACACGAAGCTGTTGAACTGCGCGACGGCGACAAAGGCCGTTACATGGGTAAAGGCGTATTGCAGGCCGTTAACAATGTAAATACCGTATTGAACGACGAGTTGTGCGGGATGTACGTAACCGATCAAAACGCCCTCGATGCCCGTATGCTCGAGCTGGACGGAACTCCCAACAAGGGGAACCTCGGCGCTAACGCCATCCTTGGCGTTTCGCTTGCTGCCGCACGCGCTGCCGCACAGGTTACCGAACAGCCGCTGTACCGCTACGTAGGCGGTGTAAATGCCAATACGCTCCCCATCCCGATGATGAACATCCTCAATGGCGGTTCGCATGCCGATAACAGTATCGACTTCCAGGAATTCATGATCATGCCCGTTGGCGCGAAATGTTTCTCGGAAGCATTACGCATGGGCGCCGAAGTTTTCCACAACCTGAAAGCCGTGTTAAAAGCCGGCGGTTACTCCACCAACGTAGGCGATGAAGGCGGTTTTGCACCCAACCTGAAATCGAACGAGGAAGCTGTAACGGTGATCCTTCAGGCGATTGAAAAAGCCGGCTACAAACCCGGTGAAGATATTTACCTGGCGCTCGACCCTGCTTCGTCGGAATATTACCTGACCGACGAAAAGGTATACCACTTCAAGAAATCGAACGGCGACAAGCTCACCGCTTCGCAAATGGTGGATTACTGGAAGAACTGGACCGGCAAGTACCCGATCATCTCAATCGAGGACGGTATGGCCGAAGACGACTGGGACGGCTGGAAACTCCTGACCGATACCATCGGCGGCAAAGTACAGCTGGTAGGCGACGACCTGTTTGTGACCAACACCAAACGTCTGGCGATGGGTATCGAACGGAAAACCGCCAACTCCATCCTGGTGAAAGTAAACCAGATCGGTTCGCTCACCGAAACCATCGATGCAGTGAACATGGCTTACCGCGCATCGTACACCGCCATCATGAGCCACCGCTCGGGCGAATCGGAAGACAACACCATCGCCGACCTGGCAGTGGCATTGAACACCGGTTTGATCAAAACGGGTTCGGCTTCACGATCCGACAGGATCGCGAAGTACAACCAGTTGCTCCGCATCGAAGAAAACCTCGGCGAAGATGCCCGTTACTGGGGAAAATCATACAAATACGCACGTTAAACGCCGTATTGATCGCAGATCGTATAAAAGCCGTCCCGCAAGGGCGGCTTTTTGTTTGCCGTAACTGTTGCTTTCGACGATTTCTTTTGCATAAAGGTCAAATGAAATTCGGTTGATGCAATCAATATATATGTTTCTAATGAACTTGTTTTTACGAAAAATATGGTTGTAATAAAATGAGATACTGATGCTTTCGATGATTTTTTTGCATAAAGTTCAAATGAAATTCGGTTGATGCAATAAATATACGTTACCTTTGCGACGGAAATAAATTAATGATTGACGGTAAATGAAAAAACAGGGTAAAAACAGCCAACTGCAAATTCGCAACAGCACCGCCGAATTTTTAACTTTTGCCTATCAGTCGCAAGGAAATGGAGTAGAGGTCAGGGTGCAGGACGGTACAATTTGGCTGTCGCAAAAAAATATGGGATTACTGTTCGATACTTCTGCCGACAATATCGGCTTGCATCTTAAAAATATTTATGCCGAAGGCGAACTGGACGAAATTTCAACTGCCGGGGATTTCTCGGCAGTTCAACGTGAAGGCAGTCGCGAAGTCTGCAGAACCGTTAAGCACTACAACCTTGATGCCATTATCGCTGTTGGCTACCGCGTCAATTCCAAACGGGCAACGGCTTTCCGGCAGTGGGCAACGGCAGTTTTGCGCGATTTCACATTACGGGGATATATTATTGACCGGAAGCGAATGGAAAACGGCGCTTTCCTCGGCGACGACTATTTTGAACGGCTTTTGGAAGAAATCCGCGAGATTCGGCT
>JAISCQ010000142.1 GCA_031265445.1 Bacteroidales bacterium
TTCACCGGTGAATTGCCAGTCGGAGTCGTGTATCGGACTCAATTCACCGGTGAATTGCCAGACCTCTACGTGTATCGGACACAATTCACCGGTGAATTGCCAGCCGTCTACGTGTATCGGACACAATTCACCGGTGAATTGCCAGTAGTCTACGTGTATCGGACACAATGCACCGGTGAATTGTTATATATACATATATATATAATGAAATCATTTTTAATGAACCTGTTTTTACGAAAAAATACGGTTGCAATAAAATGAGATATTGATACTTGCGACGTTTTTTTGCATCCAGGGTTCAAATGAAATCCGGTTGATGCAATCAATCATCGTTATCTTTGCCCCGTAAAAAATTTAAAGAAGATGATACGTAATACGTACAAAAGACACGCGGTCGAACGGATTAGCCCGACAGGCCATATTTTCATAACCGCAGGTCAGCGACCTGCGGAAATTGCACACGGGTAAAAACTGCCTGCAAGGCAGAACTTAAAGCATTGTTTATATGAGTTACACACACACATCTGTTATATCACATCAGTGATTGATGAGCGGTATTTTTTGAAAGACTGAAAGTCCTGCCTTTCAGGCAGTGGCCGGAAGGCGACCGTTTTCCGCAGGTCGCCGACCTGCGGTTATGAAAATAAAGCCCTTCAGGCTATCGTGCGGATGATTATGTTGCTTTCGATGATTTCTTTTGCATAAAGTTCAAATGAAATCCGGTTGATACAATAAATAATTGTTACCTTTGCAAACTTTTAGGAAGGAAAAATCATATGATAAAAATCACTTTCCCAGACGGCAACGTCAAGGAATACAATAAAGGGATCACGGCGCTGGAAATCGCGCAGGGCATCAGCCGCCGGCTGGCCGAAGAAGTCCTGGCAGCAGGCGTCAATGGCGAAACGGTAGATCTGACTCGCCCCATCAGCGAAGATGCATCCATCAAACTTTATAAGTGGGACGATGCCGAAGGCAGGCATGCTTTCTGGCACTCGTCGTCGCACCTGATGGCCGAAGCCATCGAAACGCTGTATCCCGGAACCAGGTTCGGTATCGGGCCGGCTATCGAGAACGGTTTTTATTATGATGTAGACCTGGGCGACCGCCGCCTGACCGATGCCGACCTGCCCGGGATCGAGCAGAAGATGCTGGAACTGGCCCGCGGCAAGGAAATATACAAACGCCGCGAAGTATCCAAAACCGAAGCGCTGGATTTCTTTACCAGAAAAGGCGACGAATATAAGATAGAGCTGATTGGCGACCTGGCTGACGGTACCATTTCGTTCTACAGTCAGGGCGAGTTTACCGACCTGTGCCGTGGCCCGCATCTGCCGGATACTTCACAAATCAAAGCCATCAAATTGCTGAGCATTGCCGGTGCGTACTGGCGCGGCGACGAGCATCGCGGACAACTTACCCGCGTGTACGGCATCGCTTTCCCCAAACAGAAGCTGCTCGACGATTACCTGAAAATGCTGGAGGAAGCCAAACTGCGCGACCACCGTAAATTGGGACGCGAGTTGGAACTGTTCATGTTTTCGCAAAATGTAGGGCCGGGATTGCCCATGTGGTTGCCCAAAGGCGCTAAACTGCGCGAACGGCTCGAAAATTTCCTCAAGAAAGTACAGAAAGAATACGGATACGAACAGGTACTTACGCCACACATCGGGCAAAAAGAGCTGTACGTGACTTCCGGACATTACGAAAAATACGGTAAGGATAGCTTCCGTCCGATCAAAACACCGCAGGAAGGCGAAGAATTCATGCTCAAACCGATGAACTGCCCGCACCACTGCGAAATGTACAAGTTCAAACCACGTTCGTATAAGGATCTTCCGCTACGTTACGCCGAGTTCGGAACCGTATACCGCTACGAACAAAGCGGCGAGCTGCACGGCTTAACGCGCGTCCGCGGTTTCACGCAGGACGATGCGCACATCTTCTGTCGACCCGACCAGCTGAAGGAAGAATTTATCAAAGTGATCGAAATCATCTTCCGTATTTTCAAGGCATTGGATTTTCGGGATTTCATCGCACAAGTATCGTTGCGCGACCCTTCGAACAAGGGAAAGTACATCGGTAGCGACGATAACTGGGAAAAGGCCGAAGCGGCCATCATCGAAGCGGCTGCCGAAAAAGGCCTCCATACCGTAGTGGAACTGGGCGAAGCAGCCTTCTACGGGCCGAAGCTCGATTTTATGGTACGCGACGCCATCGGACGCAAGTGGCAGCTGGGTACGATACAGGTGGATTACAACCTGCCCGAGCGTTTCGAACTGGACTACGCCGGCGCCGATAACCAGAAGCACCGCCCGGTGATGATCCACCGTGCTCCTTTCGGATCGATGGAGCGTTTTGTGGCTGTATTGCTGGAACATACCGCCGGAAAGTTCCCCCTGTGGCTGACACCCGACCAGGTGGTGGTCATGCCTATCAGTGAAAAATTTAACGATTATGCAAAAAAAGTTGTTGATTATTTAAATAATTGCGATATTCGCACCCTCATTGACGACCGGAACGAAAAGATAGGCAAGAAGATACGCGATAATGAGTTGAAGCGTATCCCGTATTTGCTGATCGTGGGCGAAAAAGAAGAGGAAGCCCGGGGCGTATCCGTGCGTCAACAGGGCGAAGGCGATAAAGGCGCCATGCCGATGACAGAGTTTGCCGGTTTGATTCAGAATGAAATGAACCGCCAGATGAACTCGTTGTAATATAATCGTTTCATCATTCAAAAATAATTATACCCGATAGAATCAAGATTTGTGTTAAACCCTGCAAAAGTGTAGATGGCATATCAACAAACGAAACCACAAAAATCAATAACGCCCGGATTAAAGATCAACCGCGAAATACGCGCGAAGACGGTTCGATTGGTGGGCGAAAACATCGAGAACCAGAACCAGGTACTCCCAACCCCCCAGGCCTTGAAGATGGCCGAAGAGCAGGAACTGGATCTGGTGGAAATATCCCCTACGGCTGAGCCTCCGGTATGCCGGATTCTGAATTACCAGAAGTACCTGTACCAACTGAAGAAGAAGCAGAAAGAAATTAAAGCCAAGACTGTAAAGGTTGTGGTGAAGGAAATCCGTTTTGGTCCCAATACCGACGATCATGACTATAAATTCAAATTGAAACACGCCGTCAACTTCCTCGAAGAAGGCGCCAAGGTAAAAGCTTTTGTGTTCTTCAAGGGGCGGGCGATTGTATATAAGGAGCAAGGCGAAATCCTTCTGTTGCGTTTTGCACAGGATTTGGAAGAATACGGAAAGGTTGACCAGATGCCCAAATTGGAAGGCAAGCGGATGATCATGTTCCTCTCGCCTAAACCTAAAAAGAGTAAATAAAGATATTGAGTATCCATATAAATGTAAGCATAATAAAAGTAAACAAATGCCAAAAATGAAGACAAATTCCGGCGCCAAGAAGAGATTCACACTCACCGGAACCGGTAAAATCAAACGCAAACACGCTTTCAAAAGTCATATCCTGACCAAGAAAACGACCAAGCAAAAACGCAATCTTACCCACGTAGGGCTGGTAGACAAAGCCGACACAGGTAATGTAAAGAAAATGCTTGCAATGAAGTAAGCCATTTTTGATCGACCATCAGTCATCAAAAATCATCAACCGGGCTTGCGTTCAACGAAGTGAATCAAAAGTCAAAAATAGAATAGTAATAACCAGGAGTGAATCAGCCGTCAAGAGTCTTTCAGGAAAAGAACGCTGACCATTCGTAAATTTTGAATCATGCCAAGATCAGTAAATTCAGTGGCGTCACGTGAACGCCGCAAAAAACTTCTCAAACTCACGCGGGGTAATTTCTTAGCCCGCAGAAATGTGTGGACCGTAGCCAAGAATACTTGGGAAAAGGGCCAACAATATGCTTATCGCGACCGTCGCAACAAGAAACGCAGTTTCCGCGCCCTGTGGATACAACGTATCAACGCAGGCGTAAGGCCGTTCGAAATGTCGTATTCGGAATTCATGGGTAAAATCAACAGGAAAGGAATTGCGCTCAACCGTAAAGTGTTGGCCGACCTGGCGATGAACCATCCCGCAGCTTTCGAAGCAGTCGTAAAAGCAGTCAAATAGATCAAAATCGTCACATTTATATGGGAATTCATTAGGAAAGGTTGCCCTGCGGCAACCTTTTTTTTTACTTTTTTTGTGCGTTATCTCAGGCTTTTACATATATTTGCATTTGTATTGACGCTGTGTTGTATTGAACTTTATATCATCTCATCATATGTTGTTCCTGTGCTCGGGGCTTGTCGACTGGCTCGAAAAGCGGCAAGCGCCATGCTTTTATAAATCGGCGCTTGGAGTCGACTGTCCGGGCTGCGGGATGCAACGCGCTTTCATTGCCCTTTTAAGGGGCGACTTTGTGGAAAGTCTTAAACTTTACCCGGCGCTGATCCCAACCATCGTAATGCTGGTGTTTCTTGCAGTGCATATTTTTTATCACGTAAAGAACGGCGCACGGATACTGGTGTCATTGTTCCTTCTCAATGTTGTAATTATCGTTATCTCATATATATGTAAATTAATTGTTTAATCATTTATTCGTTAGAAGTTTATGGAAAATCAGGATCAAGTTACAAACACGACAAATGTACCGCAGCAGCTGCCGCAACTCCCCAATTCGACAGGCGTACTGGTATTGGGAATCTTGTCGATCGTATTTTGCTGGTGTTGGGGAATTATTGGCCTCATTCTGGGGATCATCGCTCTGGTAATGGCGGGTAAAGCCACCCAGATATATACGGACACCCCCAATACATATTCCGAGGCGTCATTTAAAAATGTGAAAGCCGGAAAAATTTGTGCGATCATAGGTGTTTGTCTGAGCGCTATTTACTTTGTGTTCATCATCATTTATATGTCTGTCGTAGGTGCAGCCCTGACAACTATGCCGTGGTCGACAATTTTTGACAGTCTGTAAAACGTGTTGACTGCAGGAAATGCAGTCCTTTTATGGAAAACCCGGAATAAAGCCAATGCTACCACCGTACTGGCACGGGAGAGTTTTATCCATTGCCGGGCGCTGGCGCAAAGCGGTGCATCAATATTCAAAAACCTCGCGGTTATTGACTCCGCGAGGTTTTAACTTTCCGCAAACGATCATCTTACGATCTATTGTCCTGTAAAACTTCCAATGACCCTGTCAGCAGCTTTGCAACAGGTCGTTATTGCAGTGACCCGGCAGGGGCTTTAGAACTGTCAGGGCAAACCGATTTATATCGTTGACACGACACTATTTTGGGGGCCCGAATGTTGCAATATCTTCTGCCAGGCTGATCAGAGCCTCATCGATGGCCTTGTGCATTTTTACGGTTTTATTCAGAGGCACCTGTACAATTTCATCGTTCACCAGGCCGATCATGATGCATTTCTGGTTGTCGAGCAAAGCTTCGACTGCGGCGGCGCCCATACGGCTCGCAATCACGCGGTCCTTCGCACTGGGCGACCCGCCGCGCTGTATGTGTCCCAGGATGGATACGCGCATGTCGAACTGAGGGAACTCAGGTCTCAGTATCTCGGTTATTTCCATGGTACTGCCTTCTTCCAATCCTTCAGCAACAAGGATGATACTCGATTTGTTTTTGCGGGCGCGTTCGGCCAGAAACCTGCGCGCTTTCTCAATCTGGTTTTTTTCTTCGGGAATCATGATGATTTCGGCGCCACATGCAATACCGCTATTGATCGCTACAAAACCTGCTTCACGTCCCATCACTTCCACAAAGAAAATGCGGTTGTGCGAACTTGCCGTGTCGCGGATCTTGTCAACTGCATCCACCACGGTATTCAACGCGGTGTCGAACCCAATGGTATAATCGGTTCCGAACAGGTCATTGTCGATGGTGCCGGGGATGCCGATGAACGGGATGTCGAACTCGCTCGACATGATGTTGGCGCCAGTGAACGAACCATCGCCGCCAATAACCACCACCGCATCAATGTCAAATCGTTTCAGTTGTCCGTATGCTTCCCTGCGACCTTCATATTCGCGGAAACGATTGCTGCGCGCAGTAAGGAGGAAAGTTCCACCTTTCTGGATGATCCCGCTCACTGTTTCGGAGTTCATCGGGACGATATCTCCTTCGATCATGCCTTCGTAACCCCGCATGATACCAAATACTTCCAGGTTATTATTGATCCCGGCGCGGGTTACCGCCCGGATAGCGGCATTCATGCCGGGAGCATCGCCACCCGACGTCAGTACGCCTATACGGTTAATTTTTGCCATTTTTATTCACCTTTCAAATTAATTACGATTTTTCCTGTGCCAAATTTATGCCAATTTTGCCAAATTCTTTATTTCTTAACAAAAAAATAACCAACACATGGTGTCATGCACAAAAAAACACGAACCGTCGAGCTCGTGTTTTTGTTTGATGATACTTCGGTAATTGCTATTTCTTGATACCCATGTGTTGCTTCACAGCCGGGAGCAAATCCACCGAATCAATCGCTTTATACAGCACTGCCTGGGCGCTCAAAACATAAGTAATCCCCTGTTCTTTTGCCACAGTTTCGATGGCCTTATTGGCTTTTTCGAGAACAGGCTGCATGAGCTTGTTATTTTCATCTTCAAGTGTTTGCTGAGCGGATTCGGAAAAGGTTTGAAGCCTTTGTTGATAGCCCACTAATTCCTGTTGCCTTGACTGTTTTACTATATCTGTTAAAGAGGCTTCATTTTTGGTATAATCATCCAACTTTCTTCTATATTCAACTTGTAAGGTTTCCATTTCGCTTTCCAGTTGCTTCTGGATTTTTTGCATCTTCACCATTGCCGAATCGTATTCCGACATGGAAACAACCAGTTCATTTATATTGATATGCGCCAACTTGAGGGTTTGGGCAGAAACATTGCTACAGAGAGCAACAATAGCAATCACAAGTACGAATTTTAGTATGGTCTTCATCTTCTATTGGGTATTAAAATTTTGGGTGCAAATTTAGCAATTAATTTTTATATCCCAACCTTTCGAGCACTTCGTCGCTTTTGTCATTTTTGGGATTGGCATATAACAGGGTCGCATCGGCCGATGTGTCGAATATAGCTGCATATCCTCCCTCTACGGCCATTTCCTTGATGGCTTTGTATACTTCGTCCTGAATCGGTTTCACCAGTTCCTGCTGTTTTTTAGCCAGTTCGCCTTCGGGAGCGTAATATTTCTTTTGCAAATCCTTTACGGATTGTTCTTTCTTGATGATCTCATCTTCACGTTTTTTCTTCATGTCTTCCGAGAGCATCACCTTTTCGGCCTGGTAATTCTTGTACAACTTATCGACTTCGCCGTATTGCGCTTCGACTTCCTTTTGCCAATCGGCCGACAGCTTGTCAATTTGCGACTGTGCCGATTTGTAGGCAGGTATATTGTTCAGTATATATTCGGTATCCACAAAAGCAAATTTTTGCGCTACGGCCGGTAACACTGCGAATACACCCAACACTCCTAAAATGAATAACTTCTTCATCTTGAAAATTATTAATTATTAATTATTTAATGCTTCTAAATCCTCTGCATGTGATGATCACTACTCTAAAATTGCTGTCCCAGGATGAACTGGAATTCACCCTTGCGGCCTCCGCCCTTGTTGTCGCGGTCGAATCCGTATCCCCAGTCGATCCCCAACATCCCGAACATCGGCAGGAATGCGCGAACACCGATACCTGCCGTGCGTTTCAGGTCGAATGGACTATAGGTCTTGAAATCGTACCAGGCATTACCTGCTTCGGCGAAAGCCACCACATAAATGGTGGATGCCGGCTGCATGATCACCGGGTAACGCAACTCCATATTGGCCTTGGTATAGATGTTTGCTTTCGAAAACATGTTATCCGAAGTCGCTTCAGGCGAATAAGGTGTCAATGAACCATCACTATACCCCCTCATGGGAACAATTTCTATGCCATACATTTGGTACCCCTGCATACCTGATCCGCCCATGTCGAATCCTTCGTAAGGAGAATAACTGGTTTTCTTCTGGTAGCGCCCCAGGTAACCGAACTGGTAGTTGGTTGCAATCACAAGTTTTTCCACTACATTGAGGTACCACGAAGCCTTGAAGATCCACTTGTGGTATTCGATCCATTTATATTTTTCGTATGAAGGCGCCGAATTATAATTGGTGTTGTTGAACAGCGACCAGGGGGGCGTTACGTGTAAACTCAGCGAGATATTCGATCCTGAGCGCGGGTAAATGGGCTGGTCCTGCGAGTTGCGTCCGAAGGTAATTCCGAAATTAACATTGTTCGAAGTCCCGTTCCTGAAGCCAAGGCTGTAATAACCGCGGCCGTCCCAATCCTTCACCTGGTAGCGCATGTACGATACGTCGGTAGAGAGCGTGAACCAGTCATCCGGCCATTTCAACCGGCGACCCAGGCCTACGGTGACGCCGCTGGATTTGTAATACTGGTTGGCTCCTTCGGCAGTCCAATAATACGACCGGTTGGTCATTTTCGAATGATAGAGCGATATGGAGAACGAATTCGGCCGCTTCCCGCCTAACCAGGGTTCCACGAAAGTGATGTTGTACGATTGGTAATACCGCCCGTTGGACTGTAGCGAGAGTCCGAGCGTTTGTCCGTCGCCTGACGGCACCGGCCGCCATGCCTTGGCGTTGAGCATGCGCCGCGCCGAAAAGTTGTTAAACCGCACGCCCACACGGCCGATGAACATCCCGCCGCCAAAACCGGCCGACAGTTCCAGCTGGTCATTGGCTTTTTCTTCCAGTATGTAAACAATATCAACTGTTGCATTTTGCGGTTTCGGCTGGACGTCGGGTTTGATGGTTTCGGGATTAAAATGCCCCAGGGATGCCAGCTCACGATAGTCCCTCATCAACTCGGCCCTGCTGAACAGATTACCCGGGAGCACGCGCAGCTCGCGGCGCACCACGTGTTCATTCGTCTTGTTGTTTCCTTTGATCATTACACGGTCGATGGTTGCCTGTTCGCCTTCGTATATGCGCATTTCTACGTCTACCGAGTCGTTATCGATACGGATTTCCACCGGCGTGATGCTCGAAAACAGGTAGCCGTTGTCGGTATAAAGCGTTGATACGGCATCTTCGTCGACACTGAGGCGTTTCTGCAATCCTACCTGGTCGTATATATCACCTTTGTTAAATCCCAGCACACGTTGCAGCATGTCGGTGGTATATTTGGTGTTGCCAACCCAGGTAATGTTGCGGTAATAATATTGCCGGCCTTCGCTGACACGGATATGCAACACCACACGGTTGTCTTTCACGAAAGTGAGCGAGTCGTTGATGATTTTGAAGTCGCGGTAACCGTTCTTGCTGTAAAAATCGGACAACTTGGTACGGTCCTCCTTAAAATTGCTCGCTACATATTTTTTGCTTTTGAAGATATTGAGGTTACGCTTCAACTGCTTGGTTTTTTTCATCGTCCTGCGTAACCGGCGATCTCTAAAATCTTCGTTCCCAATGAAGTCGATTTCGGCAATCTTTACCTTCGACTGTTTGTTGATCAGCACTTTCAACGACAGCCTGTTGCCGACGGTTGTGTCATTCTTCTGGATAAAGTCGGTAGTTACATTATAGAAGCCTTTTTCACGATAGTGCTTGGTGACAATGGTTTTAATATTGTTGAGGACATTTTCGGTGACCTGTTGTCCCGATTTCAGATTTATTTTTTCCGTTAAATCCTTTACTTCGCCTTTGCGGACGCCTTCGATGGTAAGTTTGGACAAACGCGGGCGTTCACGAAGTACAATTTCGATGAAAATGATACTCCCTTCGATTTTTTCGGCAATCACCTTCACGTCGGAGAATAGCCCCTGTTCCCAGAATTTTTCCACCACTTTGGTAATGTCGTCGCCGGGAACGGTAATTTTACGCCCGATGTCCAAACCCGACATGCTGGCCAGCACATTGGCATCCAAAAATTTGATTCCGGTAACTTTAACACCGCCTACAATATATTCCTGCGCATTGGAATAGTCCATCACCGGATAGGTCGAAAAATCGCCAGGTTCCTGGGCCCATGCGCCACGGAAAAGAAAAGTGGATAAAAGGATGCAACCAAGCGTTACTTTTCGCAACATATTATTGATTTTCTGTTTGTTCATAATGGTTTAACTGTTCGCTCGTTTTACCGAACCGCCGTTCTCTTTTTTGAAAATCGACAATAGCTTTGTAAAAATCTTCCTTACGAAAATCGGGCCAAAGTGTCGGGGTAAAATACAATTCGGTGTAGGCGACCTGCCAAAGCAGGAAGTTACTGATACGGTATTCGCCGCTGGTGCGGATCAGCAATTCCGGATCAGGTATATTTTTAGTATTCAAATAATTCGAAAACAGTTCGGGGGTAATTTCGGCATTCAATTTACCGGCAGCCACATCAGCTTTGATCCGGTTCACGGCGTCGACAATTTCCCACCGTCCGCTGTAATTCAGGGCCAGGATCAATTTTAAGCCGGTGTTATGCGATGTTTTTTCGATGGCCGTTTTCAACGGTCCTGCTACCTTGTTAGACAGGCGCGAGATGTCGCCAATGGCCGCAAGCGAAATATTATTTTTCAGGAGGGTCGACGTTTCATCATGCAGGGAAGACATCAGCAATGACATCAATGCATCCACTTCTATTTTTGGCCGGTTCCAGTTTTCTGTGGAGAATGCGTATAAGGTCAGGACTTTGACACCCAATTCGGTTGCAGCTTCCACCGTTTCGCGTACTGCAGTCACTCCGTTCCTGTGTCCGAAAATCCGGGAATTACCTTTTTTCTTGGCCCACCGCCCGTTGCCATCCATGATCACGGCAATATGTTCGGGTAATTTGTCTAAAATGATTTTGTCTTTATGGGTCATTTATATATCGTTTGTTCCTTAATGCCGGGACAGGCAAATCCTTTTTCGAATATTTTAAAAGTGACATACACACCGGCAAATGAACACCAATCGTTGTTGTGCGACTTTGAGTATGAGCCGTCCGGGCCGGGATTCAGCACACCATCCAGCTTATCGGTAAAAGTTTTCCGCATACCCCATTCGCATCCTATGGCCATAACCTCGTTGAAACGGTATTTGTAGCCAACGCCGAAAGGGACGGTGGTATGATTTGTCGCCATGTCGGTGTTCGACGAAAGTATGAACGAATACCCAAGCGCAGCAAAGACATACGGCGTGTGCGCAGTTTTGTAGCGATTGATGATATATGGCAGGAAATTAAACTCCCATCCGATATGAAAATCAAGCACTTGTGTTTCGAAATTTTGTGCCCTCATCTGCTGGTACTCGTTTTTAAAATCCAGGTCGTCGCCTTTCAACTGTCCGTATAACAGATTGATCCGCAAACAATGGTGTTCGGTAAAATTATGTTTCAGCAAAGCCCCGATGGATAACCCAGGATCGTAAAACTGTCTGCGAGGATTGATGTCGCCCAGGTAATACGAAACACCGGCAAATACGCCGGCTTCCGTATTAGGACGAAAGACCTGCCCTTCCATGGAAGATGTCCATAGAAGCAATCCCGTCAAACAAGCAATGATATATCTTACCAAATTCAATTTTTTGTGCTTGGGCACTTTTTGATCTAATGTCTGAAAATCAAAAAACGAAACGTAAATAGTCTCGTTTTATTGTTTGGCGACGATGAGATATTATCGTCTTCGACGCGAAGGTTTTCTTTTCCCGCCAACAATACTGATTTTGTATATGGCATGCAGGGTGGTAAAATAATACAGGTCATTTCTCTTGGACCAGTCGGTGGTAATCCCGTCAAGATAATCGGAAGTACAATATCTCCGTCCGATCTCGAGCCCTATTGCCCAGTCCGCATTAATGTCCGATTTGATGCCCAATCCGTAGGGTACAGCCAACACGGCCGTACTGCCTTTGGTGTACTCGCCCGCCGACAGTTGGTGTCCGTGGGTATCAAGCGAGGTTATCGAATATACGGCGCCCAGCCCAAGGAATACATACGCCCGGGTTTGCATCCGCGCGCCCCGCAATCCCCGTCTTTGCGTCAACGCGGTTCCGATAGACGAGCTGGCGCGTATGAAATTCCATTCAATCTGCCCGGATAATTCAAACAGCCACCCCGAATAGGAATATTCCCGATAAGCGTTGTACGACCCTTTATCGTTTCCGGCTATCATTCCGGAAAAAAGATTTGCCTTAACCGAAAACTGCTCATTAAGATCCGTACTCCCCGCCACATAAACCGCAGGGCGCGTCTGAGAAAATTGAATATCTTTCAATCCTCCCCAATCATCTCTGGCAAGTGCTCCACCAAGATCGCCACAGACATTAACCGCGCCAATGCCCGCATGCATCTCATATAATTTATATCGCCTCCTATACTGGGCATCCGCAGAAAACCAGCACAGTACCAATAAGACAATAGTTAAAGTACCCTTTGTAGACATATTAAAAAAAAATTTCAAAAAGCAAAAGTAATCAAATAACGACACAATATACAAAAACACAGCAAAAATATGAGATATTTTTGATTTTTGAACAATGAATATCAAATATCTATTCCGGATAAATTTTTTAATCACGTACATCAATAAGCTATACTTTGTACAGTGCAGCAATCAACGCATCATTTTCAAAAGGCGTCCCCACAGTAATCCTCAAACAGTTGCCACAAAGCGATAACGTGTGACGGTTACGAACAACAATGCCTTTTTTTATCAATTTCCCGTAAAGAGCATTTGCATCGGAGACCTTAACAAGCAGGAAGTTTGCATCGGTGGGATACACTTTTTCCACAAACGGCGCTGCTGCCAGCATGTTTTGCAGTCGAGTGCGTTCCTGCAACAATATTTTTACCCATTCGGCCACATGGTCGGACTTTGCCAACATTTGCAAGGCATAATCCTGCGTCAACCGGTTCACGTTGTACGGGTATTTTACCTTGTTCAAGAGAGCGATGATTTCGGGAACGGCAAAAGCCATGCCAAGTCGTACAGCCGCACTTCCCCACGCTTTCGAGAATGTTTGGAAAACAAGCAGGTTGGAATAATGTTCCAGCTCGCCCAGCAACGACAATTGCGACGAGAAATTGATATATGCTTCATCCACAATCACGATCCCGCTAAAGTTCTCGACAGTTTTGATCATTTGATCGCGATCCAGGCTGTTCCCGGTCGGATTGTTCGGCGAACACAGGAAAATCAGCTTCGTATGCTGATCTGTTGCCCGAAGCAGATCATCGGCCGAAAAATCAAAACGATCATTGAGCAGCACCTTGCGGTATTCTACATTATTAACACCGGCAGCCACCCGGTACATACCGTATGTAGGATCGATGGCTACCACATTGTCCACGGCCGGTTCGCAAAACACACGATACGCCAGGTCGATAGGCTCGTCGCTGCCATTGCCTAAAAAAATCCAATGCGGATCGATCTTTTTAATAGCCGCAATCTTTTCCTTTACCTTCCACTGTAATGGGTCGGGATAACGGTTGAGCGGCAGGTTGTAAGGATTTTCGTTGGCATCAAGGTACACGGATGCTTCGCCTTTAAACTCATCGCGCGCCGATGAGTAAGGTTTCAGATTCAATATATTAGGCCGGACTAACTGATCTAACTTCATACGCTATCGTTTTGAACGACGCAAAGATAAGAGAAATTTTCAGACAATAAAAATAGTTTATACAGCGAATTTTCATCAAATCCTTTACGCTCGCATTCTTTCCCGTTGTGTTTTTACATCCGGAAAGAAAGACACACAAAGTTAGAATGATAAAAAGTTCTGTTTTCATGATGAATACTGTTTCATAATTTTGTAAGGGTGAACTCTCATGCAATATTTACAGTCCAACGACTGTGACGGTCTTTCCGTCGACTGTTTTCCTGTCCATGTAGATTTTTTTATCCCATGAAAGTTCGGGCGTCCGGTCAAAGAGGGCGAGCCAGCCTTCGGTGACGCCGAATGTGTCCATATAGCCGAGGGTTTGGCTGATGCCTTTTTCCAGCGACTTCTCGCCGCGCCACAGCTTGAGTTCTATCGGATATTTTTGTTCTTCATAAACGAGGCACAGGTCAATGCGTCCGGTTCCTGCGCCCATTTCGCGGGCAATCTGACCGCCGCCGTTGATGACCCG
>JAISCQ010000004.1 GCA_031265445.1 Bacteroidales bacterium
AAAGATTACCCGAACAGCAAATATCCGGAATACATCAGGCCGCTAATAAATGAAATTGTTCTCTATCACCAAACTGTAGAAAAACCATTCGACGAAAACGTGCATTTTCTGGACGGTTACGAGAATATCAACACCCTGGAAGAAGCTCTCAAACCACTGAAAGGTAAAAAGATTTATATCGACGTCTGGGCAACATGGTGCGGCCCCTGCAAAGAAGAGTTCAAACACCGGCAGGAGTTGAAAAAGATTCTGGACAGGCAAAATATTCAGCAGCTTTATATTTCCATAGATCAGGATGATCAGGATCTGAGATGGAAAGAGTGTATTAAATTTTATGGATTATCGGGTACGCATATCCGTGCAAACAGGAATTTGGATATGGATCTGCGAAAACGCTATGACAAAAAAGCGAAAGGACCGAATTACTCTATGGGTATTCCATGGTATATGAGAGTTGACGAAAACGGCCATATCATAAAGGAACATGCCGAAACGCCATCCGAAATTACCGGCAAGCCGGAAATCCTGAACGGAAGCGTCTGAAAAAACGGCAATTGCCGCTATTGAAACTGTCTCAGGGGAGAGCCGGGGTAGCGCTTATCTCAAACGCAGTATCCAGCCATACGTCGATATCTTCGGGGTAATTTCCGGACGTTTTCACATCACTGCGCCTGTGCCCCAGGCGTACTACCACCATGTTCCTCGCGGGGATCGCCAATATGTACTGACCCAGTATGCCACGGGCGTACTTCACTTCCATCCCGTTGCGGACAAGCCGCCACCACTGGTAGCCATAAAAATCGACATTGCGGCCGGTATCCCCGTCCTTGAGCCAGGAGGCCGGCGCGGTAGCCTCGTCGATAAACGCTTCCGATACCACCTGCTTGCCGTTCCATATGCCTTTGTTCAGTATCAGCTGGCCGATGCGGGCAAAGTCACGTGCATTGGAGTTGAAGCAGCAATACGCTTTCTCCAGCCCGTTTTTACGATCGAGGCTCCACAACGCATCCTGTTCGGCGCCAATGGGCGTCCACAACTTTTCCGAAGCATATTCGCCGATGGTGGTACCCGCAGCATTGGCTACCACGAACGATAACAGTTCGGTAACCCCGCTCTGGTAGCGATAGCAGACGCCCGGCCTTTCAACCGGCTTCAAGCCGGCAATCAAAGGCTCTATATGATCCCCATAATAAGCCCTGGTGGTGACGGAAAAAGGCGAACTGTACGCCTCGTCCCAGTCAAGCCCGGCGCTCATGGTCAGCACGTCCCGGATGGTGATCTCCTTGCGGTTGTCGGTAGCATAAGGAGGGTAAAACGTAGCCGCCGGCTGGTCGAAAGCGGCAATCTTACCCTCGTCGCGCGCAATGCCGGCCAGCAGCGATACGATACTCTTGGCCGCCGAAAACGAATTGCTGAGCGATTCCGCACCGTAACCGTCCCAATATTGTTCAAACACGATGGCAGTATCCTGTACGATCAGGTAAGCCACCGTCCCGTACTGTTCGAAATACGGCAACCGCCCGGCCGGGATACCCGTCTTGTTGTATTGTTCCGAAATACGCCATGGCTGCGGATTGCCGGCTTTAACGGTACGGTTCTCGAAGATCCGGTAATCATCCAGATCCGGCGTGGTATAACGTATGGCTTTCCGCAGGTAGTTATTCGACGGGAAGGCGGTGAATACCAACAGTCCGCATGCAATCACCAAAAGGGAAAGCCCTGCACTTTTCACGATTTTTTTCATCTCATCATTTTTCAAAGGTTCAAAAATAGAAATTTTTGCGAATTTAAGGTATTTTAACATTGCCGCGAAAAAAATATATCTATCTTCACCGAGTTTTTTTAAACATATCATCTTAATCTCAATTAACCATGAAAAAGATAATTATATTCTCAGTGATTTTGCTTGCAGCATGTACCCTGAATGTTGCGGCTCAAAAAAACAATACGCTGACAGCCAAAGAAAAGAAAGAGGGCTGGACGCTATTGTTTGACGGTAAAAATATGGATGGCTGGCGCAAGTGCAATTCTGCAGAAATGGCTGCCAACTGGAAAATCGACGACGGAGCGATGAAAGTATCACGCGGTGCGCAGGCCGGACGCGGGCAGGATGGCGATATCCTCTATGCCGCCAAAAAGTACGGGAATTTTGAACTGTCCATCGACTGGAAAATCGAAAAGGAAGGCAATTCGGGGATTTTTTATTATGTGGTGGAATATCCCGGCCAGCCTATTTATTATGCCGCTCCCGAAATACAGGTACTGGACAATTGGAATGCCGGCGACAACAGGTTAACCAGCCATCTTGCCGGTTCGCTCTATGATATGATTCCTGCTTTGCCTCAAAATGCAAAACCTGCCGGCGAGTGGAATACCATTGTGGTGCGTGTGAAGGACGGTAAAGCAATCCATACGCAAAACGGCGTGAAAGTACTTGAATACGAGTTGTGGACGCCTGCCTGGTATAGCCTTGTGGCAAAAAGCAAATTTAAAGACTGGCCGGGTTTCAAGGAAGGCCCTGCCAAAGAGGGTTACATCGGTTTGCAGGATCACGGCTACGACTGCTGGTTTCGTAATATCAAAATCAGGGAACTGTAGAGACTTGTCCGATCTCTGCATAAATCAGTAAAATTGACGTAAAGATTATAAAGATTATATATTCATGAAGAAGTCTTTTGCCGTTGTCCTGTTGGCTATAGTTGTGTTTTTCCTGTCGTGCGGATGCGGACGCGGACAGCATCCGGAAACAGTCAAACCCGTAAGGAATGTGATTGTCATGATTCCCGACGGCACATCGGTAGGCGTGGTTTCGGCAGCCCGCTGGTATAAGATGTATGGTAAGACGGGCAACGGCCTGCATCTCGACCCGTACATGTGCGGCACCGTGTCGACTTTCTGTTCCAATGCGCCTATCGGCGATTCGGCGCCCACAACGTCGTGCTACATGACGGGGGTTCCGCAGCGAGCCGGTAATGTAGCCACTTATCCGGTTGCCGATCCGGGGAAAGACCTTGTACCGCTCGATGCAACGATGGCATACCAGCCATTGGCTACGGTACTCGAGGCTGCCCGTATCCTGCAGGGAAAATCCACCGGACTGGTGGTTACCTGCGAGTTTCCGCATGCCACGCCCGCCGACTGTTCCTCGCATTATTACAATCGCGGCAACTACCAGTACATTGCTCCGCAAATAGCTTACAATAATTTAGACGTAGTTTTCGGCGGAGGTAACGACATGGTGACCAACGATATGAAAGCGCATTTCAAAAACAATGGAACCACGCTGATCCAAAACGATGCGGAAGCGTTCCGCAACTACCATGGCAATGGTAAGTTGTGGGCATTGTTCGGCGCGATGGGCCTGCCTTTCGACCTTGATCGCGATCCTGCAAAAGCGCCGTCGCTGGAAGAAATGACGCGGAAGGCCCTGGACATACTGTCAAAAAACAGGAAGGGCTTTTTCCTGATGGTAGAAGGCAGCGAGATCGATCACGCAGCCCATGCCAATGATGCCGTCGGATGTATTACCGAATTTATCGCTTTCGACAATGCAGTGGGAGCGGCTATGGAGTTTGCCCGCAAAGACGGCGAAACAGCGGTTATTATCCTGCCCGACCACGGCAATAGCGGCTTTACAATTGGCCGCAGGGGATGCGGCGGCTCACAGTCAAGTCTTGAGGATCTTTTCGGTTCGGTATCGCAATATAAGAAAACGGCTGCCGGTATCGAAAGCATCTTAAAAGTTACTCCGCCCGACCAGATCAAAACGGTTTTCAAGCAATATACCCATATCGATTTGACCGACGAGGAAGTAAAAACAATCCTGGAATCGAAGGATTATGCCATGGGCGACTATACCCAGGTGAGCAACAACCGGAACATGCGTTACAGCATCATCGCCATCATGAATTCACGCACATGTTTCGGTTTTACCTCCGGGGGCCACACTGCCGAAGAGGTGTTCCTGGCCGCCTGGCACCCGTCGGGCGACCGCCCCACAGGACATGTCACCAACATGCAGATCAACGAATACCTGTGCAAAGCAATGGGTTTCAAAATCTCGCTGCCCGACCTTACCCGGAAGATTTTCGCCAAGCATACCGATGTACTGGCTGGATTGAAATATGAGATTGCCGTCAGGGATAACTTTCCGGTTTTGACCGTAGAGAAAGGCGGGAACACACTATCGGTGCGCGCGTTCAGTTCGGTGGCTTACCTGAACGGTCGCCCGATCTACCTGGGTTCGGTTACCGTATACGTGGACAAAAACGAAACGTTTTATCTTCCTGAAAATATCTTGAAAAAGGCCGGCCTGTAAATCATTTTCATCCTGTCCCTTCCCTTGCGAACCTGTCAACAGCTTCGCAACCCGACAGGTTGATATGCGTCAACGGCCTGAATGGGAGATTCGATTTTTTTTGTTGTGCATTTCAATTTTTTCCTTATCTTTGCATCATCAAAATTAAAAATCGACTCTGTAGCTCAGTTGGTAGAGCAATTGACTCTTAATCAATCGGTCGAGAGTTCGAGCCTCTCCGGGGTCACCGAAAATAAAGCGGTTGCAAACAAAAATTGTAACCGCTTTTTAATTTGTACCGGATCTTCCTTGCCGATTTCTATGTCTATCGAACCTAATCCCATTGCTGTTTGGCGAACCAGCGCTCAATCAGCGACAGGTTCACGGAAAGCAGCACATATCTTTCGGTGATGCCGCCACGCTGTCCGGTTCGCGATTCGCCAACGTTTACGGCCACGTTCACGTAGGACATGTTACGGAAAGGAAACGCTGCACCCGCCGATATTGAATAATCGTCCATCTGGTAACCGTTCACTGTCAGGTACGACTGGTTATAACATGCGCCTAACTGGAACCGCATGGCGCGTATATATTTTTCAGGGCGCCTTTTGTCGGGCGTGAGTTGCAATCCTGCACGGTATATACGGCTATCGGTATACGCCAGACCTTTGTGGCGCGAAGGATCGGCCGACCATTTCCTGTATTGGTAGTCGGCTGCAAAAACCCATTCGGCTGCTTTTTTATTGCGAAGGATGGAGAAGCCGGCGCCGTAGAACTCGGGCAGGTACGTTTTCAGGTCGGGTTGCCGCTGGTTGCGTTCCACTGCGGTGTTGCTGGTGATCATTTGTGTCCGCTGGATGGACATTTTCGATTCGTACCCATACACTCCGCCCACGGAAATATTGGTATATTGCCCAAACCAGTGCGAATACAGCATACCGAAATCAAAGTATATTTTGTTGATATTATAGGTATCCACGATGGTAAGAACATCCAGATCCTCATGATGGGTGATGTTGCCAAATATATACGATGACGTTACTCCCAGCGAGAAACCGCGAAATACCTCGTAAGCGTTGGCCCAATAGAATTTATTGACTCCCCCGCTGCCCGAAAAGCTAGTATTCACCGGCGAATAATTTGTCGTACCCTGTACGGTCTGTTGTACGCTTAAGCGGTAGCCAACATTGCTGTAGGGACTCAACCCCACGCTGCTTGTCCATCGTTTGGATAAACGCACGCCTACTGCCAGGTCACGGAAGTTAAAATCATTGGTACGTTCCTTCTGAGCCGAAGTTCGGAACTCCGAAAACTTAACAGCTGCCGATACGTCGAGGATAAACCTCAGGGTGTCGATTCCGCTTAAACCGGCAGGATTGAGGCGGTTCAGGAAATTATCCGATTGAAAGCCGATGCCCACGCTTCCCATCCCGGTGGTACGGCCAAAATCACGCGTTTCGATCTCGCCAATTCCGAAAATCGTAAAAGGTGAACTGGTACTGTTTTGTGCCTGCATATCCGGCAGAAAAAATAACATCATGAAAAATGTTAGGAGGAAGGATCCGGTTTTTAGGGTCATCGATTTTCGATTAGCTGGGTTTGACGGCATTTCTTGTTCAATCATTGTATACCACATAAACAACTTCCACTTTTATCCGGTTATCCATGCTTTGGCTGTCATTCCTGTACCAATACTTTTGGTCGCCGAAAACCAGCCGCTGGAGCGTCGTTTCGCGCGAGTCGTCCGGGATGATCAAACTTAAAGCCCACTTACTGTATCCGACTTTTCCCAACTGAGTGGAGATAAAATCTGTAATGTCGAAGGTATACTGTGGAAAATCAGGTCTTAGTATATTTTGATAATTTTCAGGAAGGTTTCCGGTTTGAACTCCGGTATTCGTATCGCCGCCCGGTGGTCTGATCGCACTGCTTAGCGGGGTGTTGCTTGTAGGATCGAAATAGTAGATATGGAGCTGGGGAGGCAGTGGTACTGTGTCGTACGAGTGATCAACAGGTCGTACATACAATGTGGCCTGTTGTATTTTCACAATGTGGCCCAAGGATAACAACTCATTCAGATGAGGAAACTCCAGTCGTGTGTACAGGGGCGTACCCGACATAACAATGCCTTTATTGTCTGTTTGCGACGACGGTACAGGATCGCTCTTTGCATTGTACGCAGGAAACTTTGCCCTGTCGTTGTCCAAATGATAAAAGCTATTGGCTGAGTTTACTTTGAAAGTCATGATCTTGTCCTCCTTGTATGTCGTACTTACGTGATAGTAAATCCGGATCATACAGGTAGAATCGGTGATGGCCAGGCCATGCATGCAATTACTTCCCGCACCGGGGCTAATGGAGATCCCCGGAAAGGTTTTCAGATAATTATCAGTAGTAAAAGCATCCGCATTTCTTAAAATTCCTTGAAATAGCCATTCGCCAAACGATTCGGGTAACGTAATTTCAAAGTTTTTTTGTTGGCGTACCTTGATCCTGAGCATCGTATCGGTCAACTGGTCGCCCACAGGTACACGCGAAGTAGAGTACAGGTATCCGTCTTCCCGTTTTTCGATCTTGTTGATAAGTTTTGATACCTTGAATGAGGCGTACTTTACTGTGTCGCCGTAATAATTGCCGTTGGGCCGCAACACCAAAGTTACCGAATCGAACTTGGCGTACCGGTCATTCTCGCTGTCGGTAGTCCGGCTAAACTCAACATAAGTTTGGGTTTGGACGGTACCTATTTGCGGATCGGTGTAGATGCCCGAAAAACCGATTGCCTTGTTGGAAGTAACCACCGAATCAACTGCGATCATATTGGATACCTTGATGGTCACCGTATCGATCATTCCCACCTTCGCGTGAGACTCCGGCAGGTATACGCCGATTTTAAAATCTTCGTTTTTACACGAACCGAACAATAAGCCTAAAAAAAACAAGCCTGCACAGGCAATCTTCCACATATATTTAATCATCAATTCAATCCTAATGGATTTTATTTGTCAGGTACGAAACATTTAACGTGCCGAACCGCGATTTATTATCTTTCGATAAAGATTCAATCTATCCGGTCAAATCAGGGCACAAATCTACTGATAATTTTTATTTTCTCCCAAACTGGTTAATTCCGGGCTAAATCTGTGCCGCTCATCTTCGCATATTGCAGGAACAATTCCAACCCATTGCGTTTATCGTCGGTCAGCGGGTAATTGATATTGTTGGTCCAATAGTCGAGCAGATCAACTCCGGCGGGCGCCCTGTCCCTGTAATAAACCGCAATGGCATCCATGTTACTGTCCAGGAGTTTCATGGCTTCGTTGAACCGGCCTACAAAGCCTCCGTCGAGAGGTTTGTTGGAAACCCAGCAGGCAAACACAAACGGTAAGCCGCTGAATTTACGCCATTCAACGGCCAGGTCGTAAATGTACGGCGACTGTACCCCGAAAGCCTTATCGCCAATAACAACTGCCGCCGAACGTTCCGAACGCGGGTAAGAAGTGATATCGCCGGCAAAGTCTACCCATTCGGGAGTGATCTTCCAGTAATGCATAGCCAGCACCCTTGCCAGCGCCACCGATGTGCGTGAATGATGATCCAGATATATCGTTGAAATATGATCCAGCGGCGTTTCACTTGCCACGAGTACCGTCCGTACCGCATCGCCGGCCCCGATGCACAGGTCGGACACAATATAATGCTCCGGCATCCGGAGGGTTTCCACGATCGGTATCAGCCCGATGTCGGTTTTGTCGGTCAATAGCTTGTCTGCGCACTGCGAGGGGATATCGTACGACAATTCGATCTCGTCCATGACGGGCGAATGTTCCAGGCACCAGGCAAATGGCAGGGAATTGAGGTAGGATATGGCGGATATACGGATTCGGGGTTTGAGTTTCATGTCCCGGTTTCGAGTTTTGAGTTTCGAGCCGGGTTGAAACATATGGGTATTTGAAGAGCCGGACTGCATATCTGGCGTTTTACTTGATTTGACATGGCTTTGCAACTACAAACCCCGAAACATGTTATTCGTTTGTCGCTTTTTCCAGACGTTTCATGATGGAGAAAATGAAAGTAGCCGAAAGCAGGCAGCAGATCACCAGCACTGCCCAGAAGACATAAAGCGGCAATTCGTCCCAGAAAATACCCATGACGCCTACCAGATAATTCCCGATGGCCGTGGCAGCCAGCCAGCCGCCCTGCATCATTCCCTTGTATTGCGGGGGCGCTACCTTGGCCACAAACGATAAGCCCATAGGGCTGAGGAACAGTTCGGCAATGGTGAGCACGAAATAGGTGCCGATCAGCCAGTGGGGCGACACCAATACGCCGGATACGCCCTGTATGTCGGACGGCGCCGGCAAACCCAGCGATGCAACCAGCAATATCATAAATCCCAAAGCGGCAATGAACATCCCGAAACCGATTTTTTTAGGTGCGGACGGTTCGCGGTTCCTGCTGCCAAGATAAGCAAACAGGGCCACAGACAAAGGAGTGAGCAATACAATAAATAAAGGGTTGAATTGCTGGAATATCTGCGGCGTAATTTTAATAAACCCCTCTACCCCGCGCACCGAAATGAAGTAGTAAGCAACCAGGCCGGACAAACCGGCCAGCATGACCGGCAATCCTGTTTTAGCGTTTTTCCGGTTGCCGAATAGCCCCATGGTAGCCGCATATACGCCATATACCACAGCTATAAACGGGAGCAGGGCCAACAGCGAGAACATCATACCGGATACCGGATTTATTTCGCTAACCGTATAATCCCTTGCAAAGAACGTCATGCACAAACCATTCTGATGAAAAGACATCCAGAAGAAGATGACTACGAAAAACACCAGCAGCAAGGCTGTAACGCGCTCCCGCACCTGCGCGCCGGACAATACCACAACATTGCCGGACGTTCCGGCGTTTGCCTCTTTCAACTGCTGCCTGTGCGTTTTATCCGATTCCTTCCATGTTCGGCGGAATACAAGGAATATCAATACCGACAGGATCAAACTGATACAGGCAACGCCAAAAGCCAGGTTGTACGATTTGGATAATGACTTGATCACATACTGTTCGGCGAAATTTACAGCAAAATGATCCGGATTTACCGGATCGCCGAATAGCTTGGGATCGGCAACCGCAATTTGCTCGATCCGTTCCGTTAACGCCGCTTTTGCTGCTGCATCTTCCGGTTTGCGGCTGGACAGCAGGTCGTATTCTTTCGAGGTAACCATCATGACCGGATCGCTTATTTGCCCGGATTCGGTAAGCTGGGTTAAACCCGCAGCTTTCAAATTGAACAGACTCCCGGCACGGTCTTCAGGAAATACAACCCCTGCTTTTTTCCTGGCTTTGTCAATCGCTGCCGCCGAATCCCTTGCCGTAGCCAAAACGCCCCGGTGCGCCTGGAAGACAGTCGCTGTAAAAGTCGCCCGATCCTCCGTCCGATCATTTAATGAAACATAATTTTTCGGAATGGAAGCATCATAATAGAAGCCCTCGCCGCTTAAAATCGCGTTGTTGATGCTGTTGGCCACACTGGGTGCAAAAAAGGCCCCGATGTTGATAAACATGTAGAATATGGAAAAGGCAATATCGCGTTTTCCCTTGTATATATCGGCTTCGTAGAGGTTGCCTACCAGCGCTTGCAGGTTTCCTTTGAAAAAACCCGTACCCAAAGCGATCAGGGCCAGTGCGGCAAACAGCATTACCTTGCCCGAAGTGTCGGCTTCGCCGGGCAATGCCAACAGGACATATCCCAAAAACATCACCAGGATACCCAGCAGAATGGTTTTTCCGTATCCCAGAAGGCGGTCGGCAACCATGCCGCCCAGCAGCGGCAGGAAATAGACCATGCCCAGGAAGGATCCGTAAATGACGCTTGTTGCGGACGACGAAAGACCGAATTTCGCCTGCATGTACAGTGTTAAAATGGCAATCATGGTATAATAACCGAACCGTTCGCCCATGTTGGCCAACGCAAGAACCAATAAACCCCGAGGATGCTCTTTAAACATATCTGATTGTGATTTTAGAAGTTTCACAACCCTGCTGTCAACGGTTGTGAAGCTGTATTAAACATATTTTTCGGCCTCAAAAGTAGAAATCTTTTCGGATAAACCGAATGATTTTTTTTCATGGCAGTGGAATATTACGGTGTACCGCATGATTTCGGACGAACCTTACAAAAATATACCATAAATAAGGTATTGTCTCCTGTTTTAATCGTCCCTACCTTTGCCGTTCATAAAACAGTTAAAAATGTCGGATCTTAAAAAGAGCCTTTTTACAGGCGAACAGACAAAAGCCATCCATGCCGGTGAAACGCCGGATGCCGTGTCGGGGGCGTCGGCGCCCAATCTGGTCATGTCCACTACTTTCGTCGTGGATACGGAAGCCGGTTTTTCTGTCGAAAGCATGGAAGACGGCGCGTATGTTTATTCCCGCTGGGGGAATCCTACGGTACATCAGCTGGAAGAAAAGCTGGCCGTCCTCGAAAATGCGGAAACAGCCGTTGCTTTCGCCAGCGGAATGGGCGCTATCAGCACGTTGCTGTTTCACCTGCTCAAGGCCGGCGACCATGCCGTGATCAGCGACGTGGCTTATGCCGCGCTTTCGGAAATAACCAATGAGATGATTCCCGGATTGGGGATAGAAATTACAAAAGTGAACACTTCCGACCTTGAAGCGGTAAGAAACGCCATGCGACCGAATACCCGCCTGGTTTATGTCGAAACGCCCTGTAATCCGCTGCTTCGCCTGACGGATCTTGCGGCGGTTGCCGGGATTGTCCGCCGGTCGGGGGCGAAACTGGCGGTGGATTCAACATTCGCGACGCCGCTTGCCACCAGGCCTTTGGAACTGGGCGCCGATTTCGTGATCCATTCGCTGACCAAATATCTTGGCGGGCATGGCGACGCTTTGGGAGGCGCCATTCTGGGAAGAAAGGAAGACCTTGCCCCGTTACGCAGGAAAACGTCTATCCGTCTGGGAGGCTGTTTGAGTCCGTTTAACGCATGGCTGATCATGAGGGGACTGGCCACTTTCCCGATCCGCATGAGGGTGCATCAGGAAAATGCCTTGCAGGTAGCCACATTTCTGGAACAGCATCCGAAAATCAGGAATGTGATTTATCCCGGCTTGCCTTCGCATCCCCAGTACGAACTGGCGAAACGGCAGATGAAAAACTTTTCGGGGATGATTACCTTCCGGATGGAAAACGGCAGGGAACAGGCGGCGCGGCTGGCCGGAAAATTGCAAATCATCCACTACGCCGTGTCGCTGGGACATCACCGGTCGCTTATCTTCTACCTTAACGGCAGGGATTTGCTGGAAACATCCTTCAAGCTTTCCACCCGCGAACAGCAACAGTCATGGGACGATTATGCGGGAGAAGGAATTTTCCGCCTGTCGGTCGGGCTGGAAGACGCCACAGACCTTATTTCCGATTTACAACAGGCATTAGACGATTGATGATGATGAAAAAGATATTCGGCAGTTTGCCCTTTCGCCTGGCGCTCGCTTTGCTTGCCGGCATATCCGGAGGTCTTGTCGCCAACGCGGGCGTGATGCAGGTCGTTGTTACCGTTCAGAACCTGTTGAGCGCCGTCATCATGTTTACCATTCCGCTCATCATTATCGGATTTATTGCGCCGTCCATCACTCAGCTTGGCAGTAACGCTTCGCGGCTGCTGGGAATAGCGCTTTTGCTGGCTTACCTGTCCAGTGTGGGAGCGGCGCTTTTTTCCGTTGTATCGGGCTATGCCATTCTGCCGCACCTGAATATTGTGAGCGATGCAAGCGCCGGGCGGGCTTTGCCGGAAGTGATCTTCGACCTCCGGATCCCGCCCGTCATGCCGGTGATGAGCGCTCTGGCGTTCTCGGTATGCATCGGCATAGCGGCAACCTGGCGCCGCGCCGGGAAAATCATTGCCGCCCTGGACGAATTTCAAGGCATGGTGATCCTGCTTGTTACGCGGATCATCATTCCCGTTCTGCCGTTTTTCATTGCCTGCACGTTTTGTTCGCTGGCTTACGGGGGATTGATTACGCGGCAGTTGCCCGTCTTTCTGGCGGTTATTCTCATCGTCATTGCCGGTCACTGCGTCTGGATGACATTCCTGTACCTGCTGGCTGCCCTCTATTCCGGGAAGAATCCTTTCCGTGTACTGCGTCATTACGGGCCTGCCTATCTGACGGCTGTCGGCACGATGTCGTCGGCGGCAACCTTGCCGGTGGCGCTCGAATGTGCCCGGAAATCCGGCGTATTGCGCCGCGACATGATTGATTTCGGCATCCCGCTGTTTGCCAACATACACCTGTGCGGGTCAGTGCTTACGGAAACGTTTTTTGTAATGACCGTTTCGCTGACGCTTTACGGAAGTCTGCCGCCGCTGTCGTCCCTTATTCTGTTCAGCGTGCTGCTGGGCGTCTTTGCCATTGGCGCTCCGGGCGTTCCGGGCGGGACGGTGATGGCGTCGCTGGGTTTGATCGTCAGCGTACTCGGATTCGACGCCGCAGGAACAGCCCTGATGCTGACGATCTTCGCCCTGCAGGACAGTTTCGGTACGGCCTGCAACGTCACAAGCGACGGCGCCTTGACGCTTATGATCAGCGAATACAGTAACCG
>JAISCQ010000073.1 GCA_031265445.1 Bacteroidales bacterium
TTGAGTTAATGCCTGTCTGCAACAGCGGACAGGACAAGCTCGCAGGGGAAAATCGCAAGCATAAGGCGACAACTATGGAGTTTGCGTTCTTTGATAGAATTTATAGGGGAAAATTACAATGAAGTTATTTTGTTCCCAAAAAAATTTATTCTTTGACGACAATCTTCTCGACGGCAACTACTTTTTGTTTCTCAACAAACCGCAATAAGTAAATGCCACTGATGTCGGGAGCGTTGAACTCCACTTTCTTATCGGAAGTTTTAAACGTCCTGATTACTTTGCCAACCGTATTGTACAGAAAAATTGTCATTTCGCCGCGATCGCCCGGCATTTCGATTTTCAGGAGGGCGCCCCGGGTGATTGGATTCGGATATGCCTTTAATTTCTTGTCGGTAGAATTCTGCAATACGAATGGTTTATTTGCTTGAGTTGCATCCACAACCAATCGATTGCTCTGATCTGCACTATCCTTCTGTATGGATAAATCGCGCATAGAGGTTGCATGCAAAGGCAAAAAAGTCAAACAAAACATGCAAATCACAATAATGGATAGAAAATACTGCTTCATCATACACATCACTTTTTGTCCGTTTAACATATAAAACTGGCCTAAAATTGAACTTACTCGAAAGGGGGTACAATAATCAGGCCAGATATTCCGTTTTTATTCGAATTAAGAAAATTTAACTACTATATAATACATCGTTTAGATCATTAAAGTTCTTTTGCAAAATCAATTTCGCCCGTGATATTCGAATAAGAAGCAAGAAAATGTTACCTTTGCAAAAAAGTAATTACGGATATGGTTGCAGACAAATCCACACCATGACAACATCAAAACATCTCAGTTCCAAAGAATGATTGACGCAAATTCGAATGATTAACTATTGAATCATCTCCACATCACCGATTGGTTGCCTGCTTCCAAAAAGGAAGTTGAAGCGCGCGGTTGGGATCAACCGGATGTGATCCTGTTCACAGGCGACGCTTATGTGGATCATCCCTCATTTGGTGCGGCGGTTATCGGGCGTGTGCTGGAAGCCGACGGGGTTCGTGTGGCCATTGTGCCGCAGCCCAATTGGCGTGACGACCTGCGTGATTTCAAAAAACTGGGCGTTCCCCGGTTGTTTTTTGGCATTTCGGGCGGCTGTATGGACAGCATGGTAAACCACTACACGGCTAACAAACGCTTGCGTAGCGATGACGCCTACACGGCCGGTAATGTAGCAGGATTCCGGCCCGATGATACCGTAACGGTTTATTCCCGAATCCTGAAAGATTTGTATCCCGCCGTACCTGTGATTATTGGCGGAATTGAGGCTTCGTTGCGGCGATTAACGCACTACGACTATTGGCGCGACACATTGAAACCAAGCATCCTGGTGGATAGCCGTGCCGATTTGCTGGTGTATGGCATGGGCGAACACATCATCCGCGAGGTAGCGCATCATTTACAGGAAGGCCGGCACATCAGCGAATTGACGGAACTGCCCCAGACGGCTTATTTGACCGTGAAGCCAATAACGAACAATAAACCACATATTTTACTGCATGCGTATGAGAATTGTGCGGCAGACAAACGGAAATTTGCAGAAAATTTCTGCCGGATCGAGACAGAATCCAACAAAATGAATGCAGCGCGGCTGGTGGAGCCGGTCGGCGGAAAATATGCTGTGGTAAACCCGCCTGAACACCGCGTGGACGAAAAAGATGTCGATCTTGCATTCGACTTGCCCTACACGCGTTTGCCACACCCCCGCTACAAAGATAAACCGGTCCCGGCTTTCGAGATGATCAAATTCTCGGTGAATATCCACCGCGGATGTTTCGGGGGATGCAGCTTTTGTACCATATCAGCGCACCAGGGAAAGTTTGTCGCCAGCCGATCCGAACGCTCCATCCTCAACGAAGTGCGGCAAGTGACGCAGATGCCCGGATTCAAAGGCTGCCTGTCCGACTTGGGCGGCCCTTCGGCCAATATGTTCCGCATGAAAGGTCGCGACGCCGGGATATGCAGCAAATGCAGCCGCTACTCATGCATCCATCCGAAAATATGCAAAAACTTAGATGTTAGCCATTCACCGTTACTGGCGCTATACAGGAAGATTCGCAGCATGAACGACATCAGGAAGGTTTTTATCGGCAGCGGCGTCCGTTACGATCTGCTCCTGGACGCCAACGGGTTCCTAAGTCGCGAGCATGCCGCCTATTTCGATGAACTGTTGCAACACCATGTGTCAGGAAGGCTCAAGGTGGCGCCGGAGCATACGGTACCGCATGTGTTGAAGGCGATGCGAAAACCGGGCTTTGATCTTTTCCTGAAAACAAAAGAGGAATTTGACCGTATCGACCGAAGCAAAAGCCTGCGGCAGCAACTTATCCCGTATTTCATATCGAGTCATCCGGGCTGTACCGAAGCCGACATGCGCCAATTAGCCGGCGCCATGCAGCAAATGCATTTTAACCGGCTGGAACAGGTGCAGGACTTCACCCCTACCCCAATGACGCTTTCCTCAGTGATGTTTTATTGTGGGTTCGACCCATATACCGGCGAAAAGCTCTATGTTGCCCGGCGAAAAAAAGAAAAGCTGAAACAGAAAGAATATTTTTTCAAGCAGGAAAGTATCTATTCATCTGCAAACGGGCGCATTTCAAATGATCGCATTGGGCATCCTGGCCAAATCAGGAACTGACACAGCAACTCATTTGGGGTTGTCCCCATTTCGTTTGGGGTCGACACGCTGACCTGTTCTGTCGACCCTGTCGGGTCGGTCGTTGCTCCCAATGTCGGCGCGACACGCTGACCTGTTTGCATATATCCCACAATGCGCCGAAAAACCGGAATATCAAAAGTGATGGAAAAATGAATCATCGATTCTCATTGCATTTGCTTTGTACCAACAAAAGTGATACATTTGCACCATAAAAATATCAAATTAATGAAGCAGTTAGTTTTGATTTTATGTATGGTATTTGCCGCACCATACGCCTGGGGACAGGGATATGTGATTACCGGCGAAGTAAAGGGCGCCGACGGGCAAACCGTGTCGCTGAAACAGTTCCGCGACCTTCAACCTGTCGAAGTGAGCGCCACAACAGTAATATCCGGCAAATTTACCTTGAAAGGCGCTGCACCGTATCCTGAATTTTGCCTGCTGTATGTGGGCGATCAGGGAGCGGCGCCGTTTTTTGTTGAAAACTCGAATATCCGGATTGTGGTGGATATGGAAAATATGGAAAAGTCGAAAGTAAGCGGCTCGAAGGAAAACGATATTTTCATGGAGTTTATGGGCGGGATGGAAAAATATGCCCTGCAACAAAAGCAACTGAACGATTCGTATGCTGCCTTGAGTTCGTCGAGCGTCGCCGCACCCGATGCCGTATCGAATATCCGGGCGCAAATGGAAAAACTGAATGCCGATCGAATCGCTTATATGGTACATGATGTGCAGAAACATCCCGGTAAAATATCTACCGCTTTTATCGTGAACATGTACTTGATGCACGTATTGGACATGTCGCAGATGGAACAGGTGGCGGGCGGGTTCGATGCAAAAACCGACCCTTCGCCATGGGTGAAAATGCTCAAGGATCATGTGGCATCGCTCAAGCGGACGGATATTGGGCAGCCATTCCCCGACATTACCCTGAAAAACCCGGACGACCATCCGGTTTCGCTCTCCGATTATGCAGGCAAAGGCAAATATGTGCTGATCGACTTTTGGGCTTCGTGGTGCGGGCCTTGCCGCAATGCCAACCCCCAGGTGGTAGAACTTTATCAACGTTATAAAAACAAAGGATTCGAAATTGTAGGCGTTTCGCTCGACCGCGGTAAGAAGGAATGGATGGACGCCATCAAAAGCGACCGTCTCGCCTGGCCGCACATGTCGGACCTGAACTACTGGCAGAGCGCCGCAGCCAAGCTGTATTCCGTAAGTTCCATCCCTTACACTGTTTTGTTGGACAAGAACGGGAAGATTATTGCCAAAGGGCTGCATGTAGGGGAGTTGCGCGCGAAGTTAGCCGAATTGCTGGATTGATCAGCAATTGAAGTGACTGTTCCGGCAAACAGACGTTCGTTTTTGTGTTTTTTCATATAATTTTCGTTATTTGAACGAATAAAAATAATTCATTGAATATGCCTCAAAAAAGCCCCATTCTTGGAGTTACTCCCGATGTAAAATGGATCGGAGTACTCGACCCCGATTTGAAAGTGTTTGATATTGTCATGGAAACCAGGTATGGCTCCACCTATAATGCCTATTTTATCGATGCACAGAAAAAGACACTGGTGGAAACGGTGAAGGATACACATACTGCAGAGTACCTGGAAAAAGTAAAGGCGGTGTGTCGTCCCGAAGAAATTGAATACATTGTCATGGATCATACCGAACCCGACCACTCGGGGAGTTTGTCGGCGCTGCTCGACATGGCGCCCAACGCAACGGTTGCAGGTACGGGTCAAGCGCTGGCTTATCTGAACGAGATCATGAACCGCCCGTACAAATCCATCAAACTGAAGGATGGCGATACGCTCGACCTGGGCAATAAAACGCTCCGGTTTATCAGCGCGCCCAACCTGCACTGGCCGGACACGATGTACACGTACCTGGTGGAAGACAAGTTGCTGTTTACGTGCGATTCGTTTGGTGCACATTATTGTTTCGCCCCTGTTTTCGATGACCTGATCACCAATAAAGCCGAGTACGAGGAAGCTTTTGCATACTATTTCGATTGTATCCTCCGCCCGTACAGCAAATTCATGGTAAAGGCCGTTGAAAAGATAGCTCCCCTTGAAATTTCGGCTATTTGCACTGGTCATGGCCCCATCCTGCGTTCGACCTGGAAAGAGATCACTGAAAAAAGCGACCGGTTGGCGCGCGCATACATGGATATTACCGAAGGGAAAAACAACAGGGTGCTGATTACGTACGTGTCGGCATACGGATACACACGCCAGATGGTCGACTGGATACGTAAAGGAATCGAACAGGCCGGCGATTTCGAAGTGGAATGCATGGATATTGAGTTTGCCCTGATGGGCGATCTCGAAGCCGCCATCACCCGGTCCAATGCTTTAATTGTCGGTTCGCCCACGATCAACCAAAATACATTGATGCCTGTGTATAAGCTTTTTGCCGGGATTAATCCATTGCGCGACCGGGGTAAATATGCAGCGGCATTCGGATCGTACGGCTGGAGCGGCGAAGCGGTGGAATTGATCGAAAATAACCTGAGCGGGTTGAAACTGAAAGTAGTACAAAAAGCATACAGGGGCAAATTCCGTCCGGGGGAGGAAAAAGCGCAGCAACTCATCGAGTTCGGACGGAGTTTTGCAGAACGGATGAAATCCTGAGATGTTGATTATCGTATCGTGCATGTAAATTGCAGATCCCGCCGTATCCATCGCACTACCCACACGGCAATAGCAGCCAGTACGAAACGCGGCAGCGTAATCCAGCCCAATCCAGCGCCGATGACCAGAAATAGCGAAGTATCCTCGAGAAGAGAGTGCGAAAGGGCGATATGGTGGTTGAGCAGGTCGGCGTCTTCGGCGGATATCCGGTTCTCTTTGCGGTGTTCGATAAGGACTGCCGCACCGTAAGCTAATCCCACCACATTGGCTACAATCCACAGGAAAGCTGTATTGACCGGTAAACCCATCAAGCGGAGCAGCGGCGACACCCGCCGGGCAAGAATCTTCATGACCCCAAATTCTTCGAGGATACGTTGCAGGATGTTCAGAGAAACAACAATACAAACCAGTTGGAGCGTAAGCCATAAAGTCCCGACCAGCCAGTACTGCATCAGTTCGAGAAACGGCAGGTGGCCGCTTGCCATTCCGTGTATCACCACAGTGTTGTCAGCAGGAAGCACCCAGTGGAGAAACAGTCCGCCAACCGTAGCCCCGGAAAGGCGCAGGCATAGCATGCGCAGGCCTTTCGAGCCGGTTTTCATCTGCACGGCCGTTTCGATGATCAGGTTGTGCGCCATAAGCCCTATCAGTGCCATGATGCAGATTTCGCGCGCTGTGAAAGGTATGGATTGTATCACGGCGATGCCTGAGTAGAGATTCATCAGTGCGGAGGTTACAATCACCAGTGCCGCTTCGCCGCGAAGCCCAAACAGCCGGCAAACCGGTTCGAGCACATGGGCGATGCAGTCGAGCACGCCCCAATGCTGCAATAACGTCACGGCAAACGACACCGGCGCCATGATACTGATCAGCCACAGGGCTGTCTTCAGGGCAGGCTTCAGAGCGCGGCGCACCGGATCGGAAAGGCGTGCGCCGGTTCTTTTGTCCAAAGGAGAGGTCTTATAATCAGTTTTCCGCAAAGAGACAAAGAATATTCGGATTTTTTTGCGGGAACTATTAATGGAACACGCTTAGCCGCCGCAATTCATTCCTGCGGTATACATACGATACGCCATATTCCGCAGCTTTTTCGCGCATCATATCGTCGGGCAGGTCAACAAAATATTTTTCCACCTCGTTCCATACATTCAAAATGATCTCATCGGCCTGGATTCGCAAACCGGTCACATCATTCAGGATACGCATATTGTTTTTCTGGTTGATTTTCTTTGAGTGGTATGCGTCCACAAACTGTTCGAAACGGACTTTCACCACGGCAACAGTCGGATTGGCGATCGGCGTCATGCCTTTTTTCAGCCGTTCGGATTCTCCGGCAATCACCTGTTCGCCCCATTTGATGACTTCCGCTTCGGTATTCATGTCGGGTACCTTGCTGTCGAACTCGTCGATTCCGTAAAACGTACGGATATTGGGATGCAGTTCGCCCCGTGCAATCGCCATATTCATCACTTGTATGAAATGCGAAATGTATAATTTGGCTTTTTTATAATTTGTCGGGTATTCCCGGCCTTTCGCGATGGCAGTGGCACAGGTGTTCTTATATAAACGTATTACCGCGTCGAAATTGGGAAGAAAGGCCTGTACCTTATTGAAAGTGCTTTGCGAAAAAGCAAGCTTGAATGGCGGCAATTCTCTCCCTTTCTGATAAGCCTGTTTTAAAGCTTTCAGCCGTGCAACATCCGTATTGGGAAGTCTTCTGTAAGGCATGACGATCAATTTAACTTGTTAATAACTCACAAAAATTCTGCGAATATACATATTTTTTGAACATCCATACTGTTATTCGTATTTGATCGAACGATTTTTCTTTTCTGTTTTTAAAAAGTTACATCAAATATCAATGCCTGACAGGGATAAAATGATTTGAATCAGCGGGTTGTCGTCGTGTTTGATCATGCATTGAATTTTGTGAAAAAAAAACCGCCCCCCTTGCGGAGGACGGTTCATGTAAGCTGCTGTAAGAAATATCTACAGATGGATTAATCCATGATTTTGATCTTGATGTTGCGAAACCATACATCATTGCCATGATCCTGCAAACCAATATAGCCTTCGTGGTTCGGGCCGCCGCAATTGTTCAGCAATTCGAATGCCAGGGGCCAATTATCCTGACTGAACTTGCTCTTTTGCAAGAGATCAGTCCATTTTTGCGTCCACAAGTGGTACTCGAGCACATTCGCGCCGTTTTGTTTATGAACAACCGTTCCCTGATACACCAGGATGGTGGTATTGTTCCATTCGTCAAAAGGATTAGCGTTTTGCGGATTCGCAGGAATCATGTCATACAGTGACGAGGACATGCGGTTACCGCTTTCGCCTAATTTGGCATCGGGGTGATTGGCGTCATCCAGTACCTGGCTTTCGGGCGACGAGATATAGATGGGTTCCGTGACGGTTTCGCCCTTGTCATTTTTTGTTTGAACTTCCTGAGCCAAATAAAAAATACCGGAGTTGCCGCCTTTCGAAATCTTCCAGTCAATGGAAACTTCGAAATTTTTAAACTTGTGGGCAAAAATCACATCACCACCGTCTTTTTCCTGGCCTTCGCCTGTTCCGCTGCCGGTGAATTTAAGCGCGCCGTTATCAACGCTCCATTTTCCGGGCATATCGTCACGCCCGTAACCTCTCCAGCCATTCATTGATTTTCCATCGAAAAGGATCACATAGCCATCTTTGTCCGTCGTGAATTTCGACAGATCAACCTGCGGCTTTTCGAGAACGGTATATTCCGGTACTGCGGGCGCCGCTTTTTCGCTGGCATCAGGAACTTCTGCCGGTTTCTTTGAGGATGAACCTCCACATGATGCAAGCGCGAATACCAAACACAATGCACTTGCTCCAAGGATTACATTTTTTACTTTCATACAATTATTTTTTATGATTCATTGATTGGATTAAATATGGTTCAAATGAATGAATCCGCAGCATGCGGATTCATTCATTATGCTGAAACTATGCAGGCATTGCAGGCAATGACCAGCCTTCCCTGTAATTATGTTTGATCAATTCTTCGGCAAACGACTTGGCTTGAATATCAATTGTATCCTTGTCAAATTTCGGGTCGCCGTCTTCAATCCTGAAATTGTCGGCAACAGTTACTTTGAACTTGTCGTTATCTGCAATATTGGTAAATTGCATATTGTTACCATCCCATTCCAATTCTTTATTCAAGCCTTGGAGACGGACAGCCAATACTCCCATTACCACCATTTCGTTGAACGGGCCGGCTTCGCTGAAATCGGAAGCAGTCGGAACACGGGTTGCCTCATTTTCCTTGCAAGCGCGTACCCAGTCCATTTCATGACCCAGAGTAACTTCGCGCTGCGTTTTCGGAGAAGTCGGGGTGCGTCCTGAAAGCAGCCACGGGCGTACGCCATAGCATCCGCAGATCAGGGTATCCTTCGTGCCGTAGAAGATAGCCGCGCCACCGGAATCATTCATGTTTTTGCCGGCAGGCCAGCCTTTGGGCATCATGGGTTTGATGCCGCCGTCGTACCAGTGTACTTCTACTTCAGGGAATTTAATTTTCTTTAAATCCGTAACTTTACGTTCGGGGAAAGTGTAGCGTACGGTTTGAGCCGAAGGCGCGCAATCGGTAAGCAACAGGGTTGAACTTCCCTGTACTTTTGTGGGATAGCCCAATTTCAAACCTTTGAAGATCGGGTGCATGATGTGGCAAGCCATATCTCCGAGAGCGCCTGTACCGTAGTTCCACCATCCGCGCCAGTTCCACGGGTGATATATTTCGTGATAGGGAACGTACTTGGCAGGGCCGGTGAACAAATCCCAATTCAGCGTATCGGGAACCCACATGCCTTGCTTGGGAGTATTCAAACCCTGCGGCCAAATGGGACGGTCGGTAAATGTATCCACGCGTTTCACGTCGCCTATTTCACCGTTCCATATCCAATCGCACACTTGGCGTACGCCGGAAGCCGAACTGCCCTGGTTACCCATTTGTGTGGCAACTTTATATTTGGCAGCCAGTTTGGTGAGCAGACGTGATTCATATACCGAATGAGTCAGCGGTTTTTGCACATACACATGCTTACCCAAAGTCATAGCCGTTGCAGCAATAATGGCATGGGTGTGGTCGGCTGTAGCCACGATAACGGCGTCAATGGATTTGCCCATTTCGTCGTACATCTTGCGCCAGTCCCAATACTTTTTTGCGCCCGGGGTTTCATCAAACACGCCTTTGCTGTATTTCCAGTCCACATCGCAAAGCGCTACAATATTTTCCGTGGGCCTTACCGCTTTAAGGTTCGCGTTACCCATACCGCCGATGCCGACTACGGCGATATTTAATTTGTCGCTGGGCGCTTTATGCCCCAAAACGCTTCCCATAGCATGGCTGGGAATAACGGTAAAAGCTGCGGCAGCAGTTGCCGTTGTACCTAAAAAGGTTCTTCTTGATACTTTGTTATTCATATTAAATAAATTGGTTTTTTGAACGAATAATTACAATTGATTGGTTATGGCCTAAGCCGTCACAAAGGTTGTGAAAAAAAATGAATTACAAAAGTCTTTTTAACAAAATTTAAGGAATCATCCCTTTTGTTGATACACCTTCCGCCGATACAACCGGAAATAATCGAGCATCACATATACCGGAAACAATGCAGTTGCGGCTATGTTACGCAGGGCGACTATCCGACGGATAGCTCGCTCGAATGTATGTTACGGAGTCGGGATACAGGCGCTGATCTGCCCGGCAATCCAGTCGCCTACTTCCGAAGTAGTATATGCATTCCCGGTAGCAATGTCGGCTGTTACCACGCCTTGTTCGATTGATCTTTCGCATGCCAGGCGGATTAATTGTCCGGCTTCGGGTATATTCAAGGCATATTCGAACATCAGTGCTGCCGAGAGGATGGTTCCCAGCGGATTGGCAATGTTTTTGCCTGCTGCCTGCGGGTACGAGCCGTGTATCGGTTCGAACACCGAAGTGTGAATACCTACCGACGCCGAAGGCAATAACCCCAACGAACCGGTGATAACGCTGGCTTCGTCGGTGAGGATATCGCCGAACATATTTTCGGTAACCACCACGTCGAATTTCTTGGGCCAGGTGACCAACTGCATGGCGGCATTGTCCACAAACATGAATTCGAGCGCCACATCGGGGAAATCGGCATGCAACTCCTGTATGGTTTCCCTCCATAGCCGCGATGTGGCAAGGATATTGGCCTTATCCACTGCTGTGAGCTTTTTGGCGCGGCGGCGTGCGTATTCGAAAGCCAGCCTGCCGATGCGCTCTATTTCGGTGCGGGTATAGGTACAGGTATCGAAAGCGGTAAGTCCATTTTCACTTCGTCCGCGCGGTTCGCCAAAATAGATGCCACCGGTAAGTTCGCGGATAACCATGAAGTCAGCTCCATCAATCAGTTCGGTTTTGAGCGGCGACTTGTGCACCAGCGACTTGAAGGCGCTTACCGGACGGATGTTGGCATACAGCCCGAGTTTCTTACGCATGGCTAACAATCCCTGTTCGGGACGTATCTTGGCTTTGGGATCGTTGTCGTACCGGGGATCGCCAATAGCGCCAAAAAGTACGGCATCCGACTGCATACAAATATCGTGAGTCCGGTCGGGATAGGGATCACCAGTATGTTCGATGGCTGTGGCGCCTACCAGGGCCGACGTATATGTAAACCGGCATTTGAATCGCTGCTCAATGGCTTTAACGGCTTTCAATGCCTGGTCGATCACTTCCGGACCTATTCCGTCGCCCGCTAATACTGCTATGTTCTTTTGCATTGGATCAATAAATAAAAACCTGTTTGTCTGTTTGTCTGGTTTTATGGGTGGATGATGATCTTTAAGATTTACAAAACTCTTGGTGAAACCGCTTTGCCTCCTTAAACTCCACTTTGTCTTCCGTTTCGCGAAGCCGTTTTGGTTCTTTAACTGTCATGCCCGAATGGTTTACTTTTGAGCCGCAAAGGTAACATATATTTATTGCATCAACCGGATTTCATTTGAACTTTATGCAAAAAAAACGTCGCAAGTATCAATATCTCATTTTATTGCAACCGTATTTTTTCGTAAAAACAGGTTCATTAAAAACATATATTTATTGCATCAACCGAATTTCATTTGAACTTTGGTGCAAAAAAGATCATCGAAAGCAACAGTGTATCATTTTATTACAACCATATTTTTCGTAAAAACAAGTTCATTAGAAGTGCCTTTCAGGAAAACAGCAGATCGGGGAAAAAAAATTGGCGTCGGAATGTTCCGAAAGAGGCTTGCACCCCTGCAAAACGGTTTCGGGAAATCCCGAAAGGGGTTTACACCCCTGCAAGACGGTTTCTGAGAATTCATTATTCTGTATAAAATTTGTCGGATTGCCATTTGGCGGGATTAT
>JAISCQ010000095.1 GCA_031265445.1 Bacteroidales bacterium
TACCTGTCATCTCTTTCTTTTTGGTGTCAATACTCAGGACTGGAAAATCCATCTCCGTAAACTGTTCTCGATAAACAGTTATTTTTTCAAACTGTTCATTGCGTTTTTCCGTTTGGGACGGATCATTCATTTTCAATAATTTTCGTTTTTTGTATCCGCGTATTCGCAGCATCTGTCCAGCATGATAACCACTGATATCCAATCCTTTCTTTTTCAGGCTGTCAACTATTTGCCTGCGACTCAGATATGTCCATTTTACAGGCTCGTCTTGCGGCAATCCGGCTGTGTGCTTTTCGAGAGTTTCATCAAAGGAGTCAAGCCATTCCGGATGCAATTGAAGTTTTTTTGCTCCGCCGCCTTCCTTACGGATACGTTTTGACGGAGCATCGGGCAAATCCAAAAGCTCCTGTCTGCCTTTGCGAATCGTTTTAGGATTAACGCCAAATGCATCGCTTACAATACGTACGCCGCCACGTCCCAGCAATTTGGCTTTCATCCCCAAAAATTGTTGATAATATCTGATTTCGTCTTCGCTTATCATTGATTGAGCTGTTTGAAATAACAAAGTTACCAACTTATTTTTTAATCGTTTCGGAGCAGGCTTGAAAGGTTTACGGGAAGCGTTTTTAAAAACGGGTTGCTGTTTATAGATTGGATAACGGGCGATTTCGGCATCCTGAAAGTTGATCTCCATCCGGTCGGCCCGAAAGAACCCGGACAGCGAAGGCTTAAAACCCGGCGGGAGGATTATCTCGATCCGCCTATGCTGTTGCAGGTGCATAACGGGATGGTAACCGGTAGATGGATAATATTCAAATAAAATTCGGTTGATGCAATAAACAATATGTTATCTTTGCAACCTAATTTGAAGTTAAAAAGGATCTTCAGCGGATTGATTACTGTTCCGCGTGTAGAGATTTGACAAGAACGTAAGTTCTAATAGGAATTCCTCTTGTGATAAGACGAATTCCTTTTTTGCTTTTTTTTTCGCAGAAATTTTTCAAATACAAAATCTAATCCTTACCTTTGCGCTTTCACATGCTTTTAAAGTATTCTTATATTTAAATTTGATTGAATTTGGAACCGATGTTCACCGACGGATTGATATTTTTTGATTTCAACGCTTCCGGCTTTCGGAAAGTTCTCCGGAGAAAGCCCGAAGGGTATTCTTTTCGTCTGTACGGAGGTTTTATGATTAACGAGAGGAATTCTTCTTGCGATAAGCCGGATTCCTTTTTTCATCGTTTTTTAAATGCCATCTACGCTATACCCCACGCGACTGATCCTGTTTTCGCGTGGATGTTCCTTTTCAGCATGCGAGCACGATTGATGACGCAGAGCTTTCTATTTCATATGCGGATTCTCTCTCCGCATGTGTATTCAAGCTGTATATTAGTCGCGCATGCTGATTTTTTGCAACATCACCCTGCAAAGCCGAAGGAAACTTCAATTTTCCAAGGTTTAGCTTGCTGCAGAAAAAAGCGAAACTCAATAATAAAGCAGGCCGTTCTATCGCAGCATTGCTGAGGAAAGTCCGGGCAACAAAGGACGCCATGCTTCCTAACGGGAAGGCGCCGCGAGGCGTATGAGCGTAACAGAAAATAACCGCCGGCCTGCGGGTCGGTAAGGGTGAAAAGGCGGGGTAAGAGCCTGCCGGTTCCGCGGTGACGCAGGAAACCGTACGCATCATGGGTTGTAAGGCCAAGTATACCGTCGCAGTAGGGCTGTCCGTTCGATGACGGGGGGTAGGCCGCTCGACTCCGCCGGCAACGGCAGAGCAAGATAAATGATAGGACGCGACAGAACCCGGCTTACAGGCCTGCTTTATTTTTTTACAAATGAATTTCCCAGTCTTTTTCCAGGCCCTTGCAGGGATCGGGGTGAAATGCGGTTCATGGGGATTCGCAGGAAACCCTCAAAACATATACCTTGTTTGATGTGTACTTGCCGCTGCCTGCGCACTCCGCCGTCATGCCGTGTTCGTCGGCAAATGTGCGGATATCGCTGTCCGAGAGGAAATGTAACCTGTTGTTCGTTTTGTTGAACCGCATGAGCCGGGTAGAGAAAAACTCGGTGAGGCGCGTTAGCCGGTGTTCCCTGTTCATGTCGCGGTCGGCGTCGCGGATGATGATGATGCCGCCGGGAAGGAGCTTTCCGCAACAGTGTGACAGCAGTTGCTGCTGCGCTGCGGGTTCCAGGTAATGAAGCATGTCGCTCAGGATAAATACGTCGCTCGGTTGAAGCGGGTATTCGACGGCATTGGCGGCAACAAACCGCAAGCGGCTGTTTTTGGAAAAGCAATGACCGGCCGTTTCGATCTTATCCTCATCGTAATCTACTCCGGTGACGCTCCGGCCCTCCGAAAGCGAAGCCAGCATATACGCCAGGAAGCCGTAGCCGCATCCAAGATCGGTGATCGCGGCGCGGCGGGGAACCATGAGGTCGAACATACGGTAGTTGTGCTCCATGCGCAGCTTGACGCGAAGGTACCACTCTACCACCGGGCCTTTGTACACGTAGTTGGCGATCAGTCGCTGCCTGAAATACGGGTTGTCGGTTGTTTGGTACTTTTCCGCCATGCTTTCGTAATGCCGCCGTATCAGGTTAGCGGTATTACGGGCATTTTCGCGGTCGCTGTTTTGCCGTACCTGCTGCCGGCCGATGCGCGGCAACAGTTCGACCGCCAGCTGCCCTTTGCGGATATGGAACGAATCGTTTTTGGGCATCGCCAACCCCATGCCATATAAGGCAACCGGCAAAATATCCAGATCCAGCTTCCGGGCCAGATAAAACGCCCCGTTGTGGAACCGCTTGATTTTACCGTCTGCGGAACGCGTGCCTTCGGGAAAAACCGCCACGGAGTAGCCTTCGGCAACCATTGCCTGCAATGCGCCGACGCTTTTTTCGAACCCGTCCTCCACGTGGTAAAATCCCGTATTGCGTACCAGTATCCCGAAGAACGGCGAGTTCCATACCCAATGGTTGACCAGCATGACGATTTTCGGATGCAGCGAGAGGATGCTCAAAATGTCCGTGAACGACTGGTGATTGGCTACAATCACTGCCGGATGCCTGAAATGTTCGGATCCGACGCTAAATTTCTTTTTCAGGGGACGGTAGCAATATAAGGTCGATTTGGCCAGTTTGCTCATGAGCCGATGCAGGATGTATTCCTTTTTCCGCCTGCCGTACGGGATTATTTTCAACGCCAGGCATAACAACGATAACAGGATGCTTCCCAGCCCAAAACAGGCGAATACGTACATGGACGACAACCAGCTATACAGGGTGTACGGGTATTTGCCCCTTGCCGTGCGTCCCGAGATAAACCAGCGGAAAAGGAACGGCTGTACGGTGTACGCAGCGAACACTACGGCGAGCATCCCGATAACGGAAACCGCGGCGATGGACTTCAAAGCCGGATGCCGGGCGAATACCAGCACGCCCATGCCCACGATCATGGCTACCGCCGACATGAAGATGGCCGCCTTGTGCATCGGCAAGGTTTTCCGGCCGGTGCGGTACTCTTCCTTCAGCCCGTCGGTGATGAAGATGCTGTAGTCGTCGCCCAGCCCGAAGATGAAGGTGGAGATGATGATGTTAACGATATTGAAACCGATGCCAAAGACGCCCATCACGCCCGTGATCCATATCCAGCTCAGCGCCATCGGCGCAAAGGTTATCAGCGTAAGTTCAATGCGTCCGTAGGTGATCCACAGGGCGATGAATACGATGAAGGACGAGATGAAGAGGATCAGGTAGAAGTCGTCGCTGATGATGTTCACGAATCTGCCGGCAAAGTACGCCCTGTCCAGGATCACCAGATGGTCGCTTCCGTTCAGCCGTTCGTACGCCTGGTCGATCCTGTCCGTGGGGATGCGCACCCGGCACATGACCATGCTCAGGCCTTCCGCCTGCGCGAGCCATTCGTCCAGCAGCCGTCCCGCCCACGCGCTGTCCGCAATATGGATGGGGTGGTATTCTTCGTCGAGCAAATCAAGGAAAGGGGCGAATGCCTGTTCGTTAAACCTGTATTTTTTCCCTGTTTCAAGGAGGTTCCGGCGCAGGTCTGTTTTCTTTTCTTCCGTCCAGAATGCATTCCACCGTGCAATGCGCGCCTTTTGCTCCGCTTCGGGAATCAGCAGGGCGTCCGCCGAAGCGTATTTCCCGATCCATCCTTCGTCCTGCATCCGTCGGATCAGGTTTTTGTTTTGCCGGTGGTGTATTTCGGCCTCCTGCAAATCGGCGCCCGTCGAAACGAGATACACCGTTTTCGAAGAGGCGTCGGAATGGAGCGCCTGCAGGTTCCGTTCGGCCTGTTGCAGTTTGCTGTCGACGTAGTTCAGGTGCATCATGTCGCTGTCGAAGCCGGTACGTCCGGTAAAAAACAGGCAAACAGCGGTCGCCGCAGCCATTACCGCCGGCAGCCCGTATTTTTTCCTGAGCCGGAAAGATGACATGCGTTCGATCAGGGCCGACAGCCTCGAATGTTGTCCGTCCGTGCGTAGTTTATCGGGCAGGAGGTGCGGCAATACGATGAGGCAGAAAAGCGCGCTTCCCGTCAGGCTGAATGCGGCAAACAGGCCAAAGTCAGCCAGTGCGCCCGATTTGGCAAAAGTCAGCCCGAGGAAAGCGCCCACCGTGGTGAAGCTGCCCAGCGTGAGCGGCGACGACAGGCTGCCAATGACCTCGCGAGGCGAAGCGGCATGACGGAAATGGCTCAATATGTGTATCGAATAGTTGAGCGCGATGCCCACCACCACCGAACCTGCCCCCACCGTAATGGCCGAAACCGTCCCTTTGATGAAGTAAAGCGCCATCAACGAGACTGCCGCGCCGAACGCCACGGGCAACAGGATGAGCAGAGGGGCGCGCTTGCTCCGGAACACCAGGATGATGAATATTGCCATCGCCCATAGCGCCATGTTGAGCGTAAGCATGGCGTCGCGCTTGATTTGCCGGGCATTGCAAACACTTACCGCCGGCCCTCCGAAATATTCGGCGGTCACGTCCGGGTAAATTTCCTGCAGGCGGGATATATGATGATCAAGGCTGTCGATCATCGCCGTATTGTTGCCTGTTTCGGAACCGCCATGCGCCGGCGTAATGTAGAACAGGAGGTGTCGGCGGTCCGAAGTTAAGAAATATCCGCGGTAAGAGTCGAATCCGTTGTCGGGTTGCATCTGTTGGAGGTGTTTCAAAGCAAGCGCATTGACGGCGAGCGGATCGGCAGCGATGAAGCGGCGCATGGCAAATCCGTCGGGCGTGGCCAGTATCTCGAGATTGCGATGCAAACGATCGTCAATGGCGGCGCGGCCAAGCGCGCTGTCGATCACTCCGTAATCTTTCTCCGTCAGGAAAACGGGAAGATTCCCGTATGTCAGGTGGTACACCTCGTCCATCATATCTTCGTCCGCGTGCGAAACCACCTCTTTGATGCAGGCCGGGATCAGCGCCGACAAGCGCCCGGAGAGGCTGTCGCAATAAGCGATCAGCCGGTCGGGCTGTGATGTTGCGGCGCTGTCGGAGAGGTAAAGGTGAACCGCCAGCCGGTCGCGCACCTTGATGTTGCGGAAGACGGCATTGCCTGTTTTCATCGCGTCGTCGTCGGGGATAAACTGCGTAATGTCTTCCTCAAAATGTATTCGCGAGGTAAAAAACAGCGAAACCGCAAAGATGGACACGGCGATGCCGTACAGCAAAGGTTTGCGGCGGGAAAAAAAGTCGTACAGGAAAAGAAACAAAATAGACATGCGCCTGATGAATGAGGATGTGCCGAAAGAATACGGATATTCTTTCTATTCCATCAAATTTTCCCGCAAAGATATACTTAAATAATTATTTTTCAATGATATTGAAAATCATCGGCTGAAAAAGATGCACGGCGCCGTCCGTCATTTCAGGTATGGTCTATTTCAAAAACGCTCCGGCAATATCAAAAACCCGGTTGAATTGCCCCGTTACTTCAGCGGCAATGGATGTCAGTGCGGGGAAGGGTTCTTCGTGCTTGTAATCGTAAGGGAAATCGAGAACATCCACCCTGATGGGTATATCGCGCAGCGCTCCCTGCAGGGTATTGATCACTTCGTAGGGAGGCACTACCGTGTCGTTAGCCAGTGTTAGCGCCATCACCCGGCTGCTGATGTCTCTGAAAATATCTTCGCGGTATTTCCGCATGTTCCCGTAATTCAGCATACTGCGGAAATTGATGCCTTCGGGATGTTCTTTGCCTAAATAGTGCCGCAGATGCGCGTCGTTTTTCAGATGGCTTTCGAGATGCTCCACTACAAAAGAATAGAGGGCAACGTTGGCTTCGCTGTCGAGAATGAATTTTGATACGGGCGAGAGGCGGTTAAAGACCGGTCCGCCGCAGAACATGAACATCTTCGACCGGCTGAAATAGCCTTCATGGTTGGTCATGATCAGTATTTCGGATAACAGGCAGCCTATGGAATAAGCGAAGAAGTCGAAGGTGGCGTCAGGCTCTATCAGGGGGTGGCGTCCGTTTTTGATGTCTTTCGCCAGGCGGATGATGTCGTAATATGTTTGCAGTCCCGACCAGAAGAATCGCTGCGGTCGGGCATGCAGGCGCGAACTGATGGCGACGTTCGAGAGGGTGGAATTAACCACCTGCGGAAATGCTTCGCGGCGTTGCCCGCTGACGGGGTACATGATGCGGCGGTCGCTCCAGTCCTGCGGGGCGCGGTTCATGTGGAAAGCGATGGGGTACAGGATGACGGTTTTGCCGGTTTTTTCGCCCAACCGCTTGGCCCACGGGAGATATTTCGCCCAATGCTTCTCGTTGAATCCGTGAAACATCAGTATTACCTGTTTCGATTTTTTGAACTTTGCCGGATGAAAGACATGGTAACGGAACCGGCAGTTTTCCATGATATGCGCATCGGCCATATTCAGCGAATAACTGCGGTTGGCAATGCTGTTTTCGAAATCGCAGGGCGAGTCGCACACAAATCCGTGCTGTTCGCACCGGTACTGTCCTTCCGATGGAAGGATGGAACATGAATGCGATTCGAAGTCGAAGTTGTATAAATGCGTTTCAGCGTCGATTACGTCGAAGTCGTTGTAACTGACCTTTTCTTTCAACATTTGGTGTAATTCGAAATATTCCATTCCAGATTATGAGTTTACCCAAAAAAACATCAAAGGGCATCAAAATGTTGCATGCCTTATCAAAACTCCTGATGAATCCGCAAAGATCATAAGTACATCTCTTTCAGATCGGCAATTGAACGGTAAAGGTAGTCCCGTGATCTTTCCGGCTCACAAAACCGATCTTTCCGTTCAGGTACTTTTCGGTAAGCAATTTCATGCTATAGGTGCCCAATCCGCGGTTTTCACCCTTGGTGGAAAACGAACGGTTGAATACCTGCAACTGGTCTCTTTTCGGGATCACGCCATCATTGTGGACGCTGATTTGCAGGTGGTCATCTATTTTACGCACGCACACCTCGATCAATGCCCCGGCATGTTCGGCTTCAATCGCATTTTTGATCATATTGCCCAATACGCGCGACAGCAACGTTTTGTCGGTGATGAAGCTGTGATTTTCCGAATCGTCGGTGATCCGTACTTCTTTGGCTTCCAAGGCCGCCATTTGCTGGTATTTTTCCATTTCGTCGCGTATAAAATCGAGCGAAAACACCTGATGTTGCGCTACGCGGTATTCGTTTTTCTCGGCCAGGGTGAGTACCCGGTGCGATTGGATTTCTTCGGTGAGCGAGTTCATCAGGCGCGTGAGGTGCGACAGGTAGATGGACTGCTTGTCGGGGGCTATTTTGGGAAGGACCTGGGCAATGCCGCTGATGCCGTTGATGGTGTTCATGATGTCGTGGAAAAAGATGCGTTCCATCACCCCGCGCCTTTTTTCATTGCTGATGTCGAACAGCGAGCAGATAATGAATTCCTCGCCGTACACTTTGGTAAAGGTGGAATGTACCCTCAGGTCGAGCGTTAGCTTTTCGTCGTCATTGGTCAGGCTACATTCGTCAATCGACTCCGTCGACCTGGTGCAGGCCAGCATGGTGCGTACGGCTCCGCAAGCGCTGCAATGAGGCGATGTGCCGCAACCGTTGAATTCGAAGGCATGCTGGCAACCGAACAATTCGCCGAGCCTCTTTCCCAGCACTTCCTGAATATCGGAAGCGCCGACCATATTTAAAATCAATTTATTAACAAAAACAATCTGCCGGTTGACGTTCAGGACAGATACCATGGATGCAACGCCATTCAAAAATGTCACCAGGTCTTTGTTATCCACAACGACTTGGTATTGCCTCAATATTTCACTTTGGGGTGATCTTTCGGCAGACGCAAAACATGTAAGAAGCGAACTGGTCATTTTAAGTCTCCTATTAGGATAATAATATTACTCGGTTCTTTATACGAGTTTAAGAGAAATAGGTTATCAAAAATTAATATCTTTCCATTGACATCGACCCTGTCAGCAGCTTCGCAGCCTGACAGGTCAGTGCGCTACCGACCTGACAGGGTCGACAGACCTGTCAGGGTCAAATATCCTTCCCGTCGTTCCCGTCAAATATCTTTTCCATCGACCCTGTCAGGTCGTATACGTAAGCTTACGTATACCGACCTGCTGAGCGGCAATTGTATTGCCGCTCGGAACATAGCCGGATTTGCAATCCGGCAATCGATTCTTGAATCGAAATACGCTGCTTTCGGTAACTTCACTTTACGGTATTTATTTTGCTTATTTTCTTTCTTCAAAAGGCAACTTGGCGACGCAATTCCGGCAAAGCCAATTGCAAATTGGCTGATGTTCCGAGCCGAATTGCAAATTCGGCTCAACGGCGCTAATCTGCCGCTTGTCGGGAGTTCGACAATGTTTAGCGACGGCGACGGCATTACAAATGCCGCCGAACATACGGTCTTGACCATGACAGCGGAGTTATAGACCCTTGCAGGGTCAAATATCTTTCCCGTCGTTCCCGTCAAATATCTTTCCCGTTGATCCTGTCAGGGTCAATAAAAAAAAATAAAAAAATAACAGGTAACAAATATTTTTTTGTTTTTGTTCAAAAACCATTTATATTTGCCCCCGATTTGTGATTGAAAATTGAGCTAAAAGTATCCTTTATAATGTCGAAATCTTTCGAAAATTTCTTGCAGAAAATGTCCGGTATAACGTTCGGTAAATCACCGAATGGCATGCCTTTTGCAGAGAGAGAGAGAGAGAGAGAGAGAGAGAGAGAGAGAGAGAGA
>JAISCQ010000136.1 GCA_031265445.1 Bacteroidales bacterium
ATTATATCCGCCCCGTAACTGTCTGAGAAAGGTGATCAGTGTTCCTTCGCTTAAACAGTCGGCCTCGTCAAACAGGATGACCATGGGCTTATCCAGCAGCATGCAGTAATCGGTCAGAGCATCCTTTAATACATTGGTATAATCGTCGTAGTCCGCATTTATAGCAAAGTTTTCCCGGTCAGGAAAGTTTGAATATTTGATGGCAGATTTCAGGCAGCGTATAACAGACGGGATTCCCTTCTCCAGGTCGGTTATACCCTGTGCAGCTTCCAGCGTACAGTACAGCACATAATATTGTCCACTTTTGTTGAGCCGGTCGGTTAAATCCTGCAGATACGTTGTTTTTCCGCTCTGACGCGCCGCATGAATCACAAAATATTTTTCACTGTCTATCAACTCTTCTACGCCCTGCAAGCGGACGGAGGCGTCTATCATGTAATGCTCTGCGCTGTTGCAGGGACCTGTCGTATTAAATTCTTTCATTGTCTGATAACCCTAAATTTATTTTCTAATCCGTTAATTCCGGAAGTTTGATCAGGAAATTGGCATTCGTTATTTGACCCTGACAGGTTGGGGCGCGGAAATCTTAGACGTTTACTTCCAATCCGTCATACGCCAGGAAAACGCCCGGCGGCAATTCGGCCTGTACTTGCCGGTGAAGTCCCATCTGGTGACTGATGTGGGTAATATACGCCCTGCCGGGATTTACCCCGTCGATCAGCGCCAGCGCTTCGTTCAGTGCAAAATGCGATATATGGCGCTCTTTCCGTAAGCCGTTCACCACAAAACAATCCAGCCCGCGCAGTTTGTCCTTCTCTTCATCACGAATGCCATTGGCATCGGTAAGATAGGCAAGCTTCCCGAAACGGAACCCAAGTATGGGTAAATTCAGGTGCATGGCGCGTATGGGAATTACGGTCATATCATCGATAGCGAAAGGCGTTTCGTCAATGGCATGCATGTTGAGCTCAGGCACGCCGGGGTATTTCGTTTCTGCAAAAATATAGGCAAATTCCTGCCGCAAAACCTCCTGTACCCGTTCCTCGGCATAAATATCCGTCGGGCGCTGCATCACATAATTGTAGGCGCGCACATCGTCCAGCCCTGCCGTATGATCCTTGTGTCCATGCGTGAACAGGATGGCGTCCAGCCGGGTAACGCCGGCGCGTAACATCTGTTGCCGGAAGTCAGGCCCCGAATCGATCACGATGTTTTTACCGCCGGTCTGTACCAGCGCCGAACACCGCAACCGTTTGTCGTGCGAATCGCCGGATGCACAGACTGCGCAGGGACATGCAATAACAGGAACTCCCTGCGACGTCCCTGTTCCCAAAAAAGTAATTTTTACCCGGCTCAATTTCTATTCATGGATGATGGAATATGGACGATCCATATTCGATGATTTTAAAGGAATTCCGTCAACTGTTCCAGTTTCATTCCCCGTGATCCTTTCACCAGGATAAACATACCACTCGGAGGATTGCTGATAAGCCAGCTTTTCAATTCCCCTGTCTCGCCAAATGCTATGATACCGGGAGCGTTCTTTGCCGCCTCGTAAAAATGCTTCCCTACAACTACCCGCGTCACGCCATTTTGCGGCAAAAGCAGATCAACAATTGCGGCATGCTCCTGCGGCGCCTCGTCGCCCAATTCGAACATATCGCCCAGGATCACCATTTTCGGACCCTGTATATGCTCGAAAAAGTTCCTGAGCGACTCGCTCATACTGGTCGGGTTGGCATTGTAATAATCGAGCAGAAGCTGGTTCCGGGCAGTCCGGAACACCTGCGACCGACTGTTTTGAGGTGTGTAAACCGATAAAGCATCCGCGATGCTGCTTGCGGGAACCGTGAACTGGTCGCCCACACAGGCAGCCGCAAGCAGGTTTTCGAGATTATAAACACCTGCCATGCGGGTCGATATCCGGAATGATTCTTCGTCAATGTGCAATTCCACCTGCAGGTAAGGTGATGCCGAAAGCGTCTTACCCCAACATTCCGATTTCCCCTCGCGTCCGTAACCGATGGTCTCCGCCTTTGCATCCTCGAGCATGCCGGCCAGCGCCGGATTTTCTTCATGATAGAAGATCATGCCGCCATGTTCATTCAAGTAATCGTATAATTCCTTTTTGGCCCGCCTGACGCCATCCGATCCTCCGAAACCGTCCAGGTGGGCTTTCCCGATATTGGTGATCAAGCCGCATGTAGGCCGGGCAATATCACATAATTCCCTGATTTCGCCCGTATGGTTCGCACCCATTTCAATGATGGCGATTTGTGCGCGGGGCGGTACGGCCAGGATCGTAAGCGGCACGCCGATATGGTTATTCAGGTTACCCGAGGTGGCGTATACCGCATATTTTTCCCCAAGCACGCCTTTGATCAGTTCTTTGGTGGTGGTTTTCCCATTGGTTCCGGTAATGGCGATTACCGGGATATCCAGCTTTTTGCGGTGCATACGCGCCAATTCCTGAAGCGCAGTTAAAACATTGTCCACCAGTATGTAACGATTATCCGTTACCAGTTCAGGGCGGTCGACAACGGCATAATTGCATCCCGAAGCCAGCGCTTGTGCCGCAAAATCGTTACCATCGAAGAGTTCGCCTTTCAATGCGAAGAATATACTGTGCGTCCAGGCTTTCCGTGAATCGGTGATCACCTTTGGGTATCGGGCGTAAATTTGGTATAATTCGTCAATATTCATGGTATGAATGAAAAAAAGGGGCTTATCGAAGCCCCCCTTCTTTTATATTGAATGAATCATCTTCCCATGGACGGAACCAGATTGTGACGGGATGATTGCGCTCCCACTCTGGTCATGGCGCACCGGAATCCGATGTCGTCTCTCGATTGGGTTTCGTCGAGGAAGCGGCGGGTTCCCGGACTCAGCCAGTAAGGGCGGTCTCTCCATGAACCGCCTTTGTATACGCGTACATGGTCGTTGATCAATGACATGGAGGGATCGTACATGCGGTCGGAACCGGCATCCTTTAAAGCTTCCTCATTGTAATCCATGGTAGAACCATGATCGCCATCTTCATAGTTGCGGTAATCCGACTTGGTGAACTGGCGACGCTGGCTCAAAGCGTCTTCGGTAGAGATCGGAATGCGCTTCATACGCCCCAGGCTATCTTTTTCAGCAGGAGCGCCTGTTGCAGGATCCACATCCAACACTGTAAATACGTTTCCACGGAAAGGGTTGAAATCTTCAATGTCTTCGAAACTCAACGGGCGATACACATCCAGCACCCATTCGTTAACATTGCCTGCCATGCAATACAAACCGTAATCGTTGGGCCAGTATGAAGCCACGGGCAAAGTGGTGCTTCCCGCATCGTTCAGCGCTCCGGCAACACCCATCATGTCACCTCGGCCGCGCTTGTAGTTGGCCAGCATCACGCCACGGTATCTTTTCTGGTGGTTACGCAGTACGTCGCCATTCCAGGGATAGATACGCCGTTCGTAAATACGTTCGTCGTACGAGTTACCCACCAGGGCAAGGGCTGCATATTCCCATTCGGCTTCGGTCGGGAGGCGGTATTTCGGCAAAAGGATACCGTCTTCGAGCATCACGCGGCGTTCTTCCTTGTTGGGATCCATGCTTTTCAGGTTCTGATTGACGACGCCTTCGTACTGGCCGTTCAAATAAGCGTCGGTATTGAAGTTTTCAGCGTCCTTTTGGTTGGGATCGTTGTCGAGGATTCCTTCGCGGATCATGATCATTTCGTTCACGCGGTCGCTGCGCCACAGGCAGTAATCGTTGGCTTGCAGCCAGCTAACGCCTACCACCGGGTAATCATTGTACGAGGGGTGACGCAGGTACATTTCCACAAACGGCTCGTTGTAAGCCAGTTTACTGCGCCATACCAGCGTGTCGGGTACAGCCTTGCGGTATACTTCGGGATACGATACATATACCCGCTTGAGCCAGTGCAGGTATTCCTTATAATCGACATTGGCAACCTCGGTTTCGTCCATGTAGAATGACTCTACGGTAACCCGTCGCGGCGTGTTGTTCCAATCGTACATCACATCCTGGGATACCCGTCCCATGGTGAATGTGCTGCCTTCGATAAACACCAGGCCCGGACCTGTTTCCTGTTCGGGTACATGTTTCACTTCATAACCTCCAAAGTCGGGATCATTATAGTTCCACCCCGTCGTAGATGACTGTTCCTTCTTTCCCTTGAAAAGCCGGCAGGAAGAGGCGCATAGTACTGAGGCTAACAGCAGTGCGATAACTGAAAATCTATACATCATTGTTAACTAAATTATTTTCGGTTCAAAGGTACATATTACTTTTAAATAAAAGCGAGCAAAGATACTACTTTTTTAAACTGTATTTCGAACATTTTATTGTTCTCATCTTCTTCTTTGGGTGGATTTTCCACGTCAAAGTGATTTCGTGGGCGCCTGTCCCGGGAAATTCTCCCCTGACGCTTGCCAACTTGTAATCGTAATTGTATACGATTCTATAATTAATTTGTTCCAATCCGATCATAAAAATTGCTGATTCGGGATGGAAACCTGAGGCCGCCCGCATCCAGAAACCCACGAAAACAGGATCGTATGCGACATTCAAACCCAGTGAAAAAAAATTTTGATACTGTTGCTGACGGAAGTAAACTCCGGGTGAAAAAACCATTTCGCGCTTGTCGAATTTTCCGAAACGCAACGGGAAATACGAAATAAAATGTGCGCTCAGGCTCATGGGAGTCCGTTTTTTATGGATCTCGGACAGGGTTTCGATGGGAGCATTCAGGTGATGGGCTGCGATACCGAAGCTGTACCGGTCGGAATAATTGGCCGCCACGCCAAAAGCGAAGTCGGGAAAAATAGCCGAACGTTTTCCGAGCGTTTCGGTCGAACCGCTTCCCGTGTAGGGATTCTGGTCGGGCAGGGTCAATCCCGAAGCGTCCAAAGCGCGCTGTACCACGGCAACCTGCAACCCGGGCGAGATCATCAAATCTTTGGTCACCTGAAACTGGTAATTATAAAACAGTTCGACTGAAGTACGCGAATAAACGCCTCCCGCCACATCGCGGTACACCTGCAAGCCTGTCCCGCTGTTGATGGATTGTATTTTCTGATCGTATGATACAAAACAGGTTACGTAAGCATTATCCAATTGTACCCATTGGTCGCGAAATCCGCCGGTTAGCTTATTATATTCGTTGATGCCGGCCAGCCCGGGATTGACGCTCAACGCATCGAACATAAATTGCGAATAAACAGCATCCTGCGCAGTACCCGCAACCGGCAGGATACATTGCAGCAATGCACAGGCGCCGTAACAGATGGCAAGATATTTGTTATTTTTTACACTCATAAAAGCTTAAAGCTTTTTAATGCTTTTTTGTTCGGATAATAGATTATGTACGTTTATTTGAAGCAAAAGGTTTTACTTTTGTGAATATTTTTTAATAAACGCTGTATTGAAAAACGGATTCCTTGTTATAATATTGTTCCTGTTGTCCGCATTTCGCATGTTTGGCGGCGATCCGTCAGTGATGGCATCGGGCGACTGGTATAAAATTACGGTCGATCGCGACGGAATTTATCGTATTACCTGTTCCGAACTGATTAGCCTGGGCATTACCGATCCCGCAAATGTGCGGATATACGGGTCGGGCGGAGCCATGTTATCCGAAAAGGCAAACGAACATTCCGGGGACGATTTGCAGGAAATCCCTATCTGGATGTACACGGGAAACGACGGCGTTTTCAATAACGGCGACTACATTCTTTTTTACGGACAGGGGCCTGCTATATGGCAGTACAACAAGGAAAAACAGGCCTTCGAACATTCGATCCACCTCTGGGATCATCAATCGTGCTATTTCATTACATCAAAAGCGGGCGGAAAAAGGATAAGCGCGGAAACGCCGCCATCCGCACCTCCGTCGCAAACGGTAACTTCTTTCGATGAGCGTCAATATTACGAAGCGGAGCAGGTAAGCCTGATCAAATCGGGCAGGTACTGGTATGGCGAAGATTTCCGTTCGGTGACAACTTATCGGTTTCCGTTCGCCATTCCTGACATTGAAACAGGCGAAGCGGCGAAGATGAACATCTCGTTCATGGCGCAGGTATCTTCCTCTGCCGCACATCTCGCTGTTACATGCAACGGCCGGCAAGTCGCCGATCAGCCTTTGCCCGTCAGTGCAGACTACCAGATAGCTACGGCAACGACCTTCAACACTGTCGCATTCAATCCCGCATCAGGCAACCTGTCGGTGGAACTGACCATGAACAGGAACGGGGTCAGTAATTCGGGCGGATGGCTGGACTATATCCGGCTGTTTGCCCGAAGGAAGCTGAACATGGCTTCGTCGCAGCTATTTTTCAGGGATACACAGTCGGTAGGCGCAGGCCGTACAAGCAGGTTCCGGATTACCGGGAGCAATGCAAACACGCAGGTTTGGGACATCACTGACAAGCACAACATCCGGCGCATGGATGCATCGCTTTCAGGAAGCGCCCTGTCCTTTTCTGCGACAACAGACGCTTTACGCGAATTTGTCGCTTTCGATATCGCTTCCGGTTTGCTGAAACCCGCATTTCCGGAAAAAAACGCAAAAACAGAGAACCAAAACCTGCACGGAATAGAAAATGTAGATATGATCATCGTGACGCATCCCGATTTTATGGATGCTGCGCTGGAGTTAGCCGCTCTTCATTACAACAGGGACGGGATGACGGTGGAGGTGGTAACCGCCGAACAGGTGTACAACGAGTTTTCGTCGGGAATGCAGGATCCGGCAGCCATTCGTAATTTCATGAAGCACCTGTACGGGAAACCGGCGGCTGTTAAACTCAAATACCTGCTGTTAATGGGAGACGGGTCGTATGACAACAAATCGAACCAGATAAAGGAAGGAAGGGCTGCCGCAAATACCAATTATATCGTCACCTACCAGTCGGAAAACTCGTGGCATTCGACCGATTCGTTTGTTTCCGACGACTATTTCGGGATATTGGGCGACAACGAGGACATAGAAACCGGGAAACTTGCCATTGGCACAGGCCGTATCCCGGTACAAACCGCAGACCAGGCCAGGGAAGCCGTAGATAAGATACGCCGGTATATCGACGCCAAACTGTCGGGCGACTGGCCAAACCTGATGGGCCTGCTTGCCGACGACGAGGACGGGAACCTGCATGCGATGCAATCGGAAACCCTTGCGAACGATGTCGCTACCCATCATCCGCAATATACCGTGGAAAAGCTGTATTTCGACGCTTTTTCGCAAACAGCCACCGTCGACGGCCACCGCTACCCGGAAGTGGAACAGCGGCTGAACGACTTACTGAACAGGGGATGCCTGCTGGTGAATTACATCGGGCACGGCAACGAATCGGGCCTTTCGGCTGAAAGGGTGGTCAATACTACGAATATCGAGCAGTGGACGAACAGGCTGTACCCGTTGTTTGTGGTGGCAACCTGCGAATTTGGCCGTTACGACAACGACACAAAGGTAACAGCAGGCGAGAGCGTATTGCTTCATCCCGCCGGCGGCGGCATTGCCGTGTTAACCAGCGCCCGCCTGGTGTATTCGAGCCTTAATTTCGAGTTCAACCGGAGTTTTTTCCACGAATTGCTTCACCGCTCGGACAACGGTGACGATCATCGCCTGGGCGACGTTCTGCGACGGGCAAAAAACGCTTCGGGATCGAGTGTCAATAAATTGTGCTTTACGCTGCTGGGCGATCCGGCGCTGAAACCGGTAATCCCTGCGGATTCGGTGCGAACAGTTTCGATCAACGGGAAATTAGTGAGCGAACCGTTGGATACGCTGAAAGCCAACAGTAACGTAACCGTGAAAGGCTGCATTACCGGAACGAACGGCCGGGTATTAACCGGCTTCAACGGAACAGTGCACTTTTCGCTATTCGACAAGCCCCACGAAAACGAAACGCTCAACAACGACGGCGATGCTGTACCGATGAGTTTCCACACCCGGACTTCCGCATTATATAAAGGTAAAGCGGCCGTTAAAAACGGCGAATTTGAAATATCGTTCATCATGCCGCGTGATATTAATTACCGGTACGGCTTCGGCAAAATCAGCTATTACGCCTATTCGGATCATGGCGAAGCGGCAGCCGGCGCATTCGAGGAAATAATCGTGGGCGGATTCGCGCCCGGAACGGATGATACGGAAGGCCCCAAGATACAACTGTTCATGAACGATACGCAATTCCGCGACGGCGGCATCACCGACCAAAATCCGAAACTGATCGCCTGCCTGCAGGACGAGCACGGCATCAATATTTCCGACGAGGGCATCGGGCACAACATCACGGCTATATTGAACAATGACCCGTCGATAGCGTATATCCTCAACCCATACTATGAGGCCGACCTGGGTAGATATAACCGGGGCGTGGTGAACTACCGGTTTACCAACCTGTCCGCGGGCAATTACGAACTCCTGTTCACGGCCTGGGACCTGGAAAACAATTCTTCGCAGGCAAGGATCAGGTTCCGCGTTACCAAGTCGTCAATACTGCAAATAGACAAATTATACAATTACCCTAACCCGTTCACCGACAATACCCGTATCTACTTCGAGTTCAACATGCCCGAAACGGAACTGCAAGTGGAACTACAGGTGTACAGCATGTCCGGCCGCTTGTTACGATCGATGAAGCAATCGTTGTACTCCGACGGTTATACCTCCGGTAATTTCGAATGGGACGGACGCGACGCCGGCAACAATCACATGCGACCGGGGATTTATCCATACCGTGTGATCCTTCGCACAGAGAAAGGGCAAATGGTATGGCAGGCTTCGAAAATGGTCATCGGAAATTAATCATCAACGTATCCCAACCTCTTATCCTTTACCTCTCCCTGTCCATTCCCGTTCAATATCTTCCAACGATTTGCCGGTCGTTTCGGGAATCAGGAAATAAGTGATCAGCAGGTACGGAATACACATCACGCCGAAAAGCCAGAATACGCCGGAAGCCGACAAACGGGCAGTGAGCCAGGGCGTCAACTGACCGATAAGATAAGTTCCCGCCCAAAGTGAAAAACCGGCAATAGACATGGCCGAACCACGTACCTTGACGGGATACATTTCGGACAGCAACACGAAAATGACGGCGCTGATGGAAATGGCGCTACTGAACACGTAAGCAAGAATCAATCCGAACAGCGCCCGGGTAGATACTGCCTGCCCGGCTGATACTTTGAAGAAAAACAGTCCAATGCCGAACAGGAGTACCACCATGCCGCTGACGCCAATGTAGATCAGTTTTTTACGCCCTATCCTGTCAATCACCATCATGGCAAGGATGGTAGAAACAACATTTACCAAGCCCACCCAAACCTGGAAATCAAGCGAGACCGTTTTTTCGAGGCCTGCTTCTAAAAGGAATTTGGGGCCATAATAGAATACGGCGTTCACACCCATGAATTGTCCAAGCATGGCCAGGCAGACGCCTGCAATCAATGCTACGCGAAACCCCGGTTTAAGCAATAACCGCCAGTCGGATTTTGTTTCCCGGCAAAGTACGTCATGGATTTCAGCGATTTCCTCACGGGCTTTTTCGGGTGTGTATATTTTTTCGAGCGTTCGTAAGGCCTTGTCGTCACGTTGCTTGACTGCCTGCCAACGCGGACTTTCGGGAATCAGGAACAATACCGACAGGAACAACAATGCCGGGATCGTTTCCATGCCCAGCATGCCGCGCCACACCTGGTCATTAATGACGAGTTTTATCAAACCGCTCTCATACTGTACGCTTTGCGACCATTTGAGTACCGCTGTATTGGACAGATAAGAACCGAGAATACCGACCGTGATGGCCAACTGGTAGCACGATACCATACGGCCGCGATATTGGGGTACGGAAATTTCGGAAATGTATAATGGCGCAGTAATAGATACAATACCAATACCTGTTCCACCGATGATACGGTAAAGTACCAATTGATCGAAGGCGGAGTATACGGCACAACCGGCGCCTGATACGGAAAACATCACGGCAGCCGTCATCAGCACGGGTTTACGGCCAAAGGCATCGCTCAGTTTGCCGGCCATCAATACCCCGATGATGGAGCCCAGGATGGCGCAACCCACGTACCAGCCTTGCCGGAAATCGGTGAGGTTATAGAAGGCTTTTACATCCTCTGTGGTTCCCGAAATAACGGCGGTGTCATAGCCGAACAGGAAGCCGCCTAACGCAGCGATGACGGTAAGGGAAATAACGTACGAAAGAGATTTCAATTCTTGCAGATTAATCATTGTCAAGATAATTCATGAAAAATCTGTAAATGATCTCGTTGGAATCCTCATTGGGCGAATGTTCTTTCCTGTTCGACATGGCCACCCTGTCGCTATACCCTAAAAGCCGGTTTACGGCGATACTGTGATTCAAGGGAATCCATCGCTTTTCCGTATCTTCGGAACCGCCGGATACAAGAAACGGACGAGGCGCCATCAAAGTATGAAGTTCATGCAAATCATAATTTTCATTTCTTAGTTTTACATACAACCCTTTTGCCGGATTTTCAACGGTAATAACGCCCCGTTTACGCCAAGGGGGCGTATGATACCCCAAATAGTACGGTTCCCAATAATTCACATCGGGGCGCTCATCGAATACAATTCCCGGATCAGACCACGCAGCACACGCAAACCGGTCGAATAAACAGGATGCAAACATTGCCCATTTGCCTCCATACGAATGTCCTGTGATCCCGATACGTGTTGCATCCACATCGGCAACCTTCGACAGGGCATGCCAGGCATTGGCGGAAGCGTATGCCAATAAGGAAAGCGGCTCTATTTTATGGCGTTCGAAGTCAGGATAAAACCGGACAAAAGACGTGTCCGCAATGACTTCCGATGTGCCTGTGGACAATGTTACAAATCCGCGCCCGGCAAGCTGGCGTGCAAAGTCTCGATGAGGTTTTCCGCCTGTTCCGGCAGCAGTTTCGGGTTCATAGAAGACGGTGATCACAGCCGGCTTCTTCCCCTTTCTTTCCGGTTTCAACAGGTAAGCGGTGGTTTTCAGGGAAGGAAGCCATTCGAACCGGACTTTATATTCTACATAACCATCTTTTGATGCAGAATCAATGTATTCCAACTTGTTGTCCGTCAACAGGGGCGGCCATTCGCCCATCATCTGCATCCAGGTATCGCGTATTTCCTTACGGCGTTTTGACCAGTCGGCCGGCGTCCTGACAGAATCGCCATTATAGAAAACAAGCGGTGAACGATACATGCCGAATTTGTTTTTTAATGAATCGGGCGGCGTAAAATAAGGCGTTATCTCACGCCAGTCCACTTGTTGAAGTACCATTGCCCGGGGAATGGCAGGTTGGTTTAATTTGCATCCGGCACACCAACACAGCAAACCAATTGCCGTCAACAATTTGAGGCGGGTATTCTTCATTGAATTATTCGATTGTCAATATGGTTGCCACTGCCCGTTCGGCTCCGTTGGCATTGCTTGTTTTGATCGTCTTTTGTCCGTTGACAAGCATACAGGTCGATCCGCCGCCATCCAGATTTAAGGCATCCGTACAGCCCAAATCGAGCATGATCCTTGCCACCTCTTCGGTTGTCATTCCTGCTACGCCTGCGGTGGCCTGTCTTCCTTCACACACGAAGCAGATCATTTTCAACGTTTCCGTGATGCCCACTGCGGTGCGGGGATGATTCCCGCCGGGCAGAATGCCGCCTTCGTCATCCCATATTTCTTCCTGCCAGCTGTTCCTGATCTCCGAATTTTTTACCAAAACAGGGCCGGCTCCGATTGCATCCTGCAAATTCAACTCTGTTCCCCCGGCAGGATGTGCGGCCGATGGCCGGGGCGGAGAAGGTTGCCCGATAACAATCGGAGAAGGTTGCGGATATCCGAAGGTTTTATCGTCGACAGTGTAAACCCAGTCTACACTGTATGTCCCGGCTGAGGTGAAGCCGAATATACCGCGCGTCGGGTAATAGGCGATCCCTGCGCGGGCTACTTCCGGACTGTTCGCACGTATCAATATGCCGTTTTTTACCAGCAACCCGACGTTCCATGTACTGTAAAAATAGGAGCCGTTAATGATCACGGGCGATTTCTGTTCCTGATAAAATTCGCCGGGTGTTTTCAATCCATTTGCATCACCGCCGCGAATAACAAATTTGCGGCCTTTTACCATGTCGATGACGGCAATGCAGGCTTTAACCTTTTTGCCGAAAAGTTCATCGGGCGACATGTAGATATTCGTGCCTTCGGGCAAGCTGCCGAACTCGCCTGTCTTTTTCCAGCCTTTCGTTCCGGGGTCGACTTCATTTTCGTCGGATTCTTCAATAACGATGCCATATGTGATTCCGTTTCCTCCCGCAGCGCCGTAACGTACCGTTATCCGGGCATCTTTGGTTAAATCGTATGTCGCCTCCTCCGTGGACGGATTGACCATGTATACGAATTGGTTCAAAGTCAATTTTAGTTGAACATTGTGCCACCCTTCTTTCTTCTTTATGTTTTTTACAACGATCTGCTGATCGTCGTTGTTTACCTCTGCCGTGCCGTTTGTTTTGTTGGTCACTTCAACCTTGAGAATATACCCTTCCTTTGCGGGTTCGGGATTATCTTCCTTACTGCCGCATGACAATACACACGAAACAATGAACAGTATCAACAGGTTATATCGGAGCCGCATCATATTACTTTTTGTTTATTGTTTATTTTGATGGATTCAATACAGATGGAGGGATCTTTCAAGTCGGAGAAAACGCTGATTTCAAGATAAAACTTTTCATTGAACGGCCAGTAGTTCGGATAAGTTGAATATTGCCTGTCGAACAAATCCTCCTGAATATTAACTTTCACGCCATCCACATAAAAGGTAACCGCTTTCTCCTCCCATTCGCATACAAACGTGTGTGTTTGGTTATACTGGTTGCCCCAATACAAATGCGATTCCCTGATATTTCCCTTATTTTCATTCATTTGATCGGTGTTGGCCCCAACCCTTATTTTTGTCGGACTCGCGCCGTCGTAACACATCAGGAACAATTCTCCGCTGGCCGGCCAGCTTCCCAGCTTTTCAGCGGCAGGCAACAGATGCAGGCGTATCTTTGAGTTTTTTGCCAGAATCCGTGCTGTTACTTCAATACGACCATAAGTCATGTCGAGTTTTCCGGATGTATTGAATTTTGTGATGTTCCCTCCGGATGAAATCTCCAACCCGTTTTCAGACAGTTTTACAAGATCCCTGTTCCATGTTTTCCATATTTTTTCGTCAAGAGTTTTTTCCGTTGTAAAATCCTGACGGTACACGATGCTTTCCAGCATGCGCACCCTGCGTTCCCTGATGATGGATTGCAAAAGATCGAGTATTTCCCTGTCTTTGGGATTCGCAGATTGAGAAAACATGTAAATACCGCGGCCTCCTTCATAATAAGCAATGGATGAATTTTTGAATACGCCCTGTTCCTTATACGTATTGATGTAGGTAATCAGCCTGTCTCTGTGGTTTGCAGTATTGTCGGCCAATGCTCTTGCATCAAATTCCATCTCCATACCCATGTTGTGTGTGAATGCCAACTCGCAGGCGTTTTGTACCCGATCGTCTCCAATCTTCTTATCAAAGAAATAATTAGGCTGGAGATAAGCAATATCAAACCCGTAGTCCTTCCATTGACTGTAACCGGTTGACATATAGTACGGAATCCAGTAAAACTTTTGCCCTTTCGTCCTTATGTAATCACCGATGTCTGCCGTTATAAATCTGTTGGTACTCATTTGTTCGCTCACCCAGTAAAATCCTGCAAGTTCGAGGTGATTTAAGTTGCTCTCTTCAAATTTTTTATTGAGCAAATCGATGTACCATTTACTCGCTGCTATCCGGTCTTCCTGTTTTGAAAAATCCATTTTTGCACCGTTGATCTCACCCCAGTCTTTCTGATCCAAAAATGGTTCCGGCAACCCGATCACGACCTGATGCTTGAAAGAGGGTTCTCCAAGTTCTTTTTTGGCATCGGCAATACAGGTATTGAGCGCCTTGATTGCTTTGCCGTTTTCAAAATTCCTGTCGGCAAGCCATTCCCATTCCTGTTTGCGGGCTTGCCGGTTGCCTGAATAACCCGGATTAAAATTGAAACCCTTCCCGTCCTGAAATTCCAGGAAAAGAAATCCGTCAAAAAACCAATCTTTCCGATTTGACTGATCGGTGTGGATCACATAAGGACGCATTTCACCGGGCGTCCAATCGACCCGTTGCACCCCTCCCTGATAGATTAAGGCCATGTCCAGTATCGGACCTTGCCGGAATCCCCTTGTAACTCCGGATAAAACAGGATTTGTTTCCTCCTGCCTGTTCGGATTTTCACCCGAATCTTTGCTGCACGCGACAGACGTGCTTAACAAAAATGTAAAAAAGAGCAAAAAGAGTATTTTAAAATGTAATGTGCTCATGGATTTATTTTTTTGATTGGAAATGTACTCTGCAATTATAAAGAGCCGGCCAAAACCGGCTCTTTACGGTTATGATTCATTAAAATGGTGCAAACCGGCTTATATCGTATGCTATGACTCCGTGTCCTGTCGTCATCATATAAACTTGAACAGCCGAACCATCCTCGTTCCTGCCGAAGCACACGTCTCCGTTTCTGTTACCGTTATTGCCTATTACAGTACCACCGGAAACATAATATGACGTCATACCTGTCAATGAAGGATTTTGGGTTCCGGATACATTCGGGTCAAAGTTTTGCAACCTGCTGTCCATAACCCTCTTGGAGGTAAACACATCGGCGCTGTACACGGTAATGTCGGCAATCACCAATCTGTTATAATTATCGGCCGGATCCGCGATTGCGTTTTGCGTGGCCAGCAATTTCACACCGTTAAATTCAACATAGTCCGATCCCTTGATGTCCGTCGCCCACCAATTGCCTGCAGGACTGATCGGTGATGTGGCTGCAGGATTTGTCGTACAATAATATTGCGATCTGCCGACAATACCCGACAGGATATAGGAAGGATCATCGTCGGTATTCATCGGGATAAGTTTCCCGTTATTGTTGAACTCAACACCGTAAGTACCTCTCCATGGAGTGTCGGGATTAGTAACAGTTCCATTTTCAACCCGATACATTAAACCCTGTTTTAAAGTTTTAGCGATCAGTCCGATGACGGCTTTACCGTTCAGTAAATCACCCGTAACAGATACCGTGCGTCCGATATCACCCGAAGTAATCACCTGTTCCACCGGCTTGGAGAAAATCTTCGTCGGCAGATTGTCCAGCCCGTCTTTCCATACATAAAAATCAACCGTAGGCGAATGGCTTGCATTGCTAACCATAGCGAATACCGTCATCAGCAAAACTCCCCTGTCATCCGAATCGATCGCCATCATTAAGTACGATCCCACATCCGGAGTCTTGACGGTTTTGTCGAGCAACACGCCTGTGTACCTGTTGAATCTCAAGAAATTCCCGTTGTCATTGGCGATAATCAGCTCATTGCCTGAAACGGCTATCGAACGGTTTGAATTTCCGACAAATCCGTGCGGATTTTCCAGGGTTGTTTGCCATCCGAACAGGCAGGTTATTTGTCCAATCTGTCCATAAGGCAGATATTCGGGGTCAACCATTTCCGTATAATACTCTTTAATGGTTCCGTCCTGAGCCGTTACCGTTATTTTATTACGAACTGTAAGATCCATGATGGCGCCGTTCGTATCTATTGTAGCCCACGGAGAAATGGTAAATTCCACTGCTGCGCTCTTTAATGCATCATAAATAACGGATGATGTTCTGTATACCAATATTTTATTTTCACCATCCTTTTCTGTAATGGAATACGCGACCGTGAGTCCGGGTAGCGTCATTCTGGATATATTCGCCTGATCGGATTTAACCAGTCTTGCGGACATTACGTACTGTTCCGTTTCGGAATTTACATATTCTACGGTAAGATTCACGGGGTTTGTCAAATCCCGTACCGTTTGAAGTTTCGGAGTCAAAACAGAGCCGTCGGGAAGATTTGCCGATAATATCAGATTATTCGTTTGCGTTACGACAGGATCCGTATCCGAAGAATAGTATGGCAAATTGAATACGATGGTCAGATTCGATCGATCTATGACGGCGGTTACCCCGTTTTTCCTTTCCGCATCAAGATAAGCCGTCATGGTAAACTGGCTCTTGTCCACTTCTCTGCTCCCGTAATCAACAAGTTCCATATCCTTGCATGATGAGAAGGCAAGAACGCAGAATAAAAATCCCGGTATAATTATATGATTAAGTTTCATGATCATTTTTGTATTAAAATTGAATTATTTCCAAATATCATCCTGTATACATAATGTATTTCTACGTACCTCGGCGGCAGGAATCGGGAACAGGTTATATTTTGCGGGGAATATGCGATCGGTTATATCCGATTCGATACGTTCGTATGATAAATTGTTGCCGCTTTTGGTTATCTTTATTCCGTGGGTACGCGAACCGGCAAGAACGCTTGTAGCGATGCCCCACCGTCTCAAGTCCCAAAACCGGTGTCCTTCGCCGCCAAGTTCACAGATGCGCTCCTTCTGCAGATCGGCCAAATAAGCTTCCCAGCTCGGTTTTTGGGACAATTCGGGCATCCCGGCGCGGATCCTGATTTTGTTCAGATATTCGTATGCCTTGCCCATATCGGTTTTCCGTGCATAAGCTTCGGACATCATCAACAATACTTCCGCATAACGCATCACAATCCAGTATTCTTTACTTTTGCTGACGGTCTTCCAATCGACTTCAGTACTTAAATACTTACGCAACCCATATCCCGTAACGGATTTCCGCACGTCACTGGCCCCGGATTCGACATACTGTAAAAACCCGTCTTGCCCGTCCACGTAATACTCCAAGTCCCTGTTTCTCCATTTCGCGCCATTATACAGGACAGTCGTATAGAAACGGGGATCCCTGTTTGTCCACGGGTCTGTAACTGTCCCGCTCCTGACATCGTCCCAGGTGAAAACCCGCCATGCATCGCCCACCTTGATGTCGTAACTGCTTGCAAATTCATCGGTCGGCGAAATCAATCCCCCAATATATACTGTTCCGAAAACTTTTTGATCGCCCGAGGGACAAGCGTATTGATCCCACTGGTGACCATTATTGGCGCTGTAATAAACCGGAAGGAGCAACTCTTTATTATCGGCCTGGGTAAAGATATTTCCAAAATTTGACAACAACTCATAATGTCCTGCGGCAGCCAGCTTTTCCACTTCGCCTGCCGCCTGGAGTGCCCTGTCCCAACGTCCTGCCGACAGAGCAGCCCGAGCCAGCATACCGTACGCTGCTCCTTTCGTTACCCTGCCGTATTCTGCAACGGGGGCCGTCCATGCTTCGGGAAGCAATCGCGCCGCTTCTTCATATTCGCCGATGATAAAATCCCAGCAGCGTTCTTCCGTTTCCCTTGCCTGTAAAGCTTCGTCCGGTCCGTCAAGTTTGGTCTCGCTGACGCGCAGGACAACGCCGCCGTGACGGTTGACCAGTCCCTGGTACAGGAATGCTCTCAGAAAGCGAACCTCGCCGATCCGGATATTCAGCTGATCCCGATCAAGTCCGTCGCCGTCGCCATCATTGACCGCAACCAGAAAATCGTTCATTTTCTTAATATATCTATACCACTCAGTCCAGGGCGAAAGGGGATTGTCCTCGCTCAGCCAGTTGGGTGTCGAGAACAGTCGATTTGCATTGTACGTGTAATATGAATATTTCATCAAATCGCTGTAAGCGTCCCACACTGCGGCAGGCGCTGCAAATCCGTTGACATTTCCGTTGTACAGGGCGTCGTAATAGAAACTTTTCAGGCTGTAATCCAGGTTCCTGATGGAAGCCCATACCTGATCATCCGAATATCTCCCCGGCGCATCAACATCCAGACATGAAGGAAAGATGAGCGAAAGGGCAAAAATACAAGTTATGATTATCTTTTTCATTTCGAATAACGTTTAAATGTTTTAAAAAGTAAGGTTTAAACCGATGCTAAGAGTTCTCTGCTGAGGATAGTACCCCTGCAGCACATTGGGAGCCTCAGGGTCAAGATACTTGAATTCCGTTAAGGTGAACAGGTTCAGTCCGGCAACGTACAGCCTCAGATGGTCGATTCCTATTGCGGAAGTAATGTTTTTGGGCAGCGTGTAGCCCAGGGCCAATTGCTTCAAACGCAAATACGCTCCATTAACCTTCCAGAAAGAAGATTTCAGTCCGCTGTTCCCATAATTGGGGCTGGCGCTCAACCGGGGATATTTTCCGTTGGGATTGTCAGGTCTCCAGGCCTCTTCTATCAGGTATAGCGGCGAATTGTCGCTGTTTCCGTAAAAAGGCCGCGTCAGGGGCGTGTTGTCATTGGCGTTGTTATCCCATGTGCCGCACAGCATTTTGTCCATCAGGGCGGCTCCCTGGAATTGCGCCGATAAATCGAATCCTTTACAGGACATGTCAATTGCAAACGAATACATCATTTTAGGCATCGATGACCTGGCTATTTTCACCTGGTCCCTGGAATCGATTTCTCCATCGCCGTTTACATCTTCATACAAAATATCGCCCAGTACCAATGCACGAAGCGATCCGGACGGAGCGATCGCCGCATGATCCAGATCCTCCTGCGTACGCGCAAGTCCTGTGGCTCTGTATCCGAATACGTCGCCTACGGATGTTCCTATCAAATCCTGCCAGGGTAATACATTTCCCGACTGATTGCGCTTGAGTATTTTGTTGGTCGAATAGGATATATTTCCCGTTAAACTGTAACGGAAACCGCCAAATGATTCCGTATGTCTTAACAGCACCTCAAATCCTTTGGCTTCAAACTCTCCCGAATTTTCACGTGTCGGATAGTTTTCGCCAAGCGACGGGGGATAAACTGCGGCAATACCCTGTAATATGTCGTACGTGAATTTGTAAAACACATCGGCTTCGCCGCTCAGGACGCCATTCCACAACGAAAATTCCATCCCCAGGTTATACGTATTTGTTTTTGCCCATGTCAACTCGGGAGCCAGATACGTATTGTTATTGGAAAGGATTTTGTAATCTTTGCCTCCGAATGTCACGGGGGCGTCGCCTCCTGCCGTATACAGCCTTCTCCACAGATCGGCGGGGGTAGTGTCGTTCCCCAGCCTGGATGCGGAAGCCCTGATTTTTAACCTGTCGATTTGGCGAACGTTCCAAAATGATTCATCCGAAATTACCCAGCCTGCCGAAATTGACGGGAAGAATCCCCAGCGATATTCGGGCGCAAATCTGTAGGAGCCGTCATAGCGGAACGAAAATTCAACCAGATATTTCGATGCATAAGCGTAATTCAACCGTCCTACCCATCCGGCCATTAAAGTCTGGCTCGACGTGCCCGAGTTATTGTAAGTGGTGCCGGAATTGGTGCCGAAGTTAAGCTCGGGGTTTTCGAAGAGAACAAATCCCGTACGGCTTCCGCTGATGCTGCTTTCCCTGTAATCGGTGCGTTCCAGCAACGCCAGGGCCGAAACGTCATGTTTCCCGAATTGATGATCATAACTGATTGCAGGTCTGAGGACCATTCTCGACGAACGGTTTCTCCCCTGATACATGTTTCCGTCGGCATTAAGACTCATGGCGTCGGTCAGCGCATACGATTTCGATGCAAACTGGTATTGATAGAGTTTGTATGCGTATGTAAAGGTCATGCCGTCACTGTCGGCAAAATCGTAAACTGCCGTGAAGGAAGCCTTCAATCCGTCAACGCCCGGTACCCGGAACTCTATGCCGGCTTTTGACTGAACGGTGTTTCTATCGGTTTGTGCAAAACCCGAATGATCCCTTGCATATTCGGGATTTCCGCCGCCCCTGTATCCCGAAGTCGGATACCCGTTGTATTCTTTGGGTACAAAAGGCAATGCATACATCAGGACGCCGACAACATTGTTGTATTCCTGATTGGTGTAGGTATAGGCTCCCGGACGATACAAGCGCGAGAAAGTAGCGCCCAGGTCCAGCGACAGTGTGAGATATTTCACCGGATCAACATCCACATTCGACCTCAGGTTGGTGGTCTGATACTTATAGTCGCGAAAGAACGCGCGTTGATCCTTAAACCCGCCGCTTACAAAATACCGTACGTTTTTGGCGCTTCCTCTTACCTGCAAGTTATGTTGATGCATGGGAGAAGCCTCATTCATGGGCGACATCCAGTCCGTATTTTCATAACCGTCGGTCGGATCCCCGTTTTGCGTCATCGCAATTTCTTCATCTGTGAATTTCACCGGTTGTCCGTCCAGTTCGCGCGCCTTATTGTACCAGTTCATGTATTCGGTTCCGTTCATGAATTTGGGCAACTGGGTGTTTTTAGAGAACGAAACCGAACCGGAATAACTGATGGAGGGGCGGCTCCCGCCTTGCGCTCCCCTCTTGGTGGTTACCAGAATGACGCCGTTAGCGGCCCTGAAACCGTATACAGCTGCCGCGCCGTCTTTCAAAACAGAAATGGTTTCGATATCGTTCGGATCGATATTGCTGAAATCGCGCACAACGCCATCCACCAGAATGAGCGGAGACGAGCCTTCCCAGGAAGCATAGCCCCTCACCTGGAACGTAACCCCGTCGGTACCGGGGGCGCCGTTGGCCTGACTGGACAGGACGCCCGGAATCTTTCCGACAATCATGTGCCCCACATTGGCGGATGGCGCTTTAATCACCTCCTGGCCGCCTATTTGAGAGACTGATCCTGTTAAATTCACTTTCTTCTGTACCCCATACCCTACCACCACCACTTCATCCAGATCAACGGATGAAGGCGCCATGGTTACAGACAGTGAAGTTCGACCGGCAACGGCTATTTCCTGAGCCACATAGCCGATAAATGAAAACACCAGAGTATTGCCGCCTGTAGCCGGTACATTTATTGAAAATTTCCCGTCTGCGTTTGCAACGGCGCCCGTTGTGGTGCCTTTTACTACAACGTTAGCCCCTGCCAGCGGCTCTCCGGCCTCGTCAACAATCGTCCCTGTAACTGTCCGTACTTCCTGGGCGAATGCAGCGTGCGTTAATACGAATAGAAAAACGCTAAAAAACAGAGTCTTGATTTTGATTTTCCGGTCTCGTGATCCTTCAAATCGAAATAAATTGAATTTCATAAATTTTTGGATTGATAGATTAATTATTTTTTGTTTCATCACATTTAATTTATAATTCTTTTTTCATTTACGGATTCATTTTTTCATTTATAGATTCATTTATAGATTCATTTATGGATAAAAAATAAAGATTTTACTTTTCGGATTCGATTAAATTATTTAATTGTCTTACAGGCTGTTCATTTTGAGATTTTATAAAATGCTTGCGCTGATCAGTCATTAAATATGCATCATCTTTTGTTTGATCGGAAAGCAATATTTTTTCCGCTTCTTCCAGCGTTTTCCAAATCTGATACAATCCCCGCGGCACATGGAAACATCCTTTCCATTTCCCTCCCTTGAGCGTGAGCAGCGGATCGCCCCGACGTGTAAGGTAGCCGTACCATTCGGAATATTCCGCATCGCGAAACCCCTTCCATGTATAATCATGCATTTTCAGAAACCAGTCCTTGCAATGATGGTCGCCGGTAAACAGATAGCCTTTTGCCAAAGCGATCAGGGTTTCGATGTGTACCCACCAGAGCTTTTGATCCCATTCCAGTTGCTGCGGCGGATAGCCCCTGATGTCCCTGAAATAGAAGATGCCGCCGTACTGGCTGTCCCAGCCGTATTCAATGGAGCGTAGCAGGATGTCCTTTGCTTTCGACATCAAATCCCGGTCGTTGTAGCGTTGGGCTGCGTCCATCATGAACCACATGGCTTCGTTGATGTGTCCGGGATTTACCGTCCGTCCCTCGAAACAGTCCAGGAATGAACCGTCGGGCGCCACGTTTTCCGGAATCAAACCCGAATCCTTTTGCAGGAATACCTCCATTACTTCACGGATGAGGGGTTTCACGGCCTTATCCACTTCGTCACGGCCGATAACGTCTTCCAAAATCAATGACAGGTTGCATAAGATCATGGGCAGCGAAAAATTTTTCATGGGGCGGGTTCCGGGATAAAGTTTATGGTATTGCCCCTTGGGATGATCGGAACGAGCCTGAATGTTCCGGAATGTTTTTACGGCGATGTTTTTGTGCGCTGCTTCGCCCGTTGCTTTGTACAATTCGGCAAAAGCCATGCAGGCAAAGCAATCCGAGAAAATATTGCAGGGCTGCACCAAAGGTTTTCCTTCCCGCGTAAGGGAAAAATACCAGTTCCCGCCGGTATCCATCCCGTATTTCTCCATAAACCGTGCACCGAGCAGGGCCATCTCCAGCCATGCTTGGCGACGTTCTATCCGATTGTAAATCATGGAAAAGAACCATACCTGACGGCCTTGCAGCCACATGAATTTATCGGTGTCGAACACTTTCCCCCGGCGGTCCAGGCAGGAGAAATACCCTCCGTATTTCGTGTCGGGCGAATTTTTCTCCCAGAAGGGAATGATGTTGTTCATCAGCTCATTTCGGTACAGGTCTTTAAAAGCAATCAAATCCTTCATATTATTTTAATTATCAATATCCTGCGCGCCCCTGTCCATGGACGGGCAAATGGAACGGATCGAGTATTTGATCCGTCCATATGGCCATCTCCCGTTTCGTTATCGGTGCATCCGGACGATATGGACGTGTCGATATGAATCATGTATTTTGCGATAATAAAATTTGACAAAATAACCCCGCAAAAATAAAAAATATTTTTTAAACAACATCTATTAATAAAAAATTTTCCTTATCGCCACGAATATGATGCTTCGTTTATTTAAAAATTACAAATATTCGATTGTTATCAACATCGCCTTTTCGATTTAGAAGCAATATTATTTATGTGTCCGGGTTATCTCATTTCAAAAATAAATTCCTTAAAATAAATTCTTTTACTTAATCCGGATAGAATATAACAAAAAATATTAATACGGCTGTAATATTTCATCGTTTGTATCTAAAAAGGGCGGATTAAGATCATCAAATCTCCTATTTTGATTAAAAAAAGAAAATTCTTCAAAAATACACATAACATTCTGTAACTTTGCCCGCATTAAAACAATATTTCGCTTGCCATGAGCATATCTCTTTTATTCAATACTTCCGATCATATCTCTTTATCAGCGTTAAAGACCATCAATTTAAAGAAAGACATGGTGAGAACGTTGACCGTAAGCGGCGAGAATACGATACCGAATCTCAGTAAGGAAACCGGATACAGTATTCCCACCATCACCAGGCTGATCGGCGAGTTATTAGAAGAAGGCATCGTCTACGATTTCGGAAAGATCGACACTGCGGGAGGGCGGCGTCCCAGCATTTACGGTATTAACCCGAATGCCTTTTATTTCCTGGGCGTGGAAGTGAAGCGTACGGCGATCGCCATCGGTTTGCAAAGCGCCGACAACAAAAACGTAAAGATTGCCGAGAATATTGAATATTCTTTGGAAAATAATCGCGAATCGCTGGATAAGCTGTGCGATATTATCAATAATTTTATCGATAAGTCGGAAGTTCCGCGACAAAAAATTGTGGGGGCGTGCATTAACCTTACCGGGCGGATCAATTCGCGGGAAGGATTCAGTTACAGCTTTTTCTATTTTGAGGAAAAGCCGTTGTCGGCCATCATTGAATCAAAAATAAATGTAAAGACTTATCTCGAAAACGATTCGCGCGCCATGACTTTTGGCGAATACAACTGCGGCGTGGTGAAAAACGAGCAGGAAGTTCTCTTCGTCAACATCAGTTGGGGTTTGGGCATGGGAATCGTGTGCAAGGGCGGGTTGTACTACGGGAAATCGGGATATTCGGGCGAATTTGGTCACGCGCCGGTTTTCAACAACGATGTTATCTGTCAATGCGGGAAAAAAGGCTGCCTGGAAACAGAAGTTTCCGGATGGGCGCTCGAACGGGAAATCAGGATTAAACTGCGTTCGGGAGCAACTTCCGTGCTGACTAAAATAAAAGATATCGATTCCATCACCGTCGACCAAATCATTCATGCCGTCGTGGAGCAGGAAGATGTACTGGCCATCGAGGTAATCGAGGAAATGGGCGAGAAGCTCGGACGTTACCTTGCCATGCTGGTGAATATCTTCAATCCCGAGCTGGTGATCATCGGCGGCACGCTGGCTGCGGTGAGCGACTATTTGCAGCTTCCCGTACAAACGGCGCTCAAACGCCATTCGCTGAACCTGGTGAACCAGGATGTGAAATTTAAAACATCCAAACTGGGCGCTAATGCCGGGGTAGTTGGCGCCTGTTACATTGTCAGGGGTAAGTTTTTTGATTTGATCTGAGCGAATTTATTTACGCGCGATATGGATGATTGAGGAAAAACCCCGTATCTTTGTGCCTGATCAAATGAACAATGAGTAGAAAGAGAAAATTGTTAAACCGGTTCTTATTGATGCCTCATGACTTTTTTACTTACGATGAGTTGGTGAAGTTATTGAATGATTTTGGATTTTACGAACAAGCTACCGGTAAAACATCCGGTTCCAGGCTTCGGTTTGTTAACGCGGAATTTCCGCAGGACCCTGTTATTTTTCATAAGCCTCATCCGCAAAAAGAAATGAAAGAATATGTTCTGAGACAAATTTTATCCGTCTTAACCAATTGTGCATTATTAGACAGTAACGATGAAAAAAAGTAAACAGGATTCCAATTATTTGACCTATAAAGGCTATACAGGTTCAATCGAATTCAGTTTGATGGACAAATGCCTGTTTGGCAAAATCCTTGGTTTCGAAAAAGGCGTCATTTCGTATGAAGGCCAAACCCTCGAAGAACTGGAAAAAGACTTCAAGGCCGGCGTAGATGACTATTTGTTGTATTGCAGGGAAAACAGCATCGAACCCAAAAAACCGTTCACCGGGCTATTTAGCGTGCGGCTGGATCCGGAATTACACCGCAGGCTATATTTCGAAGCGCAGGGAAAAGGTATCACCATCAACAAGTTTGTAAAACAGGCAATTGAGCATGAACTGCATGAAAGTAAATAACCGTACCGGTCGGCTGATTCTCGCCGTGTCGTTCCTGCTCATGAGTCTGTTTGCCGAAGCTCATTCGGGCAAAGCCCGGTTTCATATCATCATCGATACCGACGGGGCGGCCGACGACCTGCGCGCCATCTGCATGCTGCTGAGCAACCGCGAAGTGGAAACGCTGGCAATCACCACGTCCGAGGGGGCGTTACAACCCGCCGACGCCGCATTGAAGGTAACCTCGCTGCTGCACCATTTCCACCACGAGGGAATACCGGCAGGAGCGGGACGTGCGCTGAATATCCGGCCTCCTGCATGGCGGCGGCAGTCGGAACAGATCAGCTGGGGCGATACGGCGAATGTTGCCGTATCAGGGCAAACCGCTGTGGATTTGATCATACGGACGCTGGAAGGCGAAGAAGAGAAGGTGATTTTCGTATGCCTGGGAACGCTTACCAACCTGAGCGATGCGCTGGTTGCCAAACCTCAACTGAAAGACCGGATCGAGAGGGTGATCTGGTACAACAGCTCGGCCAAGCCCCTGAAGGGAAGCAATTACGACGCCGACCGCCTGTCGGCCGACAAGGCGCTGGCTTCCGGTATCCGTGTGGACATTGTGTCGGGAGAAGACCGACAGGAAATTTTAATTGACGGGGCGTACGTCGATATGATTTCCCGTGCGGAGCATAGCGCGTATGCGGAGAAAATAGCGGAAACGCACAGCAGCGGCGTTTTACAGCCGGTAGTGTCGTCCCGTCACATGAAGATGTGGGACGACCTGACAGCAGTCTACCTGTTTGCCCCGGAACTGTTTACTTCTACAGACATCAGCCGGGATGTTTCGGCACATTCGCCTGTAAATCCCGATGCGGGCGAAAAAGCAAGGGAGATGGCTGTGCAGATTCTTCAAGGCAAACCCGACAGCGAAAGCCGCGTATTTTACGGTTTCCCGGAAGACCCGGGCCTGTATGCCGCCGATGTTGCACCGGTGGTGAAAGACCTGATATCCCGTCACGGCCGCAGCGAGTGGCGGGCAGGAGCGCTTGCCAACGAACTGCACGGCCACCTGGGCATTTACGCCATTATAGGCGTCAAAATGGGTATCCGTGCCAGGGAGTTTTTCAATATCGGCGTGGATGATATTGCGGTAGTGAGTTATGCCGGATTGCAGCAGCCGGTCAGCTGCATGAACGACGGCTTGCAGGTAAGCACCGGCGGTACGCTTGGCCACGGGCTTATCAGCGTGGCTGCGGGTGAAGCGGTACGTCCCGAGGCCTCGTTTACGTTCAAAGACAAAACGCTCCGGCTGAAGCTGAAACCGCTATATGCCCGGCAAATCCGCAAAGATGTGGAAGACGCCATACGCCGGTACGGAAGCCTTACCGAACCGTACTGGCAACAGATCCGTACCCTGGCCCTCAAATACTGGGGGGAATTCGACCGGCACGAGATCTTTGAAATGGAATACGGCGCGGATCATTGAACAATGGATCAAATGCTTGAGGAACGGGTAAAGGCGACTGATGAACTCCTGAAGTTCGATATGAACTGACGCTGCCCGGAAAAATCATCACCGCCAATACCGGCCTGCAAAATGACGGAGTTCTTGCATGGAAGGTGTATGCGCATATTTCCGCGGCCATGCGGATCGTATCGTCTTCCGCCGGTTCGCGGTCGCGGTCAGCCACATAAGTAATTCCGCAAATGCCTGCGGGACGTCCCGCTAAAATAGAAAGACGTCCCGCAAAGTCAGCAGGGCTTCCCGCAAAAATGACAGGGCTTCCCGCAAAGACAGCAGGGCTTCCCGCAAAGATAGCGGGACACCCCGCAGGAATAAAAGGACGTCCCGCAAAGTTAGCAGGGCATCCCGCAAAGACAGCAGGGCGTCCCGCGAAGTTAGCAGGGATTCCCGCAAAGATAGAGGGGATTCCCGCAAAGATAAAAGGGCGTCCCGCAGGAATAAAAGGGCGTCCCGCGAAGTTAGCGGGGCTTCCCGCAAGATTAGCGGGGATACCCGCAATGTTAACGGGGACACCCGCGAATCTTGCGGGGATACCCGCGAACATAAAAGGGCGCCCTGCAAATCTCGCGGGGAGACCTGTAAGTTTTGCAGGGAGACCCGTAAGTTTTGCAGGACGCAAAGCGAAGCAAGCCCGTCACCGGTTGCCGGCGCACACCTCCAGCAATTCTGTTGATTCCGACGGTATCAGCCGGATTCCGTCCAGCACGGCGGGCACCAGTAGCGTGTCGCCTTTGCGGATGTCCATGCTTTCGGCGGTTCCCCACCGGACGGAGCAGGCTCCCGACGTACATATATAGATCACAAACGAATCCAGGTTTTGATAATCCTTTTCCAGCGGCTGTTCAAGGCATACAAGGCTGGTGGTAAAATACGGACAGCTTACCAGCTCGACGCTTTCCTGCGACGGTTTCCGGTAACGGGTCCTGTATTCGTCTTGCAGACTGTAGTCTATAGCGTCAAGCGCAAGCTCGGTATGCAATTCGCGCGGTTTTCCGGCGGCATCCACGCGATCCCAGTCATAAATGCGGTATGTTACGTCCGACGTTTGCTGTATTTCGGCCAGCAGTATATCTTTCCCGATAGCATGTACGCGTCCGGCCGGTATAAAAAAGACATCGCCCGGCGCTACTTTCTCGAAATTCATGATATCCTTCAGCTTCTTATCCTTCAAAGCCTGCATGTATTTCTCCCTGTCCATCCTTTGGTTGAAGCCTGCGATCAGGCTGCTGTCCCTGCCGGCTTCCATCACGTACCACATCTCGGTTTTACCGTACGCTCCATGGCGTTCGGCTGCCAGACGATCGTCGGGATGCACCTGTATCGAAAGATCGTCCTGCGCATCGATAAACTTGACGAGTATCGGGAACTCCACTCCAAACCGGCTATATATCCGGTCGCCCACCAGGTCGCCCATGTATATCTCAATCAGTTCCTGCAGGCTGTTTCCTTGCAGGAATCCGTTGGCAACCACCGACACATCGCCGGGAACGCCCGACAATTCCCAACTTTCGCCGCAATGTTCCATCGTGGCCTTCTTCCCTAAAACCGTCTTCAAACGGGCGCCGCCCCAAATGCGTTCCTTCAATACAGGCTTGAATTTGAGCGGGTACAGTGATTTATCCGTATTCATATTACATTGATTATTGATCATGAAGAACAAGGCGTAAATATAGTAAAAAATCGGATTTTAATGATTGGCGGGTGATCGGTTCCTTCTTTTTTGATGATCCGGCCGTCCGTTTGGGTGGTGATGCCTTATCTTGACATCGCAAGCGAAGCCATGCGTATCAAAACAGCGCTGCAACTGAACGATTGGGCCTGTACCGGTTACTGAACAGATTATTTGAAGTATATCTCCCCTCCGGCACCCGCAATGAGCAAACGGTGTTTGTTGTATTCATGCTCAACGAACTGGGTTACCGCGCCCAAATAGGCAGAAATAAAAACGAATTGCTGCCCCTGATTGCTTTTTCAAACGACATTTACAACACCGCCTGTTTCGCTTTTGGGCAGTCCGGCGGGACATACGCTGTAATTGATGCCGGACACA
>JAISCQ010000167.1 GCA_031265445.1 Bacteroidales bacterium
TGCGTCCGCGCCGTCGACCTCCTCTATTCCCTGCCGGAATTTGACGGCGAAACCATCGGCGTAACCGGCGGAAGTCAGGGCGGCGCCCTCTCCATCATCACCGCCGCGCTCGATACGCGCATCGATTTCCTCGCCGCCAATTACCCCGCACTCTGCGACTATGCCGGCTACCTGAACCGCCGCGCCGGCGGATGGCCCCACTATTTCAAGGACGCAAGCCCGAAACCGGGCGAAGCGGAAACCCTCGCTTATTTCGATGTGGTAAACTTCGCACGCAGGCTCAAGGCCAAAGGACTGTATTCATGGGGATTCAACGACCCTGTATGTCCGCCGACCTCCATGCATGCCGCCTGCAACGTCATTCAGGCCGAAAAAACATTGAAACTCTATCTCAATACAGGACACTGGACGTATCCGGAAGAAAATGCAACCTTTTCCGAATGGCTCAGAAAACAATGCAATACAATTACCGGCAAATGAAAACCGTTCTACTAATCCTGTCCCTGTGCGGATCCTTTTATACATGCCGTGCCCTCACCATCGACATGGTCGCGTATGGCGGCGTGGCCGACGGCCGGACAGACAACACCGCAATCATCCAGCGCGCCATCGATGCCTGCTCGGAACAAAAGGGAACGATCCTCTTCCCCGCCGGAAAATACCTGACAGGCGCGCTCTTCCTCCGGTCGAACGTGCACATCCGCCTCGAAGCCGGCGCCGAGATACTGGGCAGCACCGATCTGGAGGCATACCTGAAAGCCTTTCCCAACCGCAGGGGTAAAGAATCGCCCGACGAACGTCCGATGTTTTACCTCGACGATGCAGCCGGCATTGAAATCCTGTCCTGCAAAAACAATCACCGGGCGGCGGACGTGAAAAACAACCACCCGGACGGGAGTCCGAACCTTTCGCACACAAGTGCGAACCATCCGCACACATGTGCGGAACACTCGTACACATGTGCGGATCATTCGCACACATGTGCGGAACACTCGCACACAAGTGCGGACCATCCGCACACATGTGCGAACCACTCGCACACAAGTGCGGACCATCCGCACACATGTGCGAATCATTCGCACACATGTGCGGATCACTCGCACACAGATGCGAAACAGATGAAATCAAATTTTACTAACTAAAAAAAATAAACGTATGAGTACACAAGCAGTTCCATCAAAAGATTCTGATTTTGATCAGGTTTCCGGCCTGGCAGTTGAAAACTCGACACAGTATGCCACGAAATGGGAGATCCCTCAGACGGAAGTGACAACCCTCTCCGATTCTCACATCGCCTGGCATGCGGCGTTCGAAAAGGCCCGCGACCCCGCCACCCGCACGGAAGGCACCGTTGCCGCCAAAGACACCGCACGCGACGCTCACCTGGACGTCCGGGGCGAAATGGGCGACTGGAGCCCCATCGGCTCCGTCATCATCCCCGGCAGGAAGGTTTAACGGTCAGGCGGGATACAAAATGCAAACTAATTATTAATGAATCAATTTATTTTAAAATCAAATGTTATGAGAAATGTTTTTATTTACGTATTTGCACTTGTGCAAAACACATCAGGTGATCCGAATCGGCGAATGTTCAGGCATTGCCGTTTCAAACGAATCGGTTCGTCGGCAGGGAAGTTGATGCTGACGACAGGCTTTGTTCTGTTATTATTTCTTCCCGTTAACGGTCTTTCCGCTTCCGGCGAAAAGATCGCCCACGCACAGCAACAATCCCGAACGATCGCAGGGCGAGTTACGGATCAAGACGGCGAAGCCATTATCGGCGCTTCCGTGAAACTGAAAGGTACATCAACAGGTACTGTTACCAATGCGGAGGGAGTTTTCAGTTTAACCCTGAATCAGCCTGTTTCCAGTCCGGAAATTGAAATTTCCTACATCGGCTACCGGACGGAAACCGTAGCTGTACAGGGAAACAGTCCGCTGGAAGTCGTTCTCAGGGAGAATATTGAAGCATTGGATGAAGTGGTCGTCGTCGGTTACGGTACGGTGAAGAAGCGGGATTTGACGGGAGCCGTCGGCTCAATCAGTTCTAAAAAAATAATAGAAAGTCCTGTCGTTTCAGCCGCCGAAGCAATCCAGGGGAAAGTAGCGGGTGTACTGGTAACCAACAGCAGTTGGACGCCGGGAGCCACTCCGTCCATTCTTATCCGGGGGAAACGGTCTATCAATGCAAGCAATGACCCCCTTTATGTTGTTGACGGGATACCGATCTCTACTGCGCCTAATTTGATACCTCCGGGCGACATTGAATCGATTGACGTCCTTAAGGACGCTTCTGCAACTGCCATTTATGGTTCCCGCGGAGCAAATGGAGTCATCATTATTACAACTAAAAAAGGGAAAAGCGGAAAGGCTCAAATAGATTACAACGGCTATTACGGGTCAACAACGATTCAGAACAAACTGGAACTGATGAACGGAGCCGAATATGCGGCTTACGTCCGGGAATCTTACCGGGCGGCGGGGGAATACGCCTCCGACGTCCCCAACATCGACCTCGATAAAAAGATTCCGTCATTTACCGGCGATGATTACACATGGCAGTCCATCGCGATGGCATACGACGAAAACGGCAACTACGACCCCTCCAAAGTACGCACCGGCGCTGCATGGTGGGACGAAGTGGAACGCACGGGAATGGTCACCGACCATCAGCTGAGCATCCGGGGAGGCAGCGATAAAACGCAGTACTCCGTAGGCCTCAACTACTATGCCACCGAAGGGATATACAAAGCGCAGGATTACAACCGCTATTCCGTCAAAGTGGGCATTGACTCCGAAGTAACCGGCTGGCTCAAAGTGGGCGGACAGTCGCACTTCACACACTCGCTGCAACATCGAGGCTCTTCTTTTCAGAACAACTGGAACAGAAATCCGCTCGGACGGCTGTATGAAGATGACGGTACGCCGACGCTTATCATAACGGGCACCGATACGCAGATGTGGAACCCGTTGCAATACCTCGTAGAAGGAGCAATCGTGAATCCGCTGAAAGTAAACCGCCTCCTGGGCAGTTATTATGCGGAAATTAAATTGCCGCTTGATGGCCTCCGTTTCCGGACAAACGTCGGTCTGGACTTTCATTCCCGGCAGGACTATCAGTTTGCGTCAAGCAATGCCCGCACCGGATCAGCCAATCAGGCGGTAAACGCACCGACCGAAACGTATGCCTGTACGAACGAAAACCTGTTGTTTTACGACAAGCAAATCGGCAATCACTCGCTGGGCGTTACCCTGCTTCAGTCAATCCAGCGCAATCAGGCGGAAAGTCTGTCGATAACCGCTTCGGATTTACCTTCCGACGGTTTACTTTGGAACGACATTGCTTCGGCATCCGAAATTACCGGCTACGACAGCAACAACCAGGTCTGGAGTCTGGCTTCGTTCATGGGGCGCGTGAATTACAACTACAAAAGCAAATACTATGCAACGCTATCCATCCGCTACGACGGTTCGTCCCGCCTGGCCGACGGGCATAAATGGGTGTCATTCCCTGCATTTGCACTGGCATGGAGAATCAACGAAGAAGCATTTCTGAAAGATTTCACCAGCCTGAACAACCTGAAACTTCGCGCCGGTTATGGCGTTACGGCCAACACAGCCATCTCTCCATATCAAACAAAAGGAACGCTGGGCAAAAAATACTACAACTATGGCAGTACCGGCGTTATCGGATATACCTCTTCCAGTTTGCCCGACAAATCATTGACTTGGGAAACAACAGGACAGTACAACCTGGGGCTTGACTTTGCCTTTTTCAACAGCCGGGTGAGCGGAACGATCGATGCATACGTGCAAAACACGGATAACCTGCTGTTGAGCCGGCAATTGCCCGTCGTTTCAGGCTACACTTCCGTATTGACCAATGTCGGGAAAACGAAGAACCGGGGATTTGAATCAGGCTTGTCGACCGTAAACGTCGCCGGCAAGAATTTCAGCTGGACGACCGACTTCATGTATTCGACCAATAAGGAAGAAATCGTCGAACTCTACAACGGGAAAGTAGATGATGTCGGCAATAAATGGTTCATCGGCGAAGCGATAAACGTTCATTACGACTACAAGAAAACCGGCATCTGGCAAGACACACCCGAAGATCAGGAAGAAATGGCCAAATACAAAGCCAACGGCTTCACCTTCGTACCGGGAAACACAAAACTGGAAGATGCGAATGGCGATTACAGGATAAACGAAGAAGACCGCATGATTCAGGGGCATGTAAACCCGACTCACATATTCAGCCTGGGAAATACATTTGCGTATAAAGGATTTGATTTGAGCGTTATCGCTTACGCCACAGCAGGCGGTATGCTGGAAAACGGAATCCGTTACAATCAGCAATCCTACCGCAACAACAACGTGAAATACAACTACTGGACGCCCGAAAATCCCACCAACGACTATCCGCGTCCCAACCGGCTTGTTGATAATGATCCATACGAAACGGCGCTCTATTACGAGAAATCGGACTTCCTGCGCATCAAGACGATAACGTTAGGCTATACGCTGCCTCAACGGCTGGTCAACAAAGCCACCCTGAGCAACTGCCGCTTCTACTTTACGGCGCAAAACCCGTTTGTGTTTACCAAATTCACCGGCGTTGACCCCGAAGGGGCCACAACAGTAGTCGGGTCCGGATATAACCGCTCGTATGCTTCGCCCAGCTACAGCAGTTGGATTATGGGCATTAACCTGAGTTTCTAAAAACATTAAATTATCAAAGATATGAAAATCAAGAATTATATGACATCTGTCAAAACATGGTTTGTGACAGTTTGCTGTTTAACATTCATGTTAAGTACAGGATGTGAGGATTTTTTAAAAGAAAAAGAAATCCCTCGAATTACCGCCGACTTTTATGCTTCCAAACAGGGAATAACGTCGGCCGTAGCTGCCACCTACAGTTATATGCGGACGGGAGTAAACACCGAAACGGTAAACATCTTCACCGAACTGGGAACCGATTTGATTACCGGCGCGGAAGGCGCACTGGCCTATCCTACCAACAGGTATGACGGAGCGTTGAAATCCGATTACTCCAATTTCTACACCTTCTGGGATAATCATTACAAGGCAATCGGAGTAGCGAATCTGGTGTTGGCGTCGCTTCCCGATATAGGAGACATAACCAATAACGAAAAACTGCTCTGTCAGGCTGAAATATCTTTCCTGCGAGCCTTCTTCTATTTCGATTTGCTGAAACAGTTCGGCAGTATTCCGCTCATTACGGAAGCCATCTACGAACCGCGCACCGATTTCAAACGGGCTTCCCTCCCCGACATTTATCGGCAGATAATCGCCGACCTCCGGTTTGCTGAGGAATATTTGAGGGAAACAGCCTCCAAACAGGGAGAAGCCACCAGGTATGCAGCCGCCCATTTGCTGGCAAAGGTATATCTGACGCGGTGCAGCGCCGTTGCCGATCAGCGGGGACAACTGGCAACCGACGCCGACAGTGCGCTCTATTACGCCCGCAAAGTGATTGAGTCTCCAAACTATGGCTTGCTGAATAACTTCGCCGACCTGTGGAGCATGGATAATATGGGCAACAGGGAAGTGATCTTCTCCGTCCAGTTTACAACCGATCCCATTTACAACGGCTCGACAGATAACAACGTGAGTGTCGGCGGCAATAAATCCCATCTGTATTGGGGCTCGTTTTACGAAGACCAGAACGGCATGATGCGCGATATAGAAAACGGACGCCCTTACCGCTTCTTCCGGGCAACCAACAGGACGATGTTCGACCTGTTCGACCGTAAAAACGATTCCCGCTTTTACAAAAGTTTCAAATGGGTATATTACTGCAACAGAGCGGTTACCACAGGCACACGACCACTTGCTCCGGGCGATACTGCCATCTATTACAGCCTGAACCCGGAAAGGACGGACAGGACGTATGCTTACACTTATTTCCAGTGGGACAAAGACAATCCAGGCCAGAACAACAGGTATTATCCTCCCCTGCTCAAATATTTCGACCCCAAAAGAGCGGCCATGAATAACCAGGGCGGTTCGCGCGAATGGGTGCGTATGCGTTTGGCGGAAACCTATCTCATCGCTGCCGAAGCTGCCGGCAGAGCAGGCGATTATAACACTGCCGCCGAATATGTCAATGTGGTAAGAAAACGTGCGGCATGGGCAGACGGCGAAACCAAAATGCCACAGTACTGGGTAGAAGAAGGCGGTGATCCGAACAATACGCAAAGTACATACGATGAGATTAAGGTAACTGCTAATGACATCAGCGCCAACTTTGTCGATTTCATGCTGGACGAAAGAGGACGCGAACTTTTGGGCGAGTATCAGCGGTGGGAAGATTTGGTACGTTGCGAGAAATTAGTCGAGCGTGTGCAACTCTACAATCCCGATGCAAAGGATAACGTAAAAGGGCATCACAAGCTGCGCCCGATACCGCAAAACCATATCGACCGCTTGAATCCCAAAGGCTCCCTGGAAGAAGAACAGAATGAAGGGTATTATTAAAATTAAAAACAGAGAATGAAGAATTAAGAGTTGTGATCTTATCTGTAAAATGGATTGCCTCTTAATTCTTCATTTTCTCATCATTGATTTGGCGGTTTTTTAAAGCGTCTTTATAAAAAAAACACAAAAATCTTCGTCTTTTTTTGAGATTATGAATATCATGACTACCTTTGACGCGCATTTTTCATCAAGGATTTGCACCTTAATTTTTAAAACTATTAGTAATGAAAAGAATAATATTCTATTTAATTGGCATTTTATGTATTGTCGCATGTAATAATGAAGTAATCATCCACCCGGGACAGGAAAAAGATCATACGGACGGACCATCCATTGAGTTACGCATGCCCGATGCAACCAGGGTTTCCGTCTATAGCAGCGCCACCGGAAGCGAACACGCGATCGACAGTATATGGGTACTCGAATTTAACAGTACGGGAACACAATTATTAAATTCCCAGCTTATCGCCGGCTCCGAAATCATAAACAATGGTTATGCAACACAGCTCTTACCCCAGTTGTCGTTCAAGCCACAGAGCGGAAGCCGCATCGTATGCATCGCAAACTCCGATGCCAAAACGTCGCCACACCCGGATGCATCGAGCATTACGCTGTCGAACATAAACACCCATTTTCCCCTGGCGCTTAACGGATATTACTATGGCGGAAAACATCTTCCCATGTATGGAGAACTCGTATGGCCATCTTCCCAT
>JAISCQ010000186.1 GCA_031265445.1 Bacteroidales bacterium
CTGTGCATATTCGCTTTACTGGGATTTATGCTGATCCGTAGCTACCACCGTTCTCCCGATTTCACGAAATTTATTGCCGGGCTAAGCCTGTTGGCGGTCGTGGTTTTCTCATTTTTTTCGTACCCGTTTAAATATCCTTTTACATGGGTGGTGGCGCTGCTGAATATGGCTGTTATCTGTAATTTACAAGACATTCATAAACATCCCCCCGATTCCCCCGTACCGGAAAAAGGAACGTTTTACGGAAACATATTACGGATACTTGTTCCCTTGCTGTCCGTAGTTTTGGCAGTATATTCCGTGTTATTGACACGGGCGGAAATCGGGTGGAACCGCATCGCGCATCTGTCATTAGCGGGAAAAACAGGGGAAGTATTACCCGAATACGATAAATTGTACAGGTATCTTGGAAAAAACGGCCTGTTCCTGTACAACCACGCCGCCGAACTGCACGAGGTAAAGGAATATGAAAAAAGCCTGTCGGTATTTGAACAGTGCGTTCGATATTATAATGACATGGATGTCCAGATGTTATTGGCGGACAATTACAAAGAACTGGGAAAATATCCGGAGGCAGAGCGGCATTTGAAAACGGCTGCCGCCATGTGCCCGTCGAAGTTCATGCCGCTGTACGAACTGGTAAAACTGTATGATGCCGCCGGCAGCCATGAGGACGCTCTTAGCATAGCCCGACAAATCATTGATAAAAAAATAAAAATACCTTCCGTTACCGTCACTGCCATTAAAAATGAAATGCAGCAGTTATTGGAAAAGGAAGAAAACCGCGATTCCGCAACACAGGGCGGAACGAGTGACGAATCGAAAAACCATGAGACACGGCAGGGCGAAACGCCGGAGGTATCCCCTCACGGTAGCGCCCTGCCTCCGTAAGGACGGAAGGAAGGTGATGAAGCCGCGCAGCCTGTAGCGCGACCGGGGCAACGACACCGTTGCCGCATCACCATCAAAATCGGCAGGACGAGTTCGTGCACCTGCCGGACGGGAACAGCGAACAGCGAAGCCTTGACGCCGAAAACAAAGGCAACGAGTTTAGTATTATAATTTGTATAAATTTTATAAACCATGTTTAAGAATATTTTGAAACATAGCAGTATCGTAGCAATAGCAATTGTTACGTTGGTTATAGGTGTGCTGGTGGGATGCCAGAAAGAAGAAGATGTTTTCCCTGAAAATATTTCTATTGAATTGCAAAATTATTTTAATTCCAAAGATTATGCTGATCTGAAAGTGAACTTTAAATTTGGAATCAGTAATTTTTCCTTTAATGATGTGATAGTAGAAAAACCGATTTCGGAAATTTCAATTTATTATTTGCCTGTAAAAAAAGGAGATAGAGTAGGTGTATTAGCTATTTTTTCCAAAAATAACGGTAAAGTTTATAGATCTCTCTATGAAGACAGGTCTCAGTTGAATCAAAAGGATGAAGGTGCGATTTCTATTTATACTGCAAAGAAGTTCTTTGTTGTGGATTTTCAATTTAAGAAAACAGAGAATCAGATGATGACTCTTAACATTAAAAATGTTGGAAATATAAAGATTGGTTCTCCACGATTGAAAAGTGGTAACGAATTCCCTTCTGATGATGATCCATGGTGGTCATGCACAACCGATTGCTATGCTTATGCCAAGGATGCATGTGACGGTACTGCATCGTGTCAGCTCATGTGTGATCTGCTTGATATTACTGGATTATGTACTTTATCAGTTGCCGCAGCTTGTGCAATTTATTGTATATAATTCGATAATATGGATATACTTTTTGCTTTTTTTTTAGGATTAGTCTTGGCGCTGCATGTTGGTGCTTTCTGTCATGTCCTGTATTCCATATTCAAACTGAAGACAAAGTTCAATTCAATTTGGATTTGGATCGTTTTTTTGCTTCCTGTTCTTGGCCCGATTTTATATTTGGCCGGAAAAAGGAGCGAATAAGTTTTGCCTTCCGGACAGAAAACTGTCTGGAAGGTTTTTATAATCAATTCTATATGAGAGCTTTTATATTCGTTGTTTTGATTTTTACAGTATCCTGCCAAAAGGATGATGATCCCGAACTGCTTCCGGTCAACCGCACCGTCATTGTCTATATGGCCGCGGACAACGACCTGTCGGGCGATGCGCCGGTCGATTTGGAAGAAATGCAGCGCGGCTATACGGAAACGGGAGCGAAGCTGGTCGTTTTTGTAGATGTGGCCGGCGAAGCGCCGTACCTGTTACAGATGACCGGAACGGGCGGGCAAAAACTGAAAAGTTATCCGGAGTTCAACTCTGCGGATGCTTTGCAGATGCAACATGTGCTGAACGAAATCATCGAAATGTATCCCGCCGAACATTACGGTCTGACGCTTTGGTCTCACGGCACCTCATGGCTGCCGGCGGAGCGGCGGCTAAGTTCGTTCGTGGAAGACGGCGGCAGGCAGATGAACATACCCGATCTGGCGGAGGCGCTGCCCCTGCGCTTCGACTTTATCCTGTTTGACGCCTGCCTGATGGGAGCGGTGGAAGTGGCTTACGAACTGAAGGACAAAACGGACTGCCTGATCGCTTCTTCTACGGAAACCATCTACGAAGGCTTTCCCTACGACCGGATCATTCCCGAACTGCTCGCGCCCGAAGTCAACCCGGCACAGGTCGCCCGGTGTTATTTCGATTACTACAACCGTTTGGAAGGCGCCTACCGTTCCGCTACCGTCTCGGTGACGGACACGCGCGGCATGGAGGCGCTGGCGGCGGCAACAGCCCGCCTCATCGAAGGACAGCCGTTTGACATGACGGCTTTCGACCGCGCAGCGGTGCAGCGGTTGGATGTGTACGGCGAGCAGTATGTATTCGACTTTGGAGATTTTATCGCCAAAGCCTTTCCTCATGCGGATGCGGTGGCGTTGCGGGAACAGCTTGCCGCAACGGCGCTTTACAAAGCCCACACGCCGCAATTTATCGAGGAATACGACATCCGTACCTTCTGCGGGCTAAGTTGCTATATCCCGCATCCCCAAAGGAACGACCTGAACAGCTATTATCAGCAGCTCGGCTGGTGCAAAGCTGCTGGATTTTCCCGATTATTCCAGCCATGAAAATATCAAAAACATGAAAAATATCAAAAACATCATCATTTTATTCGTTATTAGCGCTGTTTCCTGCACCCGTTTCTCTCCCGAAATAGAGGCGGTGTTGCAGCAGGCGGGGAGCAATCGCGCCGAACTGGAAACCGTATTAAACCATTACGGAATACATCCTGCCGACAGTTTGAAACTTCGCGCCGCCGAGTTCCTGATCGTAAACATGCCCGGCCACTGGTCGGTAAACAA
>JAISCQ010000284.1 GCA_031265445.1 Bacteroidales bacterium
GAGAGAGAGAGAGAGAGAGAGAGAGAGAGAGAGAGAGAGAGAGAGAGAGAGAGAGAGAGAGAGAGAGAGACGTCGTCCATACATTAGTATATGGTGCGAGGTTTTTGTATTGGGGGTGGTTGATCCCTGATCAAATCATATATAGAGCCATAGCGTTGTTTCCATGCAATGTTATGGCTTTTTTGCATCCTGTTAGCCTGAACCCGAATTTGGATAAAATCTATAAAAAATCTAAAAAGTAAAACGCCTATGATATTGTAAACAAGATCCGTTATTGACTCCTTTGCATAAGGGGTTGTTTCAAAGGGAAAAATCAATACAATTTAAAGATCAAAAGATTACACTATAAAAATCGAGATAATGAAATATCTGAATGTATTTATACTTATGTTTTTAGCGGTTGCCCCGTATGCCTGCAACCGCGAAGAAAGTCCTGAAACAGAGGAGAAAAAGAATATCATTTCTCTGGAAAGTGAAGGCGCTTTCAATATTTTTGCCGAAGAACACGATATGGCGACAGCAGATGCGGACGGTTATACAAACGGTTACATTACCGCCGCTATTGGCGGCGTTCTGGACAATACCGATCCCATTACGCTCAGCCTGTCGGAAGATCCGGCTTTGCTGGAAGCCTACAACAAGAGCGCTTTTGGCGCACAATCGTATCAGTATGCACAAATTGTTCCGCCCGACAGATACGCTTTTGAAAATCAAACCATTACTTTCCAGCAGGGAAAACGCGAAATGCAGTTTAAATTACGCGTCAAGACGGTTGGCCTTTCACCGGATGTCAGTTATTTTATCCCGTTACGGATCGATAAAACAACGGCCAGCGAGTATGACCTTAAAAAGAGCACCATCCTGTACCGCATATACCTGAAAAACGATTGGGCGTCTACCCTGGCTATTCCCAAATATAGCCATATAGGACAAAAGACATCTATTGTTTTAAAAGACAACGAGTTTGTTAGCGGTACCACAACCAATACTTCGTTAGAGAAAGAAGTATTTCCCGTATCGGCCAACGGGGTAAGAACTCTTTTAGCTGATAGAACCGTTGCCGCTGATGAAAACAGGGACAAAGCATACAGCATGTGGGGAATAAGGCTTTCGGTCGCCGCTGACGGAAAAGTGACCATAACTCCGTGGAGCGATGATCCGTTATGTTTGAATATAACCATGTTAGATACTGATCCAGACTATCCGAACCGATATGAATTAATCACGGAAGGCGGGAAAGCCTATCAATGTTTTCGGTTGTACTATAGCTATGTGGACGCAGATATTGCCACTGTATACTATATGAAAGAAGTTTTAAGGATAGAAGAAGAATAACTTATAAAAACAAGGAATATGGAAAAATCAAATTATTTCAAACTCTTGCTGGTGTTTACACTTGTAGGGTTCATTTGTGGGTGCACCGATGAGAGCAATTCAACCATTACCGACAAAACCAACGTAGACAAATCGTCGGTGGAATTGTACATCGGCGTTGGGGCAGGCAGCCATAGCCAGATACAATTAAAAAGTATCCCTGAAGGCAAGCAAAATACCTGGACAAGTCTTAATCCGAATGTTGCAACAGTGAATCAAACGGGATTGGTAACTGCTGTAAGTGAAGGATTTGCCGTAATTACGATTACCTCCGACAATGTTGTTACCAGCGTAATCGTGTCGGTAAGAAACTGGATTCCTATCAGTAATTTCACGCTAAGCATGGACAATGTATCCAGTGCGACGATGGGTAAGTTTCAGATTGTTACCGAAATAAATCCGCCTGATGCAACCGAAACGCTTCGATGGAGTTCATCTGATACGGACGTAGCTTTAGTTGATAACAATGGATGGGTAACAGCAGGTAGAGCGGGAAGTTCGACCATTACAATCAGTTCTGCTTCCGGTCTTGATAAGACAGTAGAGGTTGCAGTAATAGCTGATGGAGTGATGACTTTAAGAGAAATAGGAATACCGACAGATCCGACAGCGATAGAGCCCACCAATCCGATACCGGAGCCGGAGCTTACAGTGTTATCGACCGCAAACTGGACATTCCCCGGATACAATGATGGAAGCCAGGATGAAACAATCGGATACAGTTCCCAGGCTACCAATGAGGGCGGTTCGCCCAATGGAAGGGTTACGGCCATGCTCACCGACGATAATCAATTTTGGCACGCCAGATGGGCATCTCCGTCGGCTACCTATCCACACTGGTTTATTGTTGATATGGAAGAAGAAGAAGAAATCTGCGCTGTGATGCTGGCTCGACGAGACGGCAATAACGGTACATCCGAGGGATATCGCCTGTATGTCTGTCCTGATGTGCCTGTTAATCAAAATGATCCGATAAGTGGCTACCCCTGGATTAATTACGGTAATTTTACTTTTGACCGTAATGATAATGCCGAGCAGATACAACGGCTCAAACCCCCTTACCCCACAGCACGTTATGTGAAAATATATTTTGCCCCCGAACATCGGGGAGGGGCGGGACAATATGCCATGTTCAGGAAGTTTCGTCTTTACACGCGAGCGGAGGATTAGACGCTTATGGAACAAAAATGAAGTAGAAATCAAATAAAACTATAATCCAGATGAATCAAAAAAAGAAATACTGCAAACCGTACCTTTTCGCTTTGAGTTTTCTTATCGGCATGTTGGCGTGTGTTCAATATGGCTGTAAGACCGAGTTCGACAAGTACTACGAGCGTCCGGAAAATTTGGAAGGGCCTATTTATCAGCAATTGGCTGTCGATCCCCTGTTTGCCGAATTTGTGAAAGCAATCGACAAACTTCCCGAATTCAAGAAAGCGATCAACACTTCGGGACTGTATACCTGTTTTGCGCCCGAAAATGAAGCTGTTAAGGAATACCTGCGCAGCATTGGGAAAAACTCGTTCGACGATTTTGATATGACCAAGGCAGCGGACATTGAAACCGTCCGGGCTTTTGTAGACTCTCATTTTGTACAGGATATGTACTTTGAGTATAATTTCAACAAGCTCGTTGACGATGTTTTTTTAAGTAGCCTCGACAGATTCAGGTATTTTCTGCGTTACCGTGAACCGGACTACGAATATTTCGATAAGCGCGTGCGGTATAACCGGAAAGTCAGGCCGGAAAGCAAGCAAATCAGCGTGTTTATGAATAAATACCTTGCCAAGTACAGGATGACCGCCGATTACAAGTCATTGTACGGTCGTGATCCGGGAGATTTCAATGTGGAAGGGGCGAGGATTTTGGCCGATAAGCGGGATATTGCCGCTGTTAACGGCGTGATACACGGTATCGACCGCGTGCTGCTGCCTAAAAAGAACGTGGGCGATATTATGGAGGATTTGAACCCGTATCTTTACAGGATTAACGAATTTAATACCATGCTGTTTTATAACCGTACGGTAACCGAACAGCAGACTTCTACCGGCGGACAGCTCGACTCGCTGTTCACCCGGTATGGGATGTTCGGACAGGACCTCTATACCGAGTCGTCTATGTATACATTGTTAAACCCTCCGAAGGACGCGTATGAAGATTATGTAACGAAGAATGTCCTGCCCGGGTTTCATCAGGACATCGATTCGGTACATTTTATTACCAAGATGTATCTGACGCAGACTTACATATATCCGTATGCTGCGTGGTCGTCGCATCTGGAGCAGGGGATATGGAATTATTACGGCGATACCATACGCAATCCCAAATACAGCAGCGCGGTAACGGCAAGCAATGGAATTGTCTACAATTTGGATGAATTGATGATATCGCCTGCCCTGGAATCGGTTGCACGCGGCTTCATGCTCAATTCCAACTACAGTTGGTTCTTCGATAACGCGACCCATTTAACCGCAGAAGCAACCGAAACTTCCATAAGTACTAGGATGAGCACTCTTAATATTAATTATCTAAAGAATCCCAAGAAGAAGTTCACCATTTTTGTCCCCTGTAATGACGCGTTGCGTTCGGTTGACGGTTATGATATCACACGCGAAGTCATTTTGAACATTTCGAGAGATATGAGATTTTATAACTATCGCAAGGGCGGTCGATCCATGACCGTTCTCCAGAAGGATTCCCTGTTCAGTTATATGGTCATACCCGATACGCTGATCACCGAGAGCGACCTGGCTTCGGCCAATAACAGCTGGTACGAAACGCGCCTGGGCAATTTTATCCAGATCGACCATGGCGCCTTTAACGGTGTGAGGATCGACAGATCCGAAAGGGCGGGCAACGGGATCATACACTACTTCGATAGATCCGTTATACCGGTCAAACCAACAGGCACCATCGGCGAGGTCATCAGAAACGATGTCGATGCGAAAACCAACTCCGAGTATTCGAATTTCTACACCATCATCAGAGCCTTCAGGGTAGAAGCGGAAAAAAAGGCTGTCGACTCGTCTCTTCCGGACGACGAGAACTCAACGCTGTACGATTTCCTGAGATATACCGCCAATTCATACACTCTTTTCCTCCCTACCAATGCCGCTCTGGACGACTACAAGGCAACGTATCACCTGGGCGATTACGGAAGCGATGCCAAATGGGGACAAATAGCGAAATACCTGATTACTGAAACGAGGGTATATACGGATGGCACCTACAAACAGGATGAAGCGGCCATGAACCCGCTTCCTTCCGATCCGACCAGGTTTGTCAGCGTTTTCAGAAAACGGGTACATGCCGATCCGTCTGCCGACGACGTTTGGGCGACCTTCGAGATCACCTATCCGGGAGGAACGATGACCGTTACCAACGAGGACGGGGACGAAAAGGGCGCTGTACAGAACGTGACGCATAATTACACGATCATGAAGGACATTGAAGCGGTCAACGGAGTGATCCATGTGATCGACAGGGTGCTCACCCCGCCCGATCAAATTACGGTAGCGGCCGACGGATCGGAAAGTAATACATTCACTATCAATAAATGATAGGATATAAAAATATTTAGAAAAATGAATATGAAGCATTTAAAAGTATATTATTGTTGTGTGTTGGCGCTGTTGCTGTCGGTGTGTCTTCCGGTCGACCTGAGTGCGCAGAGTACAAGGATCATCAGGGGATTGGTTACCGACAGGAGCGACGGGTTACCGCTTCCGGGCGCCAATGTGATCATCAAGAACGAAAACGACCGTTTTATACAGGGAGTCACTACCGATGTCGACGGACGTTATATGATCAATGTTACCATACCCAATGCCGTTCTTCAAATCACTTTTATCGGGTACAAGCCGTATTCCGTTCCGGTCACCAATCAAACGACGGTGAATGTTGCGCTGGAAACGGAAACTCAGCAAATGGGGGAAGTGGTTATTTCGGCTCAGGCCAAACCCAAAGTCGACCTGGGGGGGTATATGCAGATTGACAGACGCGACAATGCCTCTTCTGTTACTTCCATCGATATGAGATCCATTCCGCAGTCGTCGGCGACGTCGGCGATCGAAATGATGCAGGGGCGCGCGTCAGGCGTGCAGATTACCGCCGAATCGGGCGACCCGGGCGCCGGTTACACCGTCAAGGTACGCGGCAGCAGTTCCATCAACAGTTCGAACGATCCGCTGTTTGTGATTGACGGGATACAGTATACCGGGTCGGTAGGCGATTTTTCGAGCATCAACGAGTTGTTGTCTGCCCGGAGTCCCTTACAGGACGTGCATCCCGAAGATATTGCGAGTATTGAAGTATTGAAAGATGCCGGTTCAACGGCCATTTACGGGTCGAGAGGCGCCAACGGCGTGGTGCTGGTCACCACCAAACGCGGACGGGCAAATGATACGCAAATAAAGTTTGCCAGCGATGTCTCCCTGTCGTTTGCGCCCAAAGACATCCCTCTGCTGAGCGGCGACGACCTGAAGGTATTTATCCTCGAAGGCATGCAAAACAGATCCGGTTATTCAACCTCCAGTCCGGAATATCCCATGTTGAGGGACGACCTTACGCGGGCCGATTATTACGAGTACAACAATAATACCGACTGGGTGAAAGAGGTGCAACAGGTGGCGCTTACCTTCAAAAACAACCTTGCGCTCAGCGGCGGCGGAAATTCCACGGTGTACCGTTTCAGCATGGGGAGTACCAACCAGCAGGGAACCATCATCGGTAAAAGTTACGATATGTTTACCACCCGTTTCAGTCTCGACTACATCATATCCAAAAACCTGAAGCTGGCCACAACCATTGGCTATACGCGCTCCAATACCAAGAGGGGCGGTGATGATGTCAAGGACTTCCAGGGGGTATTGGGCGCTGCCCGCAACTACCCGTCCTTTTATCCGGTATATTGGCCCGACGAAAACGGCAATCCTACGGATAAATACTATGTCCCGTTTAATACAAACATATCCCTTTACTCCAAGGATATGTACAATCCTGTTGCATGGGGAAACCAGGTGACCAATAATACATTCAGCAATGCCTTTGTATCGAGTATCCAGCTTGAGTTTAATGTTTTGGAAGGATTACGCGTTCTGGCAAAGTTGAATTTCGACTTTTCAAACAATTCCTACAACATGTTCATCCCTCACGCGGTTACCAACCGGAACTGGAACGATGAGAAGGTCAATGTAACGCGTATAGGGAAAAACAACAGCCAGTACATCGGGCAGGAAACCATTATCAGTTATGCGCGCACGATCAATCAGATCCATAGCCTCAGCCTGACGGGCACCGCCCGGTTCGACTGGAACTATGACAGTTCCTTTTCGCAGGGAGCAACCAATACCGGTTCGACGCTGGTAACCGGCATGGCGGCAGCTACCCGCTGGAATGATTTGTCTTCGGAACGGGGGCACGATGTACGCAACATGCTTTTAATCATGGGGCACTACAAACTGCTGGACAGGTATATTCTTCAGCCGTCTTTCAATATTGACGGAACCTCCCGCTTTGGCGCGGGCAATCGCTTCGGGTCCTTCCCGCAGGTGTCGGTCTCGTGGAGATTTTCGAGCGAACCGTTTATGCAGTCGCTCACCTTTATGGACGATGTCAAATTCCGTTATTCGTGGGGTAAGTCGGGCAATACGCCGAGCGATAAGTACCTGTATTTTGCCGTGTACGACGCCGGTTCCCGTTATCTCGACCAGGTGGGAACCGCTTCGAGCGGCTTGCAGTTGAATACGCTGCGCTGGGAAACCGCAACCACCAATAACCTGGGACTTGACGCTGTTTTGTTCGACAGCAGGCTGAGTTTTTCGGTTGAACTGTACGATAAACTGATCAATGACCAGCTGATGAAACGCTCGCTTCCGTCTTCCTCCGGTTATGGCGACTATTGGGCTAATTTCGGTACCGTAAGGAACCGCGGCTTTGAGTTTGAGGGGCGCGTCACTGCCTACCAGTCAAAAGACTATGCATACAGATGGGAGATTTACGGCAATATCGCCATTTACAGGAATAAGATTGAGAAACTGCCCGAAGATACGCATATTGATATCGACTGGCATAATGATTATCCGTTCGTTGCGAGGGAAGGAGACCCCATCGGTTCGTTTTACGGATTGAAGTACAAGGGCGTATACGCCACGGAAGAGGATGCCGTGGCGCGCGACAGGGACGGAAATCCCCTGTACGATATGGATGGCAAGTTGAAACCGGTGAGGTGGGATAACGCCAATGGTTATACTTTTCAGGCCGGCGACGCCATCTATGAAGACATGAACTACGACGGCCTGATCAACGACGCCGACCGTACCATCATTGGCTATGCCAATCCGTCATTTTTCGGCGGAGCGGGTACAAATTTCACATTCGGAAACTGGAGGGTGGATGTTTTCTTCCAGTATCAGTATGGCAACGATGTGATCAATATGGTGAGGAAAAGTTTGGAAACCATGGACGGCGGCAATGAAAAAAACATCAACCAGTCGCGCTCGGTAATGAGGAGGTGGAGAAAGCAGGGCGACATTACCGACATGCCGCGCGTTACTTTCGATACGCACTACAATGCGCAGGGAAGCGACCGTTTTGTGGAAGATGCCTCGTATTGCAGGTTGAAAAGCGTGTCGATCTCTTACATCATCCCGCGAAATTTGACCTCGAAAATAGGCATTAAAAGCGCAAGCGCTTTTATCACCGGATATAACCTGTACACATGGAGCAAGTATACAGGCGTTGACCCTGAAATAAAAGCATCCGGAACCAAAGAGAAACCGTTCAGGGTTGGTTTGGACGAAAGCCGGACGCCGGTGCCGCGTTCCTTTACAGCCGGATTAAGCATTACCTTTTAATTTGATGATCATGAAAAAGCATATATATGTATATTTTTTATCAGGCATAGCCGCACTGTTGTTTTTCAGTTGCGAAAAAATGCTGGATGTCACTCCCGAAGACAGGGTAACCGGGAATAATTTCTGGAAGGAAAAAGGGCAGGTCGAATCGTCCATCGTTGGCGCTTACAGCCGTCTGCAAGGCTGTCTTGATTTGTTTTACGCATGGGGCGAGTTGCGCAGCGAAATAGTAGCCATTAATAAATTCGACAATAACCGCTCGAGCATTAATCAGAACAGTCTGTCGAAGGACAACGGATATTGCGGATGGGGCGACGTGTATTCAACCATCAATCAGTTCAATTATGTAATTGATTACGCGCCGATGGTACGGGCGCTCGACAAGAGTTTTACCGAAACCGAACTGGATTATTTTCTCGGCGAGGCAAAAACCATGCGGGCATTGTGTTATTTTTACCTTGCCCGTACATTCCAAACTTTCCCGTATATCACTGTAGCGTCCAAAAACGATGAACAGGACTACAGTCATGCAGGACTTCCCGGAACCCAGGCGCTTGATTCCATTGTGAAGGATTTGTTGTGGGCCGAAAGTCGCGTGCGGGACAATTTCGATGATGTGACTTTCAGTAATGCCAGGCTGAAAATCTGCTACGAAAAGGGACGGGTAACGAAACCCTTGGTATGGGCTTTGCTTGCCGATGTTTACCTCACTCAGGATAAATATTCCCAGGCGCTCGAATATGTCGACAAAATCATCGGCAGCGGCCGCTTTTCGCTGGCGGTGGATGGAGAAAAATGGTTCGATATTTTCAGCTTGGGGAATACCTCGGAAGGCATTTTCGAATTGCAGTTTTCGCGCGAATACAACAATGCCGGCGATTTTCTCAAGTGGTTCAGCAATCAGAGCAGCGTGGGCGGCGAAACCTGGTATCAACTGCAAAAAACAAGAAGCACGCAAACATGCAAGTATTGGCAGGGGTCTGATTATCTCAACCCCCGGGTAGACAACAGGGGCGCGGGCGGCACCTATCTTGCGGGGCTTTCCAATATGATCGACAATGTTTTTGTTTGGAAATGGTGCGGCAAGAAATACAACAGCGATAAGAGCGAAGATTACCGCGACGGGAATACCAACGACCCCAACTGGATTTTTTACCGTTTGGCGGATGTCTGCCTGATGAAAGCCGAAGCGCTGAATCGGCTGGGACGGTTGGATGATGCCGTGGGCGTCCTCCGGGAAGTACGGCAAAGAGTGGGAGTAAGGGAAGATATTATCTACAAAGATGTGGTAGATCTTGAAAACCAAATACTCGACGAACGGGCTGCAGAACTGGCTTTCGAAGGAAAACGCTGGTTCGACCTGATGCGTATTGCGCGCCGGCAGGACAATGTAGAGGTTATTTCGCAACGCCTGACTGCTGCGCGTTATTATACGAGCACGGGATCCGAAGGGTATTATAAAGCAAAAGTAAGCGACCCGTTATCCTGGTATTTCCCCATCCATAAATCGGAAATGGACAAGAACCCCAATCTGGTTCAAAACCCTTATTATAAATAAAAATAAAAGGACAATGAATATGAAAGATATAAAAACGATAGGGCAAATGCTGGTTTGCCTGTGTGTTGCACTGTATTCGTGCAGTGAAGAATTGCCCGACGGAAAATTGTACATCACCGAGGATCAGCAGCAAATATCCGCCTTTCTCGAAGAAAGACCCGATATGACCATCACCATCGAAGTGCTGAAGCGGAGCGGGTACTACAATCTGTTCAATTCCTACGGGCGATATACGTTCTTTGCCCCTACCGACGATGCCTGGAGGGAATACCTGACGTCGGCGGGAAAGGGTTCCATTGACGATCTTACCGACGCCCAGTGTGCAGAGCTGTTTGATTTCCATGCGTTGCAGACGAGCGTCAACCTCAAGGCCATGCGCACGGGTTTTTTAAACTATAACGATACCACGATAAGCGGAATACAGCATTTTGTGGATTTATCGGGCGGATACAGCAACATCGTCATGAATAAGACATCGAGAGTGGAAGAAACAGTCGAATTGCCAAACGGTTTTGTGTATTCCGTGTCGAAAGTTTTTACGCCCCGTGTTGCCAATGTTTACGATTATCTGGAAGCGGAAGGATATTCAATATTTGCACGGGCGGTAGAAGCGGTCGGCTTGAAGGATACCCTGCAGAGAACAAAATGGTACGTACTGAATTCTCCCCTTTGGCTGCTGCACAGGTACACGGTATTTGCCGAACCGGACGAAGTTTTCCGCAAGGCGGGCATCAACAGTCTGGAACAGTTGAAGGAAGCGGTATGGAATAGAAACGAAGGCGATGATGCCGACGCCGATGCGGCGCTGAAGGAATTTATCAGGTATCATATTCTTTTTCTTTGGGATTGGTACGTTGATCAAGTCAACCAGAAGCTGACCCCCACATTGTTCAACCGGGAGAACCTGAGAACAAACGCACACGACAAATCGCGGGTGATTGGCGTCACCCCGTCCGATCCGGCAAATCCCGATCCGCTATTGAACGGGTCGGTAAAACTGAACCTTCTGAGATCGGATGTGGGCTTTAAAAACGGCGTCGTGCATGAGCTGGCGGATGTCTTGTATCTTAGCAAAGATATCCCCCAATGCGCCTATACTTTCGAATGTGCGGAAGTAGGCAGAGGTGTTATTACAAGCTATATAGTCAGCGCCGGAATGATAAGCAGTTCCAGTGAAATGGTACTGTATGATGCGGATTATGATAAAAAGCGGGGTGGGTTTCGTATGGACGCAAATGTCAACTTTTCGTCATCGGCGTACGACATTTACGCTTCCGGTTATGCATTCCAGGCTATTCCTGCCGAACGCGGGTACTGGGTTGAATTTTATCTTCGCAACGTGCCGGCGGGAAAATATGACGTATACCTGAATTACCGCAGGCTCAAGAATACAGTCAGCGAAAACGTCAATGCGTACATGCGGAAGTTTGGCGATGCCTATGATTATACCACGCAAAAATTGAACAGGACGGTTCTGAATATGAGCCAGGATGAAAGAACGGTAAACGGCGTAGCCGTGCTGGTTCCGGAATTTAACCAGAATGTTTTGCTGGGAACGGCTTTCTGGCATCAGGAGGTTGGCGGCCAAACGGAAAAAGTGGAAGAACTCGAAGCCGGCGACTATGTGATACGCTTTGTACATAGCGATATGAAGCCTGCTTATTATGATAATATAATTTTAAAACCGGTTGAATAAATCATCTATGAAAGGAAAGGCAATTTACAATTTTTTGCTGGTCGCATTATTGACCGGTTGGAGCGTATCGTCGGCGTTGGCACAAAACCTTGCAATAACGGGTAAGGTGGTGTCCATTGACGATAACGCGCCCATGAGCGGAGTGAACATTCGTGTGGACGGAATAGCCGGCGTGTTTGAAGAAACCGATGCCGAAGGCCGGTTTTCCATCCAGGCGCCTTCGTATGATGTTACGCTGGTGTTTCAGTATCCCGGATACAGGGAGTTGCATTATTTTGTGGGAACAGTCTCGGAATTAACGTTCAAGATGATTCCCGATGCCAGGAAGTCGAATCTGGACGAGGCGGTATTGTCCAACGGCGTGAAAAGGCAGCAGCGGTATGTTACGCAGGCGGTAAAAACGCTTACCGAAGAGGATTTCACCGACCGTGCTTCCGGCACGGTGGAAGGTTATCTCTACGGCAAAGTAGCCGGCGTAAACGTAACGGCCGTCAATGGCATGCTGGGAGCAGCGTACAATGTCAATATACGGGGTATCGGTTCGATAACCGCAGGCAGTCAACCGCTGTACATCATCGACGGAATGGAAATCAATAACCTTTCGTATATGACCGACTGGGGGAGCGAATCGTTCAATACAAACCTCCACACCAGTCTGTTGGTTTCGTTGAATGTCAACGATATTGAGAGCGTCACCTTCCTGAAGGACGCCGCGGCAAAAGCCGTTTACGGATCGCGGGCTGCCAACGGGGTAGTGGTGATTGAAACGGCCAAGGGAGAAAAGGGCAACTCAAAAATTGACTTCATGATCAACCAGGGATTCGATTTCAAAGGGCCTCAGTTCGACGTGTTGAATGCCGAAGATAACCGTCAGTATCTGCTCGAAATGGCTCTTTCGCAATACGGTAATACGACCGGCGTGACGGACAGATTCGGTGATTACCTGTTCAACAATCCTTATTCCGATTATTATCAGGATTACAATAACGCCACTTTGTGGCAAAAGCAGGTTCAGAACAATACCGCCTATTACGGCGATTATCATTTCCGTATCAAGGGGGGGGACGATGTGGCGAAATATACGTTCAGCGCGGGTATACTGGATAAAAACGGTATCCTCAAAAATTCCGGCTTGACCAAAATCAATGCCCGTTTCAACCTCGACTATGAAGTAAACGAATGGATGAGCATCGGTACCAATTTGTATTTCACAAAATTAGATCAGAATCGGCTTCCCATGGGATTTTCGAGGTATAACCCCTTGCTGACGGCCTATCAGAAATCGCCCTTGACCAATCCGTTTGCTAAAGAGCCTGATGGCAGAGAGACGCCGCTGTATCAGGATTACGATACTTTTGGACTGTCGAATCCGATGGCGCTTGTGAACACTCCAAGCATCAATGAATTAAAAAACAACCAGATGGGTGGAAAACTTTTCGCCGATTTTCTCTTTGCCGGGCATTTTAAGGCAAATCTGTCGCTGGGTTTGCACAACCAGTCGATAGAGGATCGTTTATTCCTTCCCAGGCATGGGATATCTCCTCTGCGCGACATGGAACGCATATCGGAACTTACCGGAACGACCGACCTGATCATTGATGCACGCGCCGAAGTCAATTATCAAAACACATTCGATAATATTCATTATGTGAATATAGGCGTGGGCGGCAACTATCTGGTCGATCAAATGGAATACACTTTCGGGCGCACGTTTAATTCGGCGGGCGACGAATACACCAGGTTAAATCAGGGATCCGACCGGGACAGGAGTGAAAGCGGCAATGAACAGTGGAAAATGCTCGCCGGTTACCTGCGCGCCAATTATATGCTGAGAGACCGCTATATTGCCGATTTGACGCTGCGTGCCGATGGATCGTCGCGCTTCGGCGAGGATAAAAGGGTCGCTTTCTATCCGGCATTGGGGTTGGCATGGCGGCTGGGCGAAGAAGGATTCCTGCGTAAAGACTGGCTGGACGAGTTGAAAGTCAGGGCCAGCATAGGGGTTGCAGGTAACGACAACATGGGTAATTATACTTCAAAATTACGCTTCTTCCCCGCAAACTATAAGTATTTGGGAGGGATCGCGATGAAACAGTTGGCCAATACGGAGTTGGCGCCCGAGCATATCAGGGAGTTTGATCTGGGTTTGGATGTAAGCGTTTTCAATCAGAAGTTGAACCTTACACTTGATTTTTACGACCGAACCAACCGGAACCTGATATTGCCCACCATACTGACATTGGAGCAGGGGGTGCCTTTCCTGATGATGAACTCGGGAAAACTGAACAATCGCGGTTTCGAAGCAACGTTGAGCAGTTATTTGAAAACCGGCGATGTCAGCTGGAACATAGGGCTGACTTTTGCATACAATAAAAACAAAGTAACCGAATTACCCGGATCAGCCGAATACATTGAAAGCCGGCATGACATATTTACCTCGCGCGCTATTCAGGGCCAGCCGGTGGGTGCGTATTACGGATATCAAACCGCGGGTGTGTTTGCAACCGATGCCGATGCTGCCGGATGGACCAATGGTTCCGCTTACGCCTATGATCCCTTTAGAGGAGGAGATGTCCAATTTGTCAATAAAAACGATGACCGTGTGATTGACGAAAAGGATATGACGTACCTTGGAAAAGCAATGCCCGATATGATTGGCGGCTTCCATTTACAGGTTTCCTGGAAAGGCATCACCCTGGGCGGATGGATCGATAGCCAGTGGGGACGGGAAGTGGTCAACGGAATGAGGTACAAACTCGAATCGATGCAGGATTACACCAACCAAAGTGCAACTGTAAAAGACCGTTGGCGCCGGAACGGAGATGTTACCGATATGCCGCGTTTGGCTTATGGAGATCCTGCCGGCAACAGCCGGTTTTCCGACCGCTGGGTAGAGGACGGTTCATTTATCCGCTTACGCAGCGTTTCACTGAGTTATGACCTGCCAACGGGATGGGTGCAAAAAATCAGGATCAACAGGTTGAAGGTATTTGTGAACGCCGAAAATTTGTTGACATATTCTAAATATCTCGGATTCGACCCTGAATTTAACCATTTGAACAGCGATTTCCTGTCGGGCATTGATCTCGGTTCGATGTATATTCCGAGAAGCCTTACATTTGGAATCCGCGTCGGTCTATAATGATATGTTATCCTTAAAAATTATCAAAATGTTACAGTTTAAAAATGACTTGAAAATTGCGGTAGCATGTATTCTCATGGCATGTATGGCGTCGTGTTCGCTGCTGGATGTTGACAGCGACGACAGTGTTGCACGCAACGAAATATACTCCGTACTGGGGGATGCCTGGGCAATTAAAATCGGTTTGTATGAAACCATGCAGGGTTTGGTGGAACAGAACTTTGTGCTGGGCGAATTGAGGGGCGATTTGGTGACTCCGGCGCGCGGAGCCAGAAATAACCCCGATATGTACGAGTTTATGGAGCACAACATCAGTCCGGATAATAAATATTTGGACTGGAGCGGCTTTTACACCCTGATCAACCGGTGCAACGACGCTCTGGTTTCGTTACCGGTCATCAAAAAGCAATCGCCCGACTTTGAAGACCATTGGTACAACCACATGATCGGTGAAGTATACTGGTTGAGGGCATGGGCATACCTGAACCTGGTCAAAAACTGGGGCGATGTGCCCTTCATTACCGAACCGGTATACACGGCGCAGGATGTGCGGGCGTTACCCCCTGTCCCCGAGGATCAGATTCTCGACCAGTTGGAAAAAGACTTGAACTGGGCAGTGGAACACTTGTGGAACAACTGGTCGTGGGCGTCCATGCCTGTCTATTGGAACCACGAAACGGTGAACATAGCCGCAGGAGTCGATTTGCTGGCCGACATACTGATATACAGAGATAAATTTGATGAAGCCTGGAGCCGGAATGTGTGCAGGAGGATCATGGATCCGGAGGTATTTCAGGAGCAGCCCAACGGGAGCAGGGAATACTGGAATGACAGTTTTAACCTGGGCGGTACTACCCAGTTTGACGATGGCAAATATTGGTTTGATGCCCATTTCAGATATGCCAAAGAAGGGTTTCGGAGTACGTGGACGGTACAGGGACTTGTTCTTGCGTTTGATACGGAATCCGGCGACGACGGAGGAAAATTCAATCAGGTGCACACATTGGGCGCTGTCACTTCCAACCGTGCGGAATGGGGCGAACAGTACATCGTAAAACCAAGCAGGCCGGCCATTGTCAATTGGATCAACATCATTGACAAGTATCGCGGACAGGGCTATTCCTACTATGTCGACGGACAGGATACCCTGATATGGAAATATATAGGATTAACCAGCGAGGGAGAACGCCGCGGTACCGACCGTCAGAAGGGCGCCGGGAATATTAATATTTGCCGCGTGGCCGATTTGTATTACCGGGGCGCCGAAGCGTCTGCCCGTCTTGGAATCAACGAGACTGCCCTCGATGTGCTTCGGAAAAGCCGTACAAGGGTTAGCGCCGGCGCATTGGTGCCTTTGCAAACGAATGCAACCGCCGAAGAGATGGAAGATGCCATTATGGAGGAAAGAGCGGCGGAATTGGCTTTTGAAGGGTATAGATGGTACGATTTGGTACGGATTGCCAAAAGACGCAACAACCCGAATTTCCTGATCGACCGTGTAGTGGCCGCTGCTCCTGCAGGTAAGCGTAGCGAATTGCGGGCGCGCCTCGAATTGCAATCGATCAACTGGTGGAAGTTACCTTACGGCAACAAAGCCATGATGCTGAATCCGAATTTGAAAAATGAAAATTAATTCATAAACTGTTCCATTATATGAAAACAATTATTTTTACGGGGAAGCGGGCAGTGATATTCCTGAGTATCATTCTGTCGATGTTATTTACGCTTCAACTGAAAGCTCAGGACGATCTGCCGGAAGGCTGGCGCAGTACCGATATAGGTACGGTAAACCTTCCCTCGAAAGTGTTCTATAACGCCGACGAAGGACTGTTTCAGGTGAAAGCCGCAGGCGACGAATATTGGGGTAGTGACGGCGACCATGGCCATTTTCTCTATTTCGAAACCGAAGAGGACAAGGAAGTGGTGATGAGAGTGAGGGACTTTGCAGGCGTAACACGTAACGCTAAAGTACTTATTGATTTGCGTACTTCCCTGGATTTTAAGGCTGCCAATATGGTAGTGGAATTTAAAATCAACAAGGACAAAGACCCGTTTGTATACTCCTGCGTTTTTTATTACCGGTTGACCGACGGCGGAGGAAGCGACGGAAATATATCCGTAGATATCCCGCAGAATGAGAAACCCATTCCCCACTGGTTGAAATTAGTGCGGCAGGGTAGTTTTGTATCCGCCTATCAGGCTGAAGACGGAGAAGATCCCAGCAACCTTGTATGGAAACAATTAGGGGCTCCTCAAAAACTTGCCTTCAGGGGAGTGGCCTATATGGGAATTGCCGTATGCGGGGGAGCGGGCGGAAATGATTACGCTGAAGCCACGGTAGACAACCTGGAAGTGAGGGATGTTGAGAACCCGTATTACGTTAAAAACCCGATTAACGCCCAAACCATGAACGAAGGCGCTGCTATGGATATAAATGTGACCCATTTATTCGGACATTTTGTGGGTGATTATTGGACGATTGAACCGGTTTCAACCAGCCCCGATGTGGCGGCGGTATCCTATTACGAAGAATTTGAGCCGGATGAAGACAAACGGAATCAGGGCGAACCGTATCAAAAATTCATCAAAGTCAAGGCGCTTAAAGACGGCGTTACAGCCATCAGATTGAAAACAAACTGCATGGGATTCAAAATGGAATCGGAATTTTTGTTGGACGTGAAAGGTACAGCGGAGCCGGAAAATATTGTGAACATGGATGCGCCGGAGCCGTGGCGGTTTACCCAGATTTCCGGCAGTTCTTTCAAAGGCCCTCATGTCATCAGCAAAGATGCTCCGTACAAGCTGGATGCGCGTTTCTTTAACATGGGCGGTGAAGGTGTCGCTTACCACAAAACTTCCGGCGTGAATACGGCCGATTACCCGAATTATGATGCAATAGGCCGGTTGCCATACGAAGCTGTGCGTATCGGAGGCGCGGAGAACATTGGGAACAACAATGCCAATGAATGGATGGCTTATACCGTCGTTGTAAAAGATGCCGGAAAGTATCGGCTTGATGTCAATCTGTCGGTCAATTCGGGAAGCGGCTCCAAAATCCATTTCGAAATCAACGGAGTCGATGCCACCGGCCCGCAAACAGCTCCCAACAACAGTTCCTGGGATGCATGGAATGATTTTGAAATGCCGGATGGAATCTATTTACCCGAGGGCGAGTATGAGATCAAATTCTTTATAGAAACCGCTTCGTTTGATTTCAGGTATTTTACTTTTACCTGGCTGGAACCTTGGAATGAGGGTATTCTCAATATAAACAGTTCACTGGAATATACCGGTTCGGTCAACGAGCGGGTGAAAATCGTCACCGGGAAAATAACTCCGGGAGACGGGCTGGGCGATGGATCGGCTTTCCTGTACCAGCCGGTAGCAATAGGCGATCCGTTGGAAATGAAAATGTACGTCGATTCGATCAAAAATACAGGTAAGGGATCATTTGCCGGTTTTATGCTGCGCCAATCGCTGAGCAACAATTCGCCTTACGTATCGTTTGGCGTCGGCGCATACGAAGGCTTGCGCTTGACCTATCGCTGGGAAGACGGCGTTGCGCTCACTACGCGCTCATTGACGGATATTGGTTACCCCTGCTGGATTTTATTGCAGAAATACACGGATCATACTTTCGGGTCCCAATATGTAAATGTGTTTTATTCGTATGATAATCTGTTTTGGCAGGAATTACTGAAATATCCTTTAGTTGTCGATTTCTTCAATCAGGATATACAGGCAGGTATTGCATTATCGGGCGGCAATTATACCAACGCCGGACGTCCGGGCGCAGGAGTGATGAAAAACCTGACCTTCAAAATCAATCAGCCTTTCGAAGAAATTAAGAACATCGGAAATGTTGATGAACTGAAAGGGCGGCTGACAATGGCTCCGAACATTCTGAGCGGCGGCGGTACGGCAACTGTTTCCTACAAGGTGATCATGCCGGGTCGTGTAACGTTGACCGTTTATGATAGCTTCGGCAAGCTTATCAGCACATTATTGAGCGAACATAAGGACGCAGGCGAATACACGTACACATTCACGACGAACAGTCTGCCCGGAAGCGGCGTATATCTCCTGAGATATGTGGCCGAAGGAGATTATCAATATGTCAAGTTTGTTTATAATAATTGATCATCATGTTATCAACCTTAAGAATCAATAGACAAATGAAAAAATGTTTGTTATATGTTTTAGCCGTCTTGATGATGGTGTCGTCCTGTGCAAAGTCCGACCTGGATTTTCCTGTTGATGATGGAATCAATAAAGATCCGGGGCCGGGATCCACTGCTACAAACGACACGATTGGCGTTCATCCCTTTTTGGGCAGCAAATACATCATGCTCACCCCGAAAGAGCAGCGATTGCTGTATTATGCCAAGGAAAAGGGATTGTATTCGTTCCGGGCTATTGCCTTGCCCGAAGGCGATCATCCTTCCAGAAGCGTCTATCCGCAGGAAATTCAGGATGTGATGTTCGACTTTTCAAACAATAATACCTTTCTTGGTTATCCTGTCTCTGTAGAGGTAGGCGGGAACCCGTTTATTGTAGTAGAGCGCCGGGTATCGGAAAATAATGTCAACGAATACAGTGACGGCGCTTTCCTCACAGTGAACAGTAATTCGAAATGGGAGTTAACTGATTTTTTCAAATATGCCCCGTTTGGAAGGTTTTTTATGGGTACCCAGCCATTGATCGGGAAAACCGATGCCGGGATATTGGCAATCAAAGCCAACATCGGCGTCTTGCTTTCCGACAACAACGGACAGCACTGGTCGCATCATCCCAAAGCTTTTGATGCGCTGGATGAAAATGATTATGCTTTCATGGGGGCAAATATGGCTTATCATCATAAGTTTGGAAGTCTGTTTTTCGGCACCGGTTCGCGAAAAATGAAAAACGATACCGTTCAGGCGGCTATTTTGGAAATTGATCCCGGTACCGGAAATGTTTCGGAGAGAAAAACCGGATGGATGGCAAATATAGAACGAAGCCTCGTCATCAATGAAAGGGATACCGTTATTCAGATGCCGATCGCCGAAACAGGACCGCCGGTGTTTTATGTGGTTAATCCGGGTAAAACCCCCGACTTGGCCGCTTATGACGGCTACATTGTCGCCTTATCGGTTTTTAAGGAAAAAATATACCAGTTTGTGTATGCCTGTCAAAACGGCGACAGTTGGGACGATGCGAAATTTATTTCGGCACAGACCACTATCACAGGCTCGTTGAGCCGGCAGTCGCCTCCCGGAATCATCTACAATCCGGTTACCCGACGATTTGAGATGATCCAGTCCAATCCATACGAATTGAGTTTGTATTCTATTTCGGTCGAAGACCTGCTGAACAGCAGATTAAATGAATACGGCAGGGCGCAATGGACGAAGGAGGTATCCCTTTTGCAGCGAAATACCTCTGTTCGCGGACAGGGGATGTATCCTGTTTCGTCAATGGTGGATACCCAAAAGGGCGTACAGCGCGTATTCATCAGTTTCGGAGATGAATATCCCGGCCGTTCCGGTATTTTTGAGTTGACCCGCACATTAAAAACCAGTGAGCTATCCGATTTTGTAAAACAAAAACGCAGTTTTATTGAGAGCCAGCCTTTTTAAAAAGGGACACTACGCAGGGAATCTCCATCATACCGGTTGGAGTTCTCTGCGTTTTCATTAGACATCATTGTCCAAGTAAAGGTTCATTCTTTTTTTGAGACACTATCCCCAAAGGCATTGTTTTCCGGGGCTTTTTTCTTCTGTACTTTTTGGCGCCCCAAAAAGTACCAAAAAAGGCTTGACGCTAAAAACTCGCTCCGCCTGTCGGCTTCGCTCAGACAGCTTAG
>JAISCQ010000289.1 GCA_031265445.1 Bacteroidales bacterium
ATCGAATGGTTGAATCAGGCAAACATTACGCTGAAATGTCAGCGGCTGGAACACGGTTTTATCCCCATAAACGCCTATATGGATTTGATAAATTTCAAGCTGTATATGGGCGATATCGGGATTTTGACGCTTCGTTCGGAAATTCCTTTGCAAACCGTTTTATCTACGATTGAAACCGATAATACTTTTCTCGGCGCTATGACTGAAAATTATGTTGCGCAATGCTTTCGATCAAAAAACTACCGTTTGGCATACTGGCAAAGCGAAGGAAAAGCGGAAGTGGATTTTGTGCTGCAACTTGACGGAAAGGTCGTGCCGGTTGAGGTTAAAAAGGGCAGGCGTAACCGTTCAAAAAGTCTGGGCGTTTTCATGGAAAAATATAAGCTGGGATATGCAATCCGTATTTCAAAGAAGAATTTTGGCTTTGAAAACCGTATCAAATCCGTGCCGCTGTATGCTGTATTTTGCATTTGAGTCCCTCCATCCGTATTTTCAGCATCACCGAACTGCCATTTTGTCGCTTTTAGCGGGGACGTTGTCAGTAAAAGCGAGGATTGAGGGTATAAAATTCCATAAACAGGATGTAATTTTTATTAACTTTGCGGGAAAATAGAATGTGGATGACACAGATCTGTAAATCGGCGAATGGATCGAATATTGGTGCAAAGCGCAGAAAATCGAAGTAAGAACTTATTCATCTCATCTGTGTTTTATCAAAGATCGAAAATCAAAAATCAAAAATGACGGATGCTCTACAAAGATAAAATATTCTCGAAAATATGGTTTAAAGACGCTGCCCTGATCGTCATCGGTACGTTCACCCTGGCCGTAGGAATGGTATTTTTCATTGCTCCGTATAAACTTGTGCCGGGGGGGGTATACGGTATTTCCATTGTGATCCACCATTTGCTGGGAACGCCTATCGGTTTGGTATCACTGTGTATGGATATACCTTTATTATTAATAGGTATCAAGATATTGGGCAGCAAATTCGGTATTAAAACCTTTGTTGGCATCGTATTGACAGCTGTTTTTGTAGATACGCTGGGGCGCATCTGGGGCAACCATCCGCTGGTGGAAGATGATACCCTGCTTTCGGGCATCTTTGGCGGCGTTCTGGTTGGTTTTGGGTTGGGACTGGTATTCCGTGCCAAAGCTACTTCGGGCGGTACGGATATCGTAGCGATGATCCTGAGCAAATATACCCGCCTGCCGTTGGGACAATCGCTGATTTATGCCGATTCGGTCATCGTGCTCGTTGGTTTGCTTGCATTTCAGGACTGGAAAATCCCGCTGTACTCGTGGTTGGTTATTTTCATCACCGGTAAGGTCATCGATATGGTAGTGGAAGGCTACAGCGTCAACAAAGTGGTGATCGTCATATCCGACAGGCACGAAGAGATACGCGAAAAACTGATCTTCAACATGGAGCGCGGCGGTACATATCTTCATGCGCAAGGTATGTACGAAGGTGTAGAGAAGAAGGTGATCTACACCAACATCAGTCGCCGCGAGCTGCCTGTCCTGTTGGCATATATCAGGGATATCGACCCGACAGCGTTTGTATCGGTGATTGATGCGCATGATGTACTGGGTGACGGATTCAAACCATTGAAAGAGGAATGACCCGTCACTGAATACTGAACTATATGCGCTTCAAAAATTATTGCAGCCCGAATTCTCTTACAATATCTTTGATTTTGGCATCAAGCGTCCGGTTTACAGTGGCATAGTCGGTAACGGACGGTAGAGGCTCCTTCACGCTGATGTAATATTTGATCTTCGGCTCCGTACCCGACGGGCGTACGGAAACCTTGGTGCCGTCGGCGGTGAAGAATTGCAATACATCGGATTTGGGCATATCGATCTTTTCCGTTTTGCCGGTCGTCATATCGGTTGCTACCTGTTTTTCGTAATCGAGCAACTTCACCACGGGCGATCCTGCAATCGTTTTGGGCGGCGTATGGCGATAGCCTTCCATCATGGCAAGGATTTCCTCGGCGCCCGATTTTCCGGCCTTCACCACCGATACGCCTGTTTCTTTATAGAAATTGTAGTGCGCATATATATCCAGGAGGATGTCGAACACGGTTTTACCCTGATCCTTGGCCCAGGCAGCTATTTCGGCAAAGAAAGAGCACGACATCACAGCATCCTTGTCGCGGACAAATTCGCCGCAAAGATATCCGTAGCTTTCCTCTCCGCCGCCGATAAAAGTCGCTTTTCCTTCGTTCCGGCGGATGATGTCGGCAATCCATTTGAATCCGGTGAGTACATCGTAATGCGGCACGTTGCTTTTATGGGCAATTTCGGCCAGCAGCTCGGTGGTTACAATGGTTTTCACGATGTATTCCCTGCCTTTCAGCTTTCCAAGTTCGCCCCAGCGTTTGAGCAGGTAATAGATCAACACGGCTGCGGCCTGGTTACCGTTGAGAATTTCCCATTCGCCTTTCGCATTCTTCACGGCAATGCCTACGCGGTCAGCATCGGGGTCGGTACCCATCACAATATCGGCATCCGTCTCTTTGGCTTTTTGCATGGCCAGGTTCAAAGCAGCCGATTCTTCCGGGTTAGGCGATTTCACCGTCGGGAAGTTACCATCGGAAACATCCTGTTCGGGTATGTGGTAAATATTGGTGAAGCCTTTCCTGGTCAGCGCCATCGGTACCAATGCTACGCCTGTTCCGTGAATCGGCGTGTACACAATCTTCAGGTTCCTGTGGCGGGCAATAGCATCAGGCGAGAGCGTCAACCCCGCAATGGCATCGGTATACGCATCGTCTATTTCCTTGCCGATGATGGTAATCATATCCTTTGGCCCATGAAACTTCACCGATTCAACGGTGGTACGGCTCACTTCGTCGATGATCCCTTTGTCATGCGGGGGAATCACCTGTCCGCCGTCGTCCCAGTATGCTTTGTACCCGTTGTATTCCTTCGGATTGTGCGATGCGGTAATGACAACTCCGCTCTGACAGCCGAAATGACGGATGGTAAACGACAGTTCGGGAGTGGGGCGCAGTGCATCGAACAGATATACCTTGATGCCATTGGCAGCAAAGATACCGGCGGCAGTTTCGGCAAACAGGCGGCTGTTATTACGGCTGTCGTGCGCAATGGCCACTTTGATCCGGGGCAGCGCGGAAAAATTCTTTTTCAGATAGTTACACAGGCCCTGTGTGGCCATTCCTACGGTATATATATTCATCCGGTTGGCGCCAACGCCCATCAGACCGCGCAGTCCGCCCGTGCCAAATTCCAAACTCCTGTAGAAACATTCCGTCAATTCGGCCGGATGGTGATCCATCATATCTTTTACCTGTGTACGGGTCTGTTCATCGAAAGCATCAGAAAGCCACGTTGCAGCTTTCGCTTGAATATCATTGAGCGCTTGATCGCTATTCATTATGGTACGATTTAATTAATTAAAAGAACGCTTCAAAAGTACAAAGAATATGGGAACGGCATGTATGGTTCCGAAAAGTTTTTATTTTTTTTTGTAATGATCGTTCGTAGTTAAAAAAAGTAATATATCTTTGTCCCCGTAAAAGCAAGGACTCATAGCTTAATTGGATAGAGCATCTGACTACGGATCAGAAGGTTGGGGATTCGAGTTCCTCTGAGTCCGCTGAAAAACAGGACGCTTGCAGGATTTTGCAGGCGTTTTTTGTTTTTAAGAATGTACCGTTTGAGAACATACATTTTTATCTCACAGTTTTAGCCCGCACACAGTTTAATAACAATTCGGTTCCAGCGTCGGCTCCGGCCAAATCTTTTCCGGCCAGGGAATACGGTGCTGTTTACATTTCAGTTCACGGCTTTTCCGTTCCATGATGCTGACGTAGCGCTGCTGTACCGCGCCGATAATGTCTTCCCATGATTTGACTATTGTTCGAAAAGCCTCCTTCCCGACGGCTTTTCGCAAATACCGGTCAGCCATCACCTGCCGTATTTTGGCAGCCATCGCATCTTTATTGTTCTGTGTCAGGAAACCGTTGATACCGTCGCATACGATTTCTGCGGCTGTGGAACCTTCCACCAGCAGCGAGGGAATACCCATTGTCGCGGCTTCGCGGACCACCAGCGGGGCATTGTCGTACAATGAAGGAAACAGAAACAGATCGGCCGCTGCATAATAATGCTTCAGTAACCGACGTTGACGGATCGTTCCCGTAAAATGCACCTTTTCGGCAATATCATACCGTTCGGCCAACAGTTGAAGCTGGCCGGACGCATAACCATCGCCCACGAAATACGCCGTGAAATTCATGTCGCGCAAAGCGCCCAGCGTTTCCATGATCAGCGGCAGGTTCTTTTCAAGGATCAGTTGCCCGACAAACAGGAAAACCGGTTCATATTCGTCGTGTCCCAGTATCTTGCGGGATATTCGCCGCAGAGCAACTGTGTCCGTTCCGTCGGCGAACTCCGTGCCGTTGTCCATCACGCACAGTTTGCCTTTGTAGCCGTATTCGCGGAGCGTTTCCTCCACGGCAGGCTGTGGTATCCATACTTCGTCCACAGCCGCGTAAAATTCAACCACACGGCGAAGCATCATCCTGACCAGTGCAGGATTGCCTACCGCCCGTGTAAAATCATCACGGTACTTTGAGTGAAAGGTAGCTACCACGGGTATACCTCTGCGGCGTGCCATCCGCAAGGCGTAACGGCCTGCCGAAAAAGGCGAATGGCAATGCAGCAGGTCGAACGGGATATGATGGAGCTGTCTGCACAAACCGATATCGAGCCATGGAAAACCGGTGCGGTAAGGCGTCCGTCCCGGTACGGGCACCGATGCATAACGCAGGACGGAAAACTCCTCCTTATCGACGTATCCCGGAAAGGAAGGCGTGACTACGCAGGTGTCGCCCATCGTGCGGTTGAGCCACAGCGCGTAGTTGCGCACCGTGAGCGATACCCCGTCCATGACAGGCGGAAAACATTCATTAAATTGACCGATCGTATATTTCTTCATCTTCATCTATATGAGGGTATTTTGATGACAAACGTATGGAACGGAGATTACCCGACTGTTACCGGAAGTTTATATTTGTGTTAAATGAAGAACGCCGTTTGTTTGACTTGATTATACTGCGCACGGCGTAATTTTGTGCGATGATTTTTGTAGAGACGTGGCATGCCACGTCTCTACAAAATGGTCTCCCCTCCACTTCTGCCTGAAAGGCAGGACGGCCGCTGCCTGAAATCCTGCCTTTCAGGCAGCAGGCCGCGAGACATCTCCTTTCCGCAGGTCGCGACCTGAGGTTATGAAAATCCGGCTTTTCAAGCCGCCGAAACATATGCACCATGAAAAAATGGACTTGCACCACGAAAAAATGGATCTGCGGCATGGAAAAATGGATCTGCGGCACGAAAAAATGACCTTGCGGCATGGAAAAATGGATCTGCGGCATGGAAAAATGGATCTGCGGCACGAAAAAATGACCTTGCGGCACGAAAAAATGGATCTGCGGCATAGAAAAATGACCTTGCGGCATGGAAAAATGGATCTGCGGCACGAAAAAATGACCTTGCGGCATAGAAAAATGACCTTGCGGCATGGAAAAATGGATCTGCGGCACGAAAAAATGACCTTGCACCATGAAAAAATGAGTTTGCACCATGAAAAAATGGACTTGCACCATGAAAAAATGGATCTGCACCATGAAAAAATGGGTTTGCACCACGAAAAAATGGGTTTGCACCACGAAAAAATGGATCTGCACCACGAAAAAATGGATCTGCACCACGGAAAAATGGATCTGCACCATGAAAAAATGGATCTGCACCATGAAAAAATGGACTTGCACCACGAAAAAAGGAATGTACCGTTACCGGACAGGGCGAGCATTTTGTAAATCAGGAGATAACTCCCTCATGGTAGCGCCATGTCTCCGTAAGGACGGAAGATGATGATGCCGCGCCATCCCGTAGCGCGGTCGGGGCAACGGAGCCGTTGCCGCATATCCGTATACGTCAGGCGGACGCCAGGATCGGTTACTGCTTTGAACAGAAAACAAAAGTATTTGGTCAAAAAACAAAAGTGCAGAATAAAATTGAACTAAAATCAAAAAAGAATGGAACAATTCAAAACATACCCTCCAACAGTTAAAAATACTTTTGTATCCAACTTGTAAATATAAGTCATTTTGTAACCTTTAATCATGAAGCGCCGATGAAATGAAAAAACATCATGTAATTATTGTAACCAAATTAAATTTTTATGTAACTGTAATATTATTTATACATATAACAATATGGAAAAGCCAAAACTTTTTTTATTCATTATAATCTTATATGGTTTTTCACAATTTATCAGTTATGCTGAAAGTGCGCAGCAACCGATATTGATAAGGGGTGAAATTGTAGATGCCGCAGGAGCGCCGCTCCCTGGTGTCAACATTGTTGTACAGGGGACAACGCAGGGCGCTGTCTCGGGCGCCGACGGGAAATTCAGTATCCCGGTACCCGGCGAAAATACTGTTCTTGTGGTATCATTTATAGGCTACGAAACGCAAACCATCGTTGTAGCCGATCAGCGGACTTTGAAGATCACGCTGAGTGAATCCTCGACCGAACTGGAAGAGGTGGTGGTGGTAGCTTACGGCGTCCAGAAAAAGGTTTCTGTTACCGGCGCTATCTCTACCGTACAGACAAAGGAGCTGAAGCAAAGTTCGGCGGCAAACCTGTCAAGCGCGCTGGCGGGCAGGTTGCCGGGGCTTACCGCTTTACAGACGTCGGGACAGCCGGGTAACGATGCCGTGAGTTTGTACCTGCGCGGGGTTGGCACGATCAACGACGCTTCTCCTTTAATATTGATTGACGGTGTGCCGCGTACCAATATCAGCGTGCTCGATCCCAATGAAATAGCCTCCGTATCCATCCTGAAGGATGCATCGGCTACGGCGGTGTTCGGCGTACGGGGCGCTAACGGCGCGATCCTGATCACTACACGGCGGGGAACGCCGGGCAAAACGGAGCTGAGCCTGTCGGTCGACCAGAGCTTCCAGCAGTTCACTACACGCATGGGTCGCCTTCATTCGTGGGAGTTTGCCGAACTGCGCAACCGGGCTTACCTCAATGACCATCCGGGCGCCCTCGATGCCGATCTGCCCTATACATCGTACATGATTGACATGTATAAAAGCGGCGCCGATCGGGTATTTTATCCCGACAGGGATGTATTCCACGATTATTTTCGCGACTGGTCGCCGCAGACCCGCGTCAATCTCAACCTGAACGGCGGTACGGAAAGAATCAGTTATTTCCTCAATGTCGGCTATGTGGGGCAGGGCGGGCAGTTCAAAACCGAACCCGAAAGCGTACTTGGCTATGACCCCAGTTACAGGATGGATCGCTACACCTTCCGCAGCAATGTAGATTACAAGATCGCCGATCATCTGAAGCTTTCGCTGAATATCGGCAGCTATCTCGAAAAGATGAATTCGCCGCAGACAGTGCAACTGTTTGGCGACAACATGTCGACAATGATACAAAACATGATCGCTTATACCTGGGCGACGCCGCCTACGGATCCGGGGCCGGTGACAGTCGACGGCTACGGCGTTCCTGTCGGCGAAATTCTCAACCAGTCGGGACAGGACCGCAACACCTACGGGGAAATCAACCGGCGTGGCTACCGGCAGGAAACCAGTACCATGCTCAATTCATCCCTGGCGCTCGACTGGGGGCTTGATTTTATTACCAAAGGGCTAAGCGCTAAAGCGATGATTGCTTTCGACGCCAAGGCGCGCACCATATTGCAGGGATATCGGGCATACGACGCCTATTCGTGGAACGTGGCGCGATCGGCGAATGAAGAATCTTCGTACGGTGTGATACGTGGCGACCAGGATGTTTCCATACACCTGTCCAAGGGGATGAATATCTATTATTATATGAATTTCCAGGGGTCGCTGAACTATACCCGCAGTTTCGGCAGGCACGATGTTGGCGCTATGGCCCTGTTCCAGCGCGACAATTATGAAAGGAGTGATTACAGGGCCGATTTACCCTATAACGTATTAGGCTTTGTAGGACGCGTTACTTACGGTTATGACGAACGGTACATGGCCGAATTTAACGCAGGCTATAACGGTACCGAACAGTTTGCGCCGGCCAATCGGTTTGGTTTTTTCCCGGCCGTGTCTGTCGGATGGGTCGTCAGCAACGAAAAATTCCTGAAGGATCATCACATATTGACCCATTTGAAACTGAGGGCTTCCTACGGAAAAGTAGGGAATGATAAGCTTGGGGATCTCCGCTTCCTTTATCTAAGCAACATTGTACGTGCCGGCGGAGTGATTTCATCGCTGGGGCGTGGGAACAGGATCGTTCAGGGATTGATGGCCAATGAACATATTCAATGGGAGGAATCGCGCAAGCAGAACTATGGCTTGGATGTGCAGGTATTCAAGAGCCTGACGCTGAACGCGGACATGTTCTGGGAAAAACGGGATAAAATCCTGTTGACAAGGCAGACGGTACCCGTTGTACAAGGCGTTCCCCTGGGTAATATTCCCAAAGTGAACATGGGTAAGATGGACAACAGGGGTTATGAAATAGAGTTGACTTACCGGAAAACCGTTAATTCCGACCTGTCCTTCACTGTAAAAGGCAATTATGCTTACAATGAGAATAAGCGAACTATGGTGGATGAACCCATGCGCAGCGAAGATTATGCTTACCGTTACCAGGAAACGGGCTACAGTAGCGGTCAAAGCTTCGGTTACCAGGTGGACTACAGCAATGGCAATGGATATATCAACACGCAGGAAGAATTGGATGAAGCGACACGGACATACAAGGTTGGCGGCGTCCCGCGGCTGGGCGACCTGAAATATGTGGATGCCAATAGTGACGGCGTCATTAATGACAGGGACGAGGTACCCTTGGGTTACAGTGATACGCCAAGGATCGCTTACGGATTTTCAGGATCAGTGAATTATATGAACCTGGATTTTTCACTCCTTTTTTCAGGGGTGGCCAAAACCAGTCGTATGTGCCGTGGATTTGGCACAACTGAAACCGAGCTGGCCGGTATGTTTTTCGATTGGCATCTTCGGGCATGGACGCAGGAACGTTACGAAAACGGGGAAGAAATACTGTATCCCGCATTGGGAATGGGGGATGGAAGCAGTCAAATCGATAACAGTTTTTATCTGTTCAACCGTTCATTCCTCCGTCTCAAAAATGTGGAACTGGGCTACAATTTGCCGCAAAAATGGCTAAACCCGCTTCATATCAGCCGTGTGCGTTTTTATGTGAATGGTAATAACCTGTTAACGTGGAAAAAATACCCGGTGAATACAATTGACCCTGAAACCAGTGAAACGTTGATTTATCCTCTCACCAAGATGGTCAATGTCGGTTTTAATGTAGTTTTTTAATCATCAATCATCAAAATGATATTGAATATGGAAAAAATAATCATAAAAGTAGCCAGAACCTGCCTGTATGCAATCGCTGCAGTCGTACTGGCCTCCTGTACCGATGCGCTCGACCAGGCGCCCGACGGTAAACTGAGCATGGCCGAAATATGGGCCGATTCCGATATGGTGGAACAAATGCTGAATGCCTGTTACAATAACATCCCGCCAAAGGGTTACACCTATCACTGGTTCGATCCGCTGTTGGTAGCCTGTTCCGACGACGGATGGACATCCGAGGATGGGCAGGGACAGTCGGTGGAACAAATGTATCGCGATAATAATTCTGCTCAAACACACTTCATACGCAACAATCCACCTGGCGCCAACGGCGAACTTAATAATTCATACTGGGACCGTTACTGGACGCAAATCCGTTTATGTTCTGAATTTATCGAAAATATAGATAATGCGGCAGTAAGCAATGAGGAGAACCGTGTGCGTTTCAAAGCGGAAGCGCACCTGTTAAGAGCATTTTTCTACATGGAAATGGTTAAATGGTTCGGTAAGGTGCCGGCTCTCGACCACACGATGGCCCTGGATGCCGATTATTCGACCCTGCGCAGGCAGCCCGTATACGAGGTGGCTCAATTGATTGCTTCCGATTGCGATGTAGCGATCAATACGCCCGGAATACCATGGCGCATCACTGTGGGCAGCGATGCAATGCGTGTTACCAAGGCGCTGGCTCATGCGCTCAAGGCCAAAGCATTTCTTTTTGCCGCCAGTCCGTTGCATCATGAAGGACACAGCGAATACTGGGAGGAAGCTTATCAGACAGCAAAAACTGCCGTGCAGGAATTGAAGGCCAATGGATATGAACTGTTTACCGCCTGCACCAACCCTTCCGTGTTCGGTACCGGTAAAGCCGCGGCGCTCCACCAGTTGGTCTGTGAAACTGCCGATTATTCGGCTTCGCCCCGCGATAAGGAAACGATATATCAGCATAAGCAAGGCGGCCTTTTCGTATGGCACATCGGGTATATCGGCAGCAACGAGGACGGGACTTACAAATGCGGTACCTGCCCCACGCAGGAGCTGATTGATGCGTTCGAAACAGAAGACGGCGTGCCGGTGCTTGACCTGTCCCGGCCGTATCTTGACGAGAAGCACCTGCAACCGAACTATAACCTGGCCAATACCACGTATAGCCAAAATGCGCCTTATGAAAAGCGCGACCCGCGCCTGTCGATCACAGCTCTGTACAACGGTGCGGAATTTGTGTGGAACAATGGCGAGAGAAAGACCGTGAATACCGCCACCGGCGGTCAGCATGCTCCAAGTTGGGTAGTGAGCGACCGTGTTCATTCCCGTACCGGCTACTATCACAAAAAGATGGTAACGCCGGGCGCCAGCAACACCAAAGGGATCAATAATGCCGAGTGGAAATTCTACCGGCTGGGCGAGTTGTTGCTGGATTATGCCGAAGCAGCTGCTGAAGCCGGTCATTTGGCGGATGCGCGGGTTGCAGCCAACGAGGTGAGGGCGCGTTCGGGGATGCCGGGTTTTCCCGATAATTTGTCGCAGGCAGACCTTATCCTGCGTATTCGCAACGAACGCCGCGTGGAGCTTGCCTGGGAAGAGCAGCGCTATTTCGACCTGCGCCGCTGGCAGTCTCCCGATGGAGACCTGAGCGCTACCTGCAAGTATTTTACCGCAATGGTGATTACCGACAATGGCGGAACATTGACGTACACCCGCCGCAGCATCTCCGACAATCCCCGCGGAGGATGGTCCAACAGGGATTTACTGATGCCTGTTCCGCTGGACGAAGTGTCGCGCCTGGACCCGCTCACCGGGCAAAAATGGCAGAATCCGGGATGGTAAGAAAACAAATGAAACAGATAACCTAATTGAATATGGATAATATGAACCGGAAAAACATCATAAAAAACAGCATCATGGCGATCATCGTATGGCTGTGCAGCGGCTTCGGCACCGGTATGTACGCGCAGGAAGCAACTGTTATCAAGCTGGAGGGTACGGTGATTAATGAATACGGGCAGCCTGTCGGAGGAGCATTACTGACGACCGAAAGCGGCAATACCTGTGTAACGGCCCCGGATGGTACATATACACTGAATGTCGAAGGTAACGATATGGTGATATCTGCCAAAGGATACCGGAACAGGAGGACAATGCCCGCCGAAATTGCCGAAAACGGCGAAATAAAACTCGAATTTGATCCCCATCATACCGGAGGATTTGTGGATGTGGGGTATTTTTCCCTGCCGAAGGAATCTTTTCCCGGAAGCGCAGTATCGGTAACAGGCGATGAACTGGACAAAATGCCGACCAGTGTATTTACCGAAACCTTTGCCGGCCGTTTGCTCGGACTGCACACAAAGCAGGACAGGACAGAATTGACCTTCTTCGGATATACCAACGTTTCCAAGATCGTTCGCGGACGTAATTCCACCAATGGATCTTCGCCTGCCATTATCATCGACGGTATTATTTGCCCGAACCAGTATTGGGAGTTCCTTTCTCCAAAAGAGATAGAAAGCGTAACCGTATTGAAGGACGGAGCTACCAATGCCATTTATGGCATACAGGGAGCGAGCGCCGCTATAGTGGTAACCACCAAACGCGGCTACATCGGTAAAAAGAAAGTGGAGGCATACGCCGACTATTCCATTCAGCAGATGATTAAACGGCCAAAGTTTGTCAACTCCCTTCAATATGCCGAACTGCGCAATCAGGCCGGCGTTAATGACGGACTGGCGCCCTGGTCGCAGTTCAGCGAAGCCGAACTGGAGGGTTTCCGCTCGGGCGATGCCATGTATTATCCCAACAACAACTGGTATGATATGTTTGTCAAGGATTTTGTGATGCGGCAGCGGGTAGGTGTCAACATTACCGGAGGGAGCGACAGGGTCAGGTACTTTTCCAATGTCAGTTACCTGCATCAGGGCGAACCGATCATTGTAGCCGATGAACCCGACCGGAAATACGACCCGAACCCGAATGTCAGCGTAGCAAACTTCCGGTCGAACGTTGATGTAAAGCTGAACAGTTACCTCAATGGGTTCATGCGGCTTACCGGTAATGTGAAACGCGAAATGTTCGCCGGCTCTTCCGAAAATCAGGGACACTATTCGAGAATCTTCAATTTGCCGCCAACCATGTACGGTCCGCTGACGCCGAAATTCGAGGATAATCCCGATGTCGGCAACCAGGTGGTAACCACCGAAGCGACCGATGATCCCGCATACGGTTCGATCAACCGCTCGGGCTATGCACAGGTAATTGAAACCAATGTGATCGCCCAGGCAGGGTTGAATGTCGACATGGGTTTTCTCGCCAGGGGGCTGTCGGCAAGCGGATCCGTGGCTTATCAAACCTATATGAGGAATACTACCATCACGTCGCAGAGTTACGAACGGTGGATGCGTGTCGAACCAATGGATGAAATGGAGTTTACCAAAAAGGGAAGCGCCGAAAATTCGCCATTGGCCTATGGTAAGGGAGCTACCTTCTTTTATCACCTCAACCTGCTGGGGCAGTTCAATTATAACCGTCGCTTCGGCCCGCACAGCGTCAACGCAATGGCTTATATCTTCTATCAGCAGCAGAAAAAAGAAATCACTTCCGGATCGGAAATGCTGCCGTACAAAAGACAAAGCATGGGCGTTACAGCCACTTACGGCTACCGCGACAGGTATTTCCTGAAGGGAGACCTGGGTTATTCGGGTTCGGAACAGTTTGCGTCCGAAAACCGGTACATCGCTACGCCGGCCATATCGGCCTCGTGGATTGTAACCAAAGAAGACTTTCTTGCCGGAGCGCCCGTACTGAGTTTGCTGAAACTGCGCGCATCATACGCTTTGGGGGCTAACGACCAGCTGGGCGGCGGACGTTTCCTTTACCTGGATTACGTCGACGCCGCCGGTAATGAGGGGCTGAAGGGTAATCCGGAGTTGAGGGCCGAACAGATCAAAATGCAGAATTATGGCTTTGACGTGGGCCTGCTTCGTTCCATAACACTGTCGTTCGATTATTTCCACCACCGTACCGATAATATGCTGGTAGGCATCGGAGCGACCGTACCGGATTACCAGGGCATACCGCTGGGTAATTATCCGAAGCTGAACAATGGGAAGATGGAAAATAAGGGCTTTGAAATAGAACTCGGTTATGACAGGCACCTTACTCCGGATTTGTCGGTATTTGCGACTGCCGGATTCAGCCAGGCCGTCAATAAGGTCATCAAAATCAATGAATCTCCTTATGCCGAGGACTATCCGTACCGCTACCACTCGGAGGGTTATGCTGTCGGACAGAATTGGGGCCTGCTGATCAATGAGAGCAACGGCAACGGGATGTTCAACTCGGCAGAAGAATTAGCCGGGTATGGACTGGCTTATACCCATGGAACGCCGCGTGTCGGCGATTTTATCTATTACGACCTGAACGGTGACGGGATGATTGATGAAAAAGACGTCGTACCCATGGGTTATCCCAACTTTCCACAGCAGTATTTCAACTTCCTGGCAGGCGTGAACTTTAAGAATTTCGAACTGAGCGTATTGTTCCAGGGCGTAAACCGGACGTCGTTCGTATGGGGCGGTGTTGGCGCATACGAATACCAGGCTCAGGGTATTTTCAGCGATATCCACATGAAGGCGTGGACGCCCGAACGCTATGCCGCAGGCGAGGAGATCACCTTCCCGGCCTTATCGCTCAGTCAATCGACCAACCATGCCAATAACAGCTACTTCCTGCAAAACGGCGCTTACCTGCGCTTGAAAAATGCGGAAATAGCTTATACGCTGCCTGCAAATATGGCGCGGAAAATCGGTGCGGAAAGAATCAGGGTGGCGCTGACGGGAATGAACCTGTTGACCATCGACAGGATGCGCACCAGGTATGTGGATCCCGAAATCAGGAATATGAGCGCTTTTCAACCTTATCGCGTCTATAATATCGGCGTAAGCCTTATCTTTTAATTCAAATCAATGCTGGATATGAAAAAAATATTTTACAGTAAAACAGTTTCCATTCTCGCAGTCATCGTTCTGTCTTTTGCCTGCGCTGACCTGGACTTGCCGTCCGACGGACGTCTCACGTTCAGGGATATCTTTGCGAATTATGCGATGACCCGGAATTTCTATGGAACATGCCGCGCATACATTCCGCAATACGGACTGGTATATAGCGACAACACCCCGCTGGCTTCCTATTCCGATGAAGCGCACGATGCCGGCGACAACAGAAGCGGAACCGGGGTAAACGACTGGTATAACAACCGAACCTCTCCGTTCGGCAATCCGCTGGCTTATAGCATCGACTGGTGGGGACATCTTTTCCAGGGTATCCGGAAGTGTAATGTCTTTCTGGCGTCCGTCAATGATCCCGAACTGGCTACCGCGGTGATCAGCGAAGAGGAAAAGAACGGCTGGATTGCCGAAGTACAGGTTGTCCGGGCATTCTATTACCTACAACTGATCAAGCGTTACGGCGGCGTGCCGCTTATTGATACGCCATACGAAGTGACGCATGATTTTTCGCAGGACAGGCGCGCTTCCTTTGAGGACTGCGTCGACTTCATCATTGCCGATTGCGACGCGGCGTTAGCCATACCCGAACCGTCAAGCCCGACCATTGGGTTCCGATGGGACATTGCCGATACCGACAGGGGAAAATTAACCAGGGGATTTGCGTGGGCGATTAAATCGCAGACAGCCTTATACGCCGCCAGTCCGTTGTGGTACTCTGCCGGCAGCAAGTATACATGGGAGTATGCGGCTGCAATCACCAAGGAAGCCCTGGATCAATGCCTTGCCCATGGTTATGAGCTGTATAGCGTCCCTGTAGGCGAGGATGTCGCACAAAACCCGTATGCATACTATTTCATCCAGCAGTCGGATCCCAGCCGTTCGGTGGATAAGGAAACCATTTATGAAACGACTGCGGCCAGGACCAATGTATGGCGTTATGCAGGCACCCCGGTTACCGACGGCATGTCGAAAGCAGGCGCCGGCCCTTCGCAGGAGCTGGTGGACTGTTATGAAATGGCGGCAACCGGCGAGATGCCTGTTCTCGGCTATTCCGATGCCGACCATCTGCAACCGATCGTGAATACCGCTTCGGGCTACGACCCTGCCAATCCTTACGAAGGACGCGATCCGCGATTCTATGCATCCATTTACTATAATGGCGCTCCGCGCTCGCTGTCCGGATCGATTCAGAAAGACATCTTTCCGCTGGAAATGTCCGATAAGCCCGAAGCGCCCAAAGGACTTGACGTTACGGATCATGGCGACTATATTGATTACACATCCAATAATGGCGACCCTTATTTCTATACCACACCACTGACCCGTCCGCTGACCGGTGGCGCGGTAAAGGCTTTTACCTTCGAATACAAAAGCAACAGGGCTTTGGGCAACGGCCAGTTTTTCTGGTGCATTATCGGACCCGAAGAAGTCAATTCGTCAACAGGCATTCAAATTCCCCAGGCAAGCGAATGGACGAAGTTCGAATACAACATTCCTTCCAATTCCGAATTCGGAACAGATGGTACCAGGAAAGACCCGGCTACCCACTACATCCGGCTGGATTTGGGTACAAGCGCCGGTTACGAAATCTCCATCCGTAACATGCAGATAGAGGTATATACGCCGCCGCCCCCCCCGACGCCGGTTGAAACCTTTGTGGGCGGAAATTGCGGTATTTCCGACAGGGTGACCGATACGCGCTTCACGCGCACGGGCTATTACCTGCGCAAGTTCAATAACTACCGTTCCAATATCAATGTGGATGCCGACGGACTGATGAAGGTCTTCCGGCTGGGCGAACTGTACATGAATTTCGCCGAAGCGGCGTACCAGGCTTATGGCGCTGATGTTCCCGTAACTTCCGCTGTTGCCGGCGCCATGACAGCCCGCGAAGCCGTGAATGCGGTACGCGCGCGCGCCGCCATGCCGCCATTGCCATCGGGATTGAGCAGAGCCGATTTCGAAAAACGTTACCGTAACGAACGCCGCGTGGAATTTGCTTTCGAAGAACACCGTTTCTTCGATGTGCGCCGGTGGAAGATATTGAATGAAACGGATAATTTCGTTACCGGGATGCGTATTACCCAATCAGGCGGTAATTACACCTATACCCGGTTCAAGCTTGCCGAGCGTCATACAAATTCCGATAAATACCTGCTTTTCCCGCTGAGCCAGAATGAGGCCGCCAAAATGGAAGACGAAACAGGCGTGAACTGGCAAAATCCGGGATGGTATTGATGGTAATCAGTAAATAATGAATGATAAAGACAATAAATCATGAAGTTAAAAAGTTTTTTCAGCATATTGTGTATCGTCGCCGGACTATCTGCCTGCGACGACGGAATACCGGAAAATTTGGAGTTCGATCGGTTTACAAAACTGTATTTATCGGCTGCGAATGACGATGCCCAAAGCATCACGCTGCTCACCGCAAGGGACACCTCGTTTGTTTTCGGGAAGGTGGCTTATGGCGGTACCACCCATTTTGATCAGGGGGATATTGTAGCGGAAATCGCTGCCGATTTTTCTCTGGTAGACTCCTATAATACGGATCATAAAACCGCCTATGAACCGTTACCGGATGAATGTTTTGCCTTCTCAATGACCAGCCTGGTCATTGAAAACGGGAACAGTTATTCCGGCATTGCAAAACTGTTTCTGTCGCCGGGCGGACTGGATACCGAAAAGGAGTACCTGCTGCCGGTGGTGATACAGTCGGTAACGGGAGATGTGGCAGTGAATGAGGGAAAAAAGACCGCTTACTGGGCTTTCGGCTTTAGCGGCAGTTCCCGTCCTGTCCAGAAGGATATTTATCCGCTGGAGTTCCTTACCCAGGGAATAAACAATATAGACGTAACGAAAGAGGGCGGCATCGTGACGCTGAAAAGCACCGGCGGCGATCCGAATGTAGCAACATCAACATTGGAAAGGCCGTTGTCCGACGGGACGAACCGGGTTATTGCCTTTGAATACATCAGCAATAAAACCGTGACAAATGCCGAATTCTTTTATTGTGTCGCCGGAGGCGCACAGGCTGGCAAATCATCCGGACAGACGATCACCATCCCGCAGGCTTCCGAATGGACCCGGTTTGAATTTGACCTGAGCGAGGCCATCGACAGTTTCGGATTTGGCGTGAACAATTCGGGAGGGCAGGAGCCTAAAGATCATTTCCTGCGGTTTGACCCTACGGGTGATGCCGGTTACGAAATTTCCATCAGAAATTTTCAGATAGAAGTATTTACGCTTCCATAAACTGTCATGCCCGGGCGGGGACTTGTTCCCTGTCCGGGTTATACAAATTGTTATAAGCATAAAAATAGAAAATATGAAATCGAAATGTATTTTATGGGGATGCATGGCGCTGGCGCTCATCCTTGCAGGTTGTAACGATGACGATGAGACCGGGAAGGTTGCGTTGAAATCCATCACGATAAACCCCACATCCGTATCGCTGACAGCGGGATTCACACAACAGCTGACTGCCACGACCGATCCGTCCGGAGTTGATGTGGTATTTGAATGGCAGTCCGAAAATCCGATGATTGCCTCTGTATCCGGTGAAGGGTTGGTTACAGCCCAAAAGGAAGGCAGCACGACCGTCAAGGTGAAAGGCGGAGGAGTTGAGGCTTCGGTGCCGGTATCGGTAGCCGCAGTCGTTGTGCCGCTGGAGGATATAACGGTGGATGCGGATGAATTATTCTTGAAGGTGGATGAAACGAAAGAAGTTGCAGTGACGCTTGTCCCGGCAAACGCTACCAATATCACCGTTACGTTTGAAAGCGGCAACAACGCGGTTGCAACCGTATCCGCCGCCGGTGAAATAACGGCGGTCGGCTTGGGAACAGCCACCATCACAGTGAAGGCTGGAAATATCACGAAAACAATTACTGTAACGGTCGCCATCAAGGATATTACCATAACGCCCGCATCATTGGTACTGGAAGTTGGCGGAAAGCAGCAGCTTGTTGTAGCTACGGTTCCGGCGGATGCTCCGGGTATCGTCTTTGAGTTTGAAAGCGGCGACCCAAATATCGCCACAGTGTCGGAAAGCGGCGAGGTAGAGGCAGTTGCTTCCGGAAGCGTTTCCATTACCGTACGCGGCGGCGGTATCTCCAAACAGGTAACAGTAATCGTAACAGACAGGGATCCCAACCTGCCGGAACAAGACCAGTGGAAGAAACTTGGCGCTTCCAGCGAATGGAATACCTCTGTTGCTCTCGCTATCGACGGTAATCCCGAAACGCTGTGGCACAGTGATCCGGCGGCTCAGTTGCCTCAATGGATATCTGTGGATATGGGCGCTCCGAAAAATATTGACGGATTCCTCTTCACCAACCGTCAAACCAAGACTGATAAGGCGCATCCCAAACACGTCGTCTTTGAAATCAGCAATGACGGTACAAACTGGAGAACGGCGCTTGATATAGCCGCATTGCCCGACCTGTTCCAGCAACAGATTTTACCCTTGCCGCAACGGGAAGTCGCACGGTATTTCAAGCTAACCATACAAAGCACATGGATTGATAGCAGTCCTTATACCTATATAGGCGACATTGGCATTTATGCAGGGCAGGCGCCTGCACCCAACCCCGGCCCCGAAGTTGATCAGGAGCCGACAGGTTGGACAGTCGAAGCTTCTTCCTTTTTTTCCAACCTGACAGCCGACGGATTGATCGATGGCGATATCAATAGCCCGTGGCACAGCAATGTCGGTGACGGACAACCCTGGGCGATCATTGATTTCAAGGAAGCGGAAACCATCTATGGAATCTACTTTACCGGTCGTCAGGGTGGGGTAAATGATGTTGGTTCGTCGCCCAGGCACATCATTTTCTCGGTGAGCAATAACAAAGAGGATTGGGAAACATTACTTGAAATTCAGGAACTGCCCAATGAGCGTACCATGCAAACCCTGAACGCGCCTGCTCCGAAAACAGGCCGTTACCTGAAGATCAATATTCAGTCCACATGGAATGAGGCTCCGTATTCCTACATTGGAGAAATTGATATTAAAACCACCCCGGACTGATGCTGATGTTTTCAAATACAATCGGGATTTGGTTAAGGAACAGCATTGCTGCTGCCATTGACCTGCGATTTGATTCCCCGGATTATTTGAATCATTGAATGAAGAAGGGCAGGGGATAACCTTGTCCTTCTTATTCTAGGCTCCGTAGAGACGCGATGCATCGCGTCTTTGCTTGCCTTTCGCATTTTGCTTGCGTCTTTTGTCTTGCCTTTCGCGTCTCCATGATGCGGATATTAGAAAACGTTCTTTGACATATTGGTTTACACGTAAATACAGATTGTAGTTGATCGTTTCCGAAACCGGAAATACGCACGCCGCCGCTGTCAGGGGTCAGAGACCACTGACAGGGCAGCGACGTACCCGCCCTGTCAGCGGTCTTGACCCTGACAGCGGTGATAGAACCCGCGGTTTCAACCCTGTCGGCAGCTTCGCAGCCTGACAGGTTAGTGCGTTGCGCCGATGTCGGAGTGGCGCCCGACCTGTCAGGGTCGTCAGACCTGACAGGGTCAAAACCGTTTTTAGGAAAAAAGAATTATCTTTGTCGAAAATATTCATTGTTTTATGATGACGAAACAGGAACATATCGACCATTGGGTATACACTGCCGCCGAGGACTGGATTACCGTAGAAGTCAGGACATGCTTACTCAAGATGCTGCAATAGATATTGTACGGAATTACGCCCGCGAAATCGAAGAGCAGGGCGTCAACCTGCGTACCGTAATACTGTTCGGCTCGTTTGCCAAAGGCAGGCAGCACGAATGGTCGGATATCGACGTAGCTTTGGTTGCCGACGATTTTACCGGATTGCCTGACGATTTCGATTTATTCCCATACGTCGGCATTAAAAAGCCGTATATCCGTATCGAATCGAAAACCTATCCCACAGATTATTTTCGTAACAGCGACCCGTTTATCGAGGAAATCAAAAAAGATGGCATAGTCGTATTCAATTCGCTGGAATAAGGAGAATTTCAAAACTGTCGTTTCAACCCTGTCAGCAGCTTCGCAGCCTTACAGGTTGAGATATGTAAGCTTACGTAAATGACCTGTCAGGGTCGGCAGACCTGACAGGGTCAAAACCGTCAAAATAATTTCGTACTTTTGTGAAAATTTATTGATACGGAACAGTATGAAATCATTCAATACAACAGGTCCCTGCAACCCCGATGATCATTATATGTTGCCCCCCGAAGAACGTTTGGTTGGGGCGGGTTTGGACAGGTATATAGAGGAAAAGCTTTATTGGGTGCTTCATGCGCCGCGCCAGACGGGTAAAACGACCTTCCTGATCAACTGGATGCACGAATTAAATGCTTCGGGTAATTATGTCGCCTGTTACGTGACCGTGGAACGCTGCCAGGGCATCCCGGATATTGAGCGGGCAATGCCTGCAATATGTAGCGCCATTCGCCAAAGTGCGAGGTTTGAAAGCTTGCCCGAACCTAAAATTACAGCAGTTGATCCGGCCGATATGCTGAGTGAAACGCTTGAGGAATGGGCTGGACTTGTCGCTCCCAAGCCATTGATCGTGCTTTTCGACGAAGTGGACGTTCTGACGGGCGAGTCGCTGATCAGTTTCCTGCGGCAGTTGCGCGGTGGCTTTGCATCCCGCGGAGCGGGAATATTCCCCATATCTGTGGCAATTGTCGGCATGCGCGATTTGAAAGACTATATCACGCAAAGCAAGGACGGAACAGCGCCGAATCCCGGTTCGCCGTTTAACATCAAGAAGGATTCTGTCCTGTTAAAAAATTTCTCGGAAGAAGACGTAACCGGACTTTTTGCCCGGCGTACCGCCGAAACGGGACAGGAGATTACGCGGGAAGCGCTGGATTATGTCTGGGAACAGTCGCAGGGACAGCCATGGATTGTCAACAACCTGTTTGACCGGGCTACAACGAGAGTTCTGGATTACAAAAGCACGGAAACAGTGGAATTGAAGCATGTTGTCGAGGCTCGCCGGCAGATGGTTGAAGCGCGCGAGACACATTTGGATTCGCTGGTTTACCGGATGCAGGATGCAGCGGTAAAGCCGGTCGTCGAGACCATTATTTCGGGCGAAATGAACATGGACCTGAACCTCGACAGTCCGGGCGTGCAGCAGGCGATGGATCTGGGACTGATAACGCTTGACGCGGAGAAGGGACTGACCGTCTCCAATCCCATTTATACGGAAATCCTTACGCGGGTTGTGAACTCGAGCATGCAAATCATGATGCCGCCGCCGTCTAACTTCAAATGGCAGAAGCCGGACGGCAGCCTGGACATGGACAGCCTGTTGCAGGAATTTCAGCAGTTCTGGCGGGAAAATTCGGAAATGTGGGAAGAGAAATCCGTTTTCCGGGAATCGTTTCCCCATCTGATGCTGCTGGCCTTTTTGCAGCGGATATTGAACGGAGGCGGAAGGATTGACCGCGAAGTAGCCGCCGGAAGCGGAAAAATGGATTTGT
>JAISCQ010000297.1 GCA_031265445.1 Bacteroidales bacterium
AATATTTTAATGGAGCGCAATGTCAAAATTGAGGCGGCAGAAGGGAAGAAAATTATTTCTATCACAGTGCCGCGAGCCGAAAGGAGTTTGCGACCGATATTTCTTGGCAAAGACCCTTACGAAGGCAGTTTCCGCCGAAATAACGAGGGCGATTTCCGTTGCACTCACGAGGAAATTACGGCAATGTTTCGCGACAATGATATTCGCACACAAGATATGAAAATTCTTGAAAATCTGCCTGTCAGCGTTTTAGACAAAGGCAGTGTTCAACGCTACCGAAATGTTTTCAACAATTTGCATATCAATCATATCTGGCGTAATCTGGCTGACGATGAGTTTCTTATTCAACTTGGCGCAATCCGTCTGAGCGACAACAACGAATATCACCCTACTGCAGCAGGACTTTTGATGTTTGGCACCGAAATAGAAATCTTAAAAGAGTTTCCAAAATATTTTCTCGATTATACCGAGAATTTCAGTTTAACCAAAGCAATGCGCTGGACAGACCGCGTTATCTCGTCAAGCGGCGATTGGACAGGAAACTTACTTGATTTTGCTTTCCGAACAATCAATAAAATTACACAATTTGTCAAAACGCCTTTCAAAATAATTGACGGACTGCGGCAGGAAGATACTCCCGTTCACCAGGCATTCCGCGAAATTATAATAAATGCCCTTGTAAATGCCGATTACTATTTGGGTACGGGCGTAGTAATTCGCTGCTCTGCAAACGAAATTCTCGCCCGCAATCCCGGCACAATTCGTATTTCGCCGAAACTTGCTTTTGCAGGCGGTGTTTCCGACCCGCGCAACAGCGTGGTTATGAAAATGTTTAACCTCATAGATTTGGGCGAACGGGCAGGAACAGGATTGCTCAAAATTAAATATGCTTGCGAAGTGGAAAATTGGGATATGCCTTCAATTTCAGAAAATAAAAATCCCGATTTTGTTGAGTTAAAATTACCTTTACCTGAAAATATAGAGATAAATGTCACCGATAATCTTACAAATGTCACCGATAGAACCGACAAAATAATATCTCTGATTAAAGAAAGCGGTACGATAGACAACCAAAGCGGTATGGAAAGCGGTACGATTGAAGCAGAAAGCGGTATGAAAATTAAGACAGCTGATAAAATTTTAGATTTGATAAGCAAAGATAATACCATATCCATTACTCGACTATCAATCGAAACCAAAATAACACGTTCAACAATTCAAAAGCATATCGACAATCTAAGAGCCAAAGGAATTATCCGTCGTGAAGGCGCTGGCAAAGGCGGGAAATGGGTAATAATCCGGCAATAATGTCCGAATGGAAAATTTCTGTTTAGAAATTTCCGAAGTTTGTCGGATTGCTTTTACGGAACTCTTTTCTCAAAAAGAAAATGCAGAAACAAACCATGAAGATCGCAGCTAAAGTCGCCAGAATGAAATTCGTTACCCCGCCGTAAAATTCAATTGAACTTTGATCCATGGCGGACTCATCCGTAAAAAAGTTGGAAAGAAACCCGCCGAAATTAGTTGTTGCGTGAATGATCACGGATAATGTCAGACTCCTTGTCTTATAATAAATCCATCCCGCAAAAACCCCGATGATAACCGCCGTTACAAACTGCCACGGATTTAAATGAATGATGCCGAATAATAAGGCGGACAGTAATATGGATTTCATTGGAGAATACTGTTTCAGCAATCCGTCCAATATGATTCCCCTGAAAATAAGTTCCTCAAATACGGGTGCAGCAACCACCATGAGCAGAAAAGCAAAGATTCCCGTACCACCGAAATTATCCATGAGCGCCTTTTTAATAAATTCGGGCATCGGGATCAATTCTACTATTGGCGAAGCTATTCCGAACGCTAACGCGATGGTTCCGGCGATGATAAAAGGAAGAGTTCTTTTATTGGGAATAGAAAGGTTAAAAGTCCTCTGTCCCGTTACTTTGCGCCGGATGATGTATGCAATTCCAAATGTAATACCAATCGCCAAAACATAAAAAATGAATGTTGCCGCATCTTTTCCAATATAATTGGAGAGAAGGATGAGAGGGCTAAATACGATCGAGGCCAATATCATAATCCCTGATATTCCAATACTTTGAATGATGTTTGGATAACTTTTTTTGATATTTTCCATTTGATTTGGTTTTATTGTTGAAAATTGAAAATTACTTATTCTTTATTCTTTACATTCCTGAAATCCTTTCCGCAATCCATGCAATGATAACCTTTTCGGAAAGGCAGAACAGGAAAACCGAGCAAAAGCATCGAAAGCATGGCCGCAAAAGCCGATTTTTCCCGTACCACCTCCGTTGACCCGCAATATGGACAGGCTGATCCGTCGGATGCCTTCATCCCACTTTCGTCCTCTCCCAACCATGCTTTTTTTTCTTCATCGCTGATAAAGCCTCCTTCGATTAATATCTCCATAGCCCTTTGCACATCGCCCTCCCTTACCTGCAACTTGATTCCGCCGATGGCATTCGAGTAGAACGGCTGGACAGTGGCAGTCATTTCGTCGCGCATAAAGCACTCGATACCTTCCGACTCGAGCAAACTACGCGGAATACCCGATTCATGAGGGTAAACAAACGTAAGGACAGTGACTAAGTTATCCATGATCCGGAAATTAAAGTGTTATTTCCTTCGTCACGAAATAAATCTTCCGGTCGTCCGATTCGTCGGTTACCATTACCTGATCGCCGTACGCGATTTCTTCGCCGGTGTGGCTTTTTACGTTCAGCTTCATCGGGTTTCGCTCAACCATGAATTCGGCAAATCCAATCTTGTCGCCTTTGATGGTAGAGCGCATCTTTCCCGAACGACCGAGAAAATCGATCTCTTCTTCGCCCTGGTATCCAATCTGTTTGAAAAATCTGGCCATAGGTGTGGTGGCATATCCGGTTAATAAAATCCCGACGGCAAATATCGGTATCAGTATCAGTATCGATTTCCAGCCCCATGTGTCTACAAGGAGGAACTTGGTGGTAATGAGGGTACATATCCAACTGAGGAACTTAAAGGTGGAAAGCACCAGCATGAACGGTACTTTGCCCACATTCAGGTAGTGGAGGAACTTAACGAAGACGCTTTCCGTCTTTGCTTCGTGCACATGGCCGTCAGCATCGGTATCAGCATCCGTGTCGCCGGTATCGATATCGCCTGTGTGTACATCGGGTATTTCGGCGCCCGCATCCACACCGGCATCGAAATCGACGCCAAGGTCCAAATCGCCAAAGCCTGCGCCGCCAAGCATAACATACAGCCAATACAAAGCCAGCACGCCTACCAGCACGGTCATAACGGCGTTGGGCAACGGGTTGAAAAGAGTATGCAGGATGTCGGACATTTTTGTTTCGATTTATGATTTTAAATTACTCCATAAGCATTGGAAAGACTCCATCTACGTTAATTCTTTTTGTAAACCCTGTTTCTTTTAATGACGTTAAAATACAAAAGAATAAACACAACAAAGGATATAACCGAAATCCATACAATACTATAACGGACTCCGTGGGTTACGCTAAAATAGTCGAAAAGAAGCGGACTTAACACCATAAGCAATCCGAATACGCCAAAAAATAAACCAAAGTATTTCGTCAAATAATCCAAATCGATTTTAGCCAATTTTTTACCTGACATAGTGTTTACTCCTGCAATTAGCCAATATTGTTTAAAAACGCCGACAACTATTCCAATAACAATAAAGAACAAACCCATGATCACGTCTGGCTGTTTGATATAGTCTGCGATTTTGTCCATGATATTTTATTTTTTAAATGATATGGTTACACTGAGGATCTCTGAGACACACTGAGGTTTATCCGGGCAACATCCGGTTTCCATGGGTGTCGATTCCCAGTTTCTTTTTGATTTCGTCGAGGTCATGGTTTACCTTTTCTACATCGCTGCCGATGGCCCTGTTGATTTCGTCGTCGACGGATTTGCCGCTTTTGGCCAGGTCGCCGTATGCCTGTGCCAGCGCTTCCTCGTCCTCTACCTTTTCCTTCATGCGTTCGAGCATACTGATGGTGCTGTTGCTGTCGATCTGCGCTATTTGTTTGTTCACCTCCCTGGTGGCGCGGCTTACCTTTATGCGGGCGCGGAGCGTCTTCAACTCATTCTCCCACTTGTTGATATTGAATTTCAGTATATCAACATTCTTCCGGATTTCGTCGGCTGCGTTTTCGTGAACGATTTGTTGTCCGCTCAGTTTTTCCACTTCGCCCAGCAATCCTTCCTTGAGCGACAAAGCTTCGCGGGCTAATTTCTCGGCCTGTGCCATCTCCAATTCACCTTTCCGGGCCTTGGTGAGCAACAGTACGGCTTTGTTTTCGTAATCGCGGGCTTCGTCCGTTTTCCTGTTCTTTTCATTTTTGGCGCGGATGGCCATAGCCTTCACCCGTGCCAGCGATTCCACCGACTTGTCCAGGTCTTCGCGCATTTCGCGGATTCCCTGTTCGGTCATGCGGATCGGATCTTCCATCTTGTCGACAATCGAATGAATTTCGGCTGTCCCTATTCTTAAAAGTCTTTTAAATACGTTCATGATTTTTTTGATTTTTGATTGATGAAACGCGGATGATGCGATCCAGGCAAAGCGATCCGTTCGATTCGTGTCATCCACATTCTATTGTTTTGAGAATTCAAGGATTTGTTCGTAATATTCGCTCAACAACAGTCCCAACGAGTTAAGCGCTCCTTCCAGCTCATTGGGGTCGAGAGTTTCTACCTGCATGGTATACCTGAAAATAACACGCTTCCCTGTTTCGTCCAACACGAAAGCTCCGTGCACGATGTCTCGATTCTTCTTGAGCAACGATTTCAGTATTTCCTTATCGTCGCTTTTGAGCGTGAAGATGAACTGCTCCAGTACCACAATCGGCGGAGCCACGCCAATAATCAGGTTCTTGACGCCATCTTCCTCGCTCTCGATGCAAAATATTCCTTCCTTTTCGTCCTGATACGAGATGTAATATCCCAACTGGGAAATGTAGGATTCGATTTTCTTGAAATACACAGGCATTGGTATTTATGGTTGATAACTTGTGATTGTACGGAGAACGAAACTATCCTGAACGGCATCACAAAATTAACAATTTGCTCAAACTGTTAAACCGGTTTGTTGCTTTTCGGAATCGAGTGTCGATTCGATTTTTTCGGCGGTTTTGCCTTCGGGTCGCCGTACACGATCACCGGAACCTTCTTTCCCTGCGCCTTCGAACCGGGCTTAAAGTTTCCCGGCGGTTTTGCCTTCCGATCAGCCGACTTCGACGGTGCGGAACTTTTCCGGCGATCCGAACCTTTCGAAAACCGTTCATCTCTATCGGATGACCATCCGGCAAGTTTCCTGTCAACAAACCCTTCCCGGTTGTTCGATCGCTCCTTCCTTTTGAACGTTCGGTCTCTTTCTTTGAAAAACCGTTTTACACCCTTAAAATCTTTTTCGCCGGGTTTGGATTTTTTTTCGCGCCTGCCGAAAGTCCCGCCGCTCCGTAAACGCGATTTTACCGGTTTACCGCCATCCGTAAACGATCGATCGTCTCTTCCCGTTCTCCGTTCCCGGTACCTGACCGGCTTATCGCTTTCCGTAACCGACCGGTCATTTTCCCGGGGTTTTCTCTCGATCTTTTTGACGGCCTTTCGAACGTTCCCGGAAGCCTTTTCTTCCGTGCCAAACTTCTTTTGCCTCTCGCGAAACGTATTGCTCGCCCTTTCGAAAGCGACTCCTTCCACTTCAACGGTTCCGTCTCTCTTTTTCGGCGCTTTCCTGTTTCTTTTGACGGGTTTGCCGTCATCTGACATATTTTCGGCGGCTTCCCGTTCTTCACGATTCTCCGACAAATCGATTTCTTGCATTTTCAGTGATTATTTATGGTGTAATATTTTATTTCTCCGGCATTTTTCGAAAGCTCACAGATTTCAGCAAAATCATGTTTTCCAACAGGCCTGCCATGCCAATCTGTCTGTTATTTTCTTAACCGTTTCTTTCTTTGCAAAGAACTGTTTGTTTTCGAATAAAATGATTTACATTTGCATCATATTATTTTTAGCAAAAGTAGATCTCATTTTTTTATTTTGCAAAAAAAAGATAAAATATTTTGCAAAAAAAATATTTAAAAATTTTATATTATTGATTTTTAAGATGAAGTCATTTTGTAAAGGATCATCAAAAACTTAGCGAACTTAGCGAAACGATCTCAATGAAGTTAATAATTCAAGAACGAAAATAATCTGTGGGTAAAATAGGGAAAAATATAAAAAAAATCCGGAATGTCAAGGGTTTAAGCCAGCAGTCGTTTGCAGAATTGTTCCAGCTTACGCGCGGAAACATTTCGTCATATGAGGAAGAACGCGCCGAACCCAAAATAGAAGTGGTCGCCGATATTGCTAAATATTTTGGCATCCCTTTAACTGATTTTATCCTGAAAGACCTTTCGGTAAATCAACTCCTGCATTACAACACGGAACTGGTGCTTGAAACCGAAGACCTGAAGCGCAATCACGCACTGGTACCGATCCCGTATGTATCGGCTTTACATTTGCCCGAATATACCGCTCATTACCACGATGAGGAGTTGACCCGGCAATTGCCGCACATCATTATTCCCAACAACTCCAAATTTCGCCTCATCGCCTTCGAAGTGGATAATTCCGAAAACCTCCCGCTTGGTTTTGATTTTAAAAACGGCGATATCCTTTTCTACGAAAATATTGTGAAGGAGAATGTCCACCGCATCAACGGCAAGTTCGGCGCCATGGTGGACAATACAGGCTTGTATCCGGGCATCTTCGAAGAACACGACCGGAAAATATTCCTGTGTCTGAACGAATTGGTGCGGTATCCGTTCGAGATCGATTCGGCGGCGCAATATTGGGTGCTGCGGGCAGTATACGGGATGGTCGGAAATTGACTGTTTATATCGCGACCGCACTGGGTATTGGCATACGGAATCATCATGCTGTATCCAATATTGCTTCATACGGTCATTGGGCTTTGCACACGAAAGGTATTAATTAATTTGCACCTGCCCGAAGCAAAAAGTCATCTGCCCGGAGCAAAAAGTCACCTGCCCGAAGCAAAAAGTCACCTGCCCGGAGTAAAAAGTCATCTGCCCGAAACAAAAAGTCATCTGCCCGAAACAAAAAGTCATCTGCCCGAAGCAATAAGTCATCTACCCGAAGCAAAAAGTCATCTACCCGAAGCAAAAAGTCATCTGCCCGGAGCAAAAAGTCATCTGCCCGAAGCAAAAAGTCATCTGCCCGAAGCAAAAAGTCATCTGCCCGAAGCAAAAAGTCATCTGCCCGAAGCAAAAAGTCATCTGCCCGAAACAAAAAGTCATCTGCCCGAAACAAAAAGTCATCTGCCCGAAGCAAAAAGTCATCTGCCCTGTCAGGCTACGCAGACTGACGCCGGCAGGCGTCTAATTCGGATAACCCCGGGCAAGCCGCAGTCGCAGCCCGGGGTAGAGGGCTGATACCCGTACAAAATGTTATAGAGCCATTCTTTATTACTTATTAACAGTAGCTTACATTTTTCATTTACAATCTAACAGTTCAACATTCTATTTGTAATTGAAAATTTACATTTTCAAACTAAATTTACATTTTTACTGTCAATTTATAATCAAAATATGAATTTACATTAATTATTGAAATTAAATTTGCATTTTTGATAAAATTTTTATTTTACTTTGCAGTGTCATTTAATTAAGAATTGTCATCAAAAATAGATATTCATGAAGTTCACAAAAATGCACGGTCTGGGAAACGATTATATTTATATGAATTGTTTCGACGGGGAAATTGAAAATCCCGGGGACTTGGCGATACGGTTGAGCGACCGTCATAAAGGCATCGGTTCCGACGGGCTGGTATTGATCATGCCTTCTGCCGGATGCGATTTCCGGATGCGGATGTTCAATGCCGACGGCACGGAAGCGCAGATGTGCGGCAATGCATCGCGGTGCGTGGCAAAATATGTGTACGACAATGGAATGACGGATCATACCGAAATCACGCTCGAAACGCTTGCCGGAACCCGGCAGTTGCGTCTCTTCCTCGAGGATGGAAAGGTGAAGACCGTGCGGGTGGATATGGGCAAACCGGTGATGACTGCTTCGGATATACCGGTGGCGCTCCCCCTGGACGAAATAATCGACTGCCCGGTATGCTTCCCGTCGGAAACACGCCGTATCACCTGTGTCTCGATGGGTAACCCGCATGCGGTTACTTTTGTAGATGATGTCGACCGGATTCCGTTGAAACTGTGGGGGCCCGAAACGGAATGTTATCCTTTGTTTCCCGAGCGCACCAACGTTGAATTTGTGCAGCGGGTAAGCCCCGGACATCTGAAAATGCGGGTTTGGGAACGGGGCGCAGGCGAAACGCAAGCCTGTGGAACAGGAGCATGTGCGGCGCTGGTTGCAGCAGTTCTTACGGACGAAACCAAACGCAAGGCAACCGTCAGCTTGCCGGGCGGCGATCTCGCCATAGAATGGCGAACGGACGATCATCATGTATATATGACCGGCGAAGCGGTAACTGTTTTCACCGGAGAAATATAAAACCAAAGAAATGGCATTAGTAAACGAAAATTTTCTCAAGTTGCCCGGCAGTTACCTGTTTGCAGAAATCGCCCGGAAAGTGAGCGCATATAAGTCGGCGCATCCCGCGCATCGAGTCATCAGCCTGGGGATAGGCGATGTAACGCAACCTTTGGCGCCCGCCGTCATCAAGGCATTGCAGGATGCTACGCTGGAAATGGCGTCGGAAAAGACCATGCGGGGCTATGCACCCGACCAGGGATATCCGTTCCTGCTGGAAGCCATCGTCAGGAACGACTTCGAGGCGCACGGCGTACGCATCAGTCCCGACGAACTGTTTGTGAGCGACGGCGCCAAGAGCGATACCGGCAACATCGGCGACATATTGAGCGCCGACAACGTGGTGAGCGTCACCGATCCGGTGTACCCGGTGTACGTGGATACCAGCGTGATGGCGGGACGCGCGGGCATTCTGGCTGACGGACGCTGGACGAATATCGAATACCTGCCCTGCACGGCAGCCAACGGTTTTGTTCCCCCGCTGCCGCAGCAACGCGTAGATGTGGTGTACCTCTGCTATCCCAACAATCCTACGGGCACTACGCTCACCCGCAGGGAACTGAAACGCTGGGTGGATTATGCGCTTAAAAACGATGTGTTGCTGCTGTTCGATGCAGCCTACGAAGCATTCATTACCGAAAAGGATATTCCACACAGTATCTACGAGATTGACGGGGCGAAACGCGTGGCCATCGAGTTCCGCAGCTTCTCCAAGACGGCCGGTTTCACCGGGTTGCGTTGCGGATATACGGTGGTTCCCAAAGAGTTGACGGCATCGGCATTGAACGGCGAACGGGTATTGCTCAACGATTTGTGGCGCCGCCGCCAGTCGACCAAGTTCAATGGAACGGCTTACATCGTGCAGCGTGCAGCCGAAGCGGTGTATTCCCCGGAAGGCAGGAAACAGGTGCGTCAAACCATCGATGGTTATATGGAGAACGCAAAAATCATCAAAAATGGCCTGGAAAAAGCCGGAATGACAACGTACGGGGGTGTTAACGCCCCTTACATCTGGCTGAAAACGCCTGACGGAATGACCTCATGGGAGTATTTCGATCATTTGCTGAACGGGCTGGAAATAGTAACCACGCCCGGAGCAGGATTCGGCGCAAGCGGCGAAGGATACGTGCGGCTGACGGCCTTCGGAAACCGGAAGGATACGGAAGAAGCAATAGAGAGAATGAAGAAATAAAGTAACCGCTGGATTTTTAAAACAACATTCATCATCCATAGCAATGAAAAAGTTAAAGTTGGATTATCAATTGTATCCGCGAATCAAGAACCCCTTCGGGGGATTAGCTTGATCCACGGGAAATGACCTGAAAGACGCAGATGATTTCCCTTGACGGTGGCCGGACATAAAAAAGGGGGTTCGCCAAGACCGCGACGAAACTCGTCCCGCACACCGGTTGATAAGAGGGTTCGCATCAACCTGCATCGTTTGATAAAAACGGCAGGCAGTTATCCATCAACAAAAAGACCTGATGAAAACTTCACAGGTCGGTCAATTAGGTTTATCATTTTTTTATTCAAATTTTAATTTTATCATGAACAAGATAGTTTTTTTCATCATAACGGCATTGCTGCTGGCGCCTGTAAAGGGTAAAGCGCAATGCGAATTTTCGGCAGGAGCCGATTTTGTCAGTTCTTATGTATGGCGCGGAGTGGCCACGGCCGGTACAAGCATACAGCCCTCGATGGACTTGTCCGTCGGCGGGTTCAGTATCGGCGCCTGGGGAAGCGTAGACATGGCCGGACAAGGCTATAAGGAAGTCGACCTCGCGGCAGGCTACACCATCGGCGGGTTTTATGTCGGACTTACCGATTACTGGTGGAACGGCGAAGAAGCTTTCGATTATTTCCGCTTCAAAAAGGATGAGTCGTCACACTTGTTGGAAGCCAGCCTCGGATACGAATTTGATTTCGGGCTGGGATTCTCGTGGAACACCATGATCGCCGGCGCCGGCGATCAATACATCGACGGGGAGAGTACCAAACGCGCATTTTCCACTTACGCGGAAGTGGGGTATTCCTTTGCCGTCAAGGAGGTGGAGCTTACCGCAGCCGTCGGGGCAAGCCCGTGGAACAGCAACGTGTTGTACACCGGCTACGAAAGGGATGAGCAACTGTACGGGACGAGCGGTTTTGCAGTGACGAACATTTCGCTGGCAGCATCGAAGGATGTGAGCATTACAGACGGGTTTTCGCCATCCCTGTTCGGGCAGCTGGCCTTTAACCCGGCCAAAGAAGATGTTTTCCTTGTTTTCGGAATTAGTTTCAAATTTTAAATGACTTATCGAAATGAAAAAGATAGAAGCCATCATACGCAAATCAAGATTTGACGATGTAAAAGAGGCCCTGTTGACGGCCGATATAGAGTGGTTCTCGTACTACGATGTGCGGGGCGTTGGAAAGATGCAGCAGGAGCGTATCTATCGCGGAATAGCGTATGATACGAGTACGATCGAACGGGTGCTCCTGAGCATCGTGGTAAGGGATATCAATGTGGAAAAGACGGTGGAAGCGATACAGGAGCAGGCTTACACCGGCGAAACAGGCGACGGGCGCATATTTATCTATCCCGTCGACGACGCTGTCCGCATCCGTACCGGTGAACGCGGTGATATTTCATTATATGATGTCAAATAACCTCAAAAAACAGATAGCCATGAAAAGTAGATTTTTCTTTATAGCAAGCGTTCTTTTGATGTTATTTTTTGCGCCACATGCAGTAATGGCGCAGGATACCATCCAGACGGATACCATCCGGACGGAAGTAGCAGTAGTTTCCGAAATTGCGGACGAAACAGCCGTCGAGTCTGTTGCCGTACCCGTACCTGATAGCGGCAATACCGCGTGGATCATCGTAGCTACCATTCTGGTAATGCTGATGACTGTTCCCGGGCTGGCCTTATTTTACGGCGGACTGGTACGTCAGCGCAACCTGTTAAGCGTCATCATGCAGTGTTTTGTGCTGGTGGGCGTTATTTCCATCATTTGGTTTGCCTTCGGCTACAGTTGGGTATTCGGTTCCAGCTTTACGGATGCAGGCCACCCGCTGGGTTTCTTTATCGGCGGGTTCGAAAAGGTCTTCCTGAAAGGCGTCGGGCTTGATACGCTGATTGCCGGCCCGGACATCCCCGAAATCATTTTTGCGCTGTTCCAGTGCATGTTTGCCATCATCACGCCGGCGCTCATCATTGGGGCTTTCGCCGAAAGGGTAAAGTTTTCGGGATACCTGTTCTTCATCATCCTGTGGTCGATACTTGTGTACAACCCTTTGGCGCACTGGGTATGGGGCGGCGGATGGCTGCAAAAACTGGGAGCCATCGACTTTGCAGGAGGCACCGTGGTACACATCAACGCAGGTATTACGGCCCTTGTGATGGCCATACTGGTCGGCAGGCGCAGGGATTATAAACCCGGACGCCCCACCACGCCGCACAACATCGCGTTCGTGTTCCTCGGCGCCATCTTCCTCTGGTTGGGCTGGTTCGGGTTCAACGCCGGTAGCGGTCTCGCTGCCGACGGCCTTGCCGCCAATGCTTTCCTGGTGACGCATTTCGCAACTGCCGTGGCTGTGGTCACCTGGATGGCGATCGACTGGATACGCGACAGGAAACCTACCGTGGTAGGCGCCTGTACGGGCGCTGTTGCCGGGCTGGTAGCCATCACGCCCGCCGCAGGAACGGTCGATCTGCTCGGAGCCTTTTTCATCGGGGCTGCATCGTCTGTCGTATGCTTCTTCATGGTTGCCGTTGTAAAAGCAAAGCTGAAATACGACGATTCGCTGGATGCATTCGGCGTGCATGGCGTGGGAGGCACCGTCGGATCGATACTCACCGGGGTGTTTGCCACACAGGTAATCAGTGGCGAAGGCGGCGTACAGGGAGCTTTGTCGGGCGACTGGCATCAATTATGGATACAGACGGTAGCCACCGTCGCCACCATCGCCTACAGCGCCATCCTTACCATCATCCTCTTTTACATTGCCGATAAAACCGTGGGTATACGGGTATCGCCGCGTGTAGAAGAAGAAGGGCTGGATATTTACGAGCATGGCGAAGCCACATACAGTTAAAGCAAGAATATGGACCTGTCGGCTTTTCAAAGCCCGACAGGTCTTTTTAGATTAAAAATTAAAAGTTAAAAATTAAAACCCAAAAATCATGTTAGTTATACCTAAAGATTACCAGCCAACGCTGGACGCACGGCACACGGAAGAAGCCGTAAAAATGATCAAAGACACTTTCCAGAAGGAACTTGCCGGAGCCTTGTCGTTAAGGCGCGTTACCGCACCGCTTTTTGTCCTTTCGGGGACGGGCATCAATGATAACCTCAACGGGATAGAACGTCCCGTATCGTTCGAAATTTCCTCCATCGGGAAGCGCGCCGAAATCGTGCAGTCGCTGGCCAAGTGGAAGCGGATGAAGCTGGGCGCATACAATATCGCGCCGGGCGAAGGACTGTACACGGACATGAACGCGATCCGCGCTGACGAGGAAGAGCTGGACAACCTTCATTCGGTGTATGTCGACCAGTGGGACTGGGAACGTACCATTACCGCCGCCGACCGTAACCCCGATTTCCTGGAAGGCATTGTCCGGAGGATTTATGATGCATTCCGGGCTACCGAAGCAGCAGTTTGCAAGGCATATCCAATCATCACGCCCTGGCTGTCGCCGGATATTACTTTCGTGCATACCGAAGATCTGCAAAAGCGTTATCCGGATCTTTCGCCTAAGGAACGCGAAAACAAAGCCGTCGAGGAGTATGGTTCGATTTTCCTGATCGGCATTGGAGGCACATTGCCCGACGGAAAAATCCACGATGGCCGCTCGCCCGACTACGACGACTGGAGCACCGAAACCGGCGACGGGCACAAGGGGCTTAACGGCGATATCATCCTGTGGAACCCGTTGCTGAAATGCGCTTTCGAGATATCCTCGATGGGTATCCGCGTGGATAAATCGGCTCTGCTGGCGCAGTTGAAGATACGCGATTGCGAAGACCGCCTGCAGTTGCTTTTCCACAAGAGCCTGATGGAAGACAGGATTCCGCTTTCCATCGGCGGCGGTATCGGTCAGTCGCGCCTGTGCATGTACCTGCTGCATGGCGCGCATGTCGGCGAGGTACAGTCGAGTATCTGGCCGGAGGAGATGGTGGAGGAATGTGCAAAGAACAATATCTGTTTGAAGTAAGCCCCAACCGGCCTTCTTCCGACCGGTTCGTGTTCCTTCGTTAAATTAAGGATAAAATAAAAATTGTCAATCGAAAATCAAAATAACATCATGTCAAATTTAAGATTCAAAGCAGTAGAAGAGGCTTTCAAACGCAAAGCCGTCCATGTTCCCGTTCCCGGCAAGAAGACGTCGGACTATTTCGGAATGTACGTGTTCGACCGCAACCAGATGCGCAAGTATCTTTCGAAGGAAACGCTCCGCGTCGTGCTGGATGCTATTGACGAAGGCGTGCCGCTGGAGCGGAACATCGCCAACCACGTGGCTGCGGGCATGCGCATGTGGGCCATGGAGATGGGCGCGACGCACTATACGCACTGGTTCCACCCGCTCACCGACGGTACGGCCGAGAAACACGACGCCTTTATCGAGCCGAACGGCAACGGGGGAATGATCGAAGAATTCACCGGAAAACTGCTGGCACAGCAGGAACCGGATGCATCGAGCTTTCCAAGCGGCGGGATTCGCAATACCTTTGAGGCGCGCGGATATACCGCCTGGGATCCGTCGTCGCCCGCTTTCATCGTGGATGATACGCTTTGTATCCCTACCATTTTCATCTCTTACACCGGCGAGTCGCTCGACTACAAGATGCCGCTGCTGAAAGCGATACAGGCTGTGGACAAAGCGGCCACGGATGTGTGCAGGCTCTTCGACCGCAACGTGCGCAAGGTGTACTCGTACCTTGGCTGGGAACAGGAGTATTTCCTGGTGGACGAAGCCCTGTATTCGGCCCGTCCCGACCTGGTGCTTACCGAACGCACGCTGATGGGGCATGAAAGCGCCAAGAACCAGCAGTTGGAAGACCACTACTTCGGCGCCATCCCTACGCGGGTATCCGCATTCATGCGCGAGCTGGAGTACGAGTGCTACAAGTTGAGCGTTCCCGTAAAAACACGCCACAACGAGGTAGCGCCCAATCAGTTCGAAGTCGCCCCGATATACGAGGAAACCAATCTGGCCGTGGATCATAACCTGTTGCTGATGTCGACGATGAAACGTGTGGCCGAACGCCACCACTTCCGGGTATTGCTGCACGAAAAGCCGTTCAAGGGCATCAACGGTTCGGGCAAGCACAACAACTGGTCTCTGGGCACAGATACGGGCGTCAACCTGCTTGGGCCGGGCAGGAACGCACAGGAAAACCTGCAATTCATCACCATACTGGTGAACGTGCTGATGGCTGTGTACAGGAACAATGCACTGCTGAAAGCGAGCATTTCATCGGCTACCAATGCCCATCGCCTTGGAGCGAACGAAGCGCCGCCGGCCATTATTTCGGTGTTCCTCGGCAGCCAGATTTCCGCTGTGCTCGACGCGCTGGAAACGAGCGAAGGCACATCGCCGATCCGCGTTACCGAGAAGACCGGTACGCGCCTCTCGCTGACGCATGTTCCCGAAATACTTGTGGACAACACCGATCGTAACCGTACCTCGTCGTTTGCTTTCACGGGTAACCGCTTCGAGTTCCGGGCTGTAGGATCGTCGGCAAACTGCGCCTCGGCCATGATTGCGCTCAACACATCTGTGGCCTATCAGCTGAAGCAGTTCAAAACCGAAGTTGACGGGATCATTGCAATGGGCGGCAAAAAGGACGAGGCCATCTTCACGGTAATCCGCAAATATATTACCGAATCGAAGCCTGTCCGTTTTGACGGCAACGGCTACAGCGACGAGTGGAAAGAGGAAGCTTTACGTCGCGGCCTGGACTGCGAAACCTGCGTCCCGGTGATATACGATGCATATCTTAGCGAACAGTCCGTCAAAATGTTCACTGCAACCAGCGTGCTGAGCGAAAAGGAGCTGCATGCCCGCAACGAGGTGAAATGGGACGTATATACCAAGAAAGTGCAGATCGAGGCCCGCGTGCTGGGCGACCTGGCGATGAACCACATCATTCCCGTAGCCACGCGCTACCAGGGCATGCTGCTCGACAATGTGTCGAAAATCCGCACGTTGTATAACGACGACCGCGCCAACAAGATTTCGGCGCAGGATTTTGCGCTCATCGAGGAGATTTCCGAACGGACGAATATCATCAAGGCGAAGGTAGACCAAATGGTGGAAGCCCGCAAGGTAGCCAACAAAATCGAAAACGAGCGCGAAAAGGCGGTGATCTATTGCAACAGCGTCGTTCCGTTTTTCGATGAAATCCGTTATCATATCGATAAACTCGAACTGATTGTGGATAACGAAATGTGGACGTTGCCGAAATACAGGGAACTACTGTTTTTGAGGTAAGAGGAATCAGGCAGTTTCGATCCTGACAGGGTTTGACGACCCTGTCAGGTCGGGCGCTGCTAAGAGGATCAGTCTTGACAGGAATGCAAACCTCTTTCTGCACGTGCAGAAACCATCTTGCAGGAATGCAAACCTCTTTCTGCACGTGCAGAAACCGTCCTGCAGAGGTGTAAACCTCTTTCTGCACGTGCAGAAACCGTTTTGCAGGGGTGTAAACCTCTTTCTGCACGTGCAGAAACCGTTTTGCAGGGGTGCAAACCTCTTTCTGCACGTGCAGAAACCGTCTTGCAGGGGTGTAAACTCCTTTCTGCACGTGCAGAAACCGTCCTGCAGGGGTGCAAGCCTCTTTCGGAACATTCCGACGCCAATTTTTTCCCTCCGGTCTATTGTTTCCCGAAAAACACTATACTTGCACTTTCTTTAGTAAATAAAATGAAGATTATAATTTACGGAGACAACCTGTTTTTACGAAAAATATGGTTGTAATAAAATGATATGCTGTTGCTTTCGATGATTTTTTTTGCATAAAGTTCAAATGAAATTCGGTTGATGTAATCAATATACGTTACCTTTGCCCCGTAAAAAATTTAAAGAAGATGATACGTAATACGTACAAAAGATACGCGGTCGAACGGATTAGCCCGACAGGGCCATATTTTCATAACCGCAGGTCAGCGACCTGCGGAAACTGCACACGGGTAAAAACTGCCTGCAAGGCAGAACCTTAAAGCATTGTTTATATGAGTTACATTACACACATCTGTTATATCACATCAGTGATTGATGAGCGGTATTTTTTGAAAGACTGAAGGTCCTGCCTTTCAGGCAGTGGACGGAAGGTGACCGTTTTCCGCAGGTCGCCGACCTGCGGTTATGAAAATAAAGCCCTTCGGGCTATCATCGTGCGGATGATTATTTTGCTTTCTAATGAACTTGTTTTTACGAAAAATGTTGCTTTCGATGATTTTTTTGCATAAAGTTCAAATGAAATTCGGCTGATGCAATAAATATACGTTACCTTTACGAAAAATTTTAGATATGAAAAATGTCTGTCATATATTCAGCCCGAGCCGGATTGGCGTAAAGCTCCCGGTTTTTTAAACGGGAGCTAAAGAATAGACCTTATGCCGAATTTGAACGGCTTTTAAAAGAAAATAGAAAATAAACAAAGATAAATATTGAATAAAAAGATTGATTGATTAAATAACTTATTAAAGATAAATAAAATGGAACGTATTACTTTTTTTAGAACGACGGCAATGCAGAAGGGCGAATATGTATCGTTCATGTCTGAGACCGACCGTCAACTTGTTGCCAATGACGTGAATAGAATGAGACTTGGCGGCTTGCATCCTTTATTTAAGGACAAACTGCTCCTTGTGCAACAGACGCACGGAGTGTTGCCCGGCAACTCATTGACCGAAGCCAAAAACAATGCCGAATATTATCGGGATACCCGTTACGTAGCATTCTCTATAGCCGTGCGCAGCGCTACATACAACTCCGACCCGGCTATCAGCGAGGCTGCCGACAGAGTATTAAAGGTAGTCGACGAAATCGGCAATCCGACCAAGCTAAGCGACAGCAAGGGAACAGCCCGGCTGTTCAATCTCCAAACAAACCTGCAGCCCTACAGCGCGGACATCCAGCTAATCGGAGTTGATGGACGTCTTGCAGAATTAGTCAGTGCGAACGGGGAGTTTGTCCGTTTGCAGGACGAATGGTACAAGGCAGGCGGCGAAAAACCTTCGGGTAATATGTTTGCAGCCCGCCAGCAGTTAGACCCTGTTTACAAAAATATCGTCAACTGTATCAATTCTTTTGCAGTCATCAACGGCGTGGCGGCGTACGAGTCTTTCATCCTTGCGCATAACAAACTTATCGCGCAGTACAAGACTATCATAGCCAGCCGAAAAACAAGAGCAAAAAAGGCAGCGCAGGACGACAGCGCAGAAACCGCCGAATAGAACATTTCATCGGCAAATTTTCAGCAACGGGGCGTCCCGGAATCATTTCACCGGTGAATTTTTAACGATCAGCATGTATCGAACATAATTCACCGGTGAATTGCTAACGATCTACGTGTATCGGACACAATTCACCGGTGAATTGCCAGTAGTCTACGTGTATCGGACACAATTCACCGGTGAATTGCCAGCAGTCTACATGTATCGGACACAATTCACCGGTGAATTGTCAGTAGTCTACGTGTATCGGACACAATTCACCGGTGAATTGCCAGTAGTCTACGTGTATCGGACACAATTCACCGGTGAATTGCCAGTAGTCTACGTGTATCGGACACAATTCACCGGTGAATTGCCAGCAGTCTACGTGTA
>JAISCQ010000129.1 GCA_031265445.1 Bacteroidales bacterium
ACTGAAGAAACAGTTGTCTGCGAGATCGCTTTAATATATGGTGTGAGCCGGCACCAAATTTTCAAAACTATATTTCATTTCTAATGAACTTGTTTTTACGAAAAATATAGTTGTAATAAAATGAGATATTGATACTTGCGACGGTTTTTTGCATCCAGGGTTCCAATGAAATTCGGTTGATGCGATAAATATATGTTACCTTTGCGGTGATTTAATTAATTTAAGGACATGAGTTATATCGAAACAAAAGTTTTGGCAGGGCACGAAATATTGATGCGAAATCTCCACAGTTCAATTTTCATCTGAAAAGATATGGATATACTGGAAACCATTGTAGCCAGTAAGCGACGGGAGGTTGCGCAGCAGAAAAAGGCTGTGCCGCCGGATTTCCTGCTTGCTTCGGGAGCGTATCGTCTTGAGTCCCGTACCTGTTCGATGAGGCGGTCGCTCGAAGCGTCGTCATCGGGTATTATTGCAGAGTTCAAGCGTCGGTCGCCGTCGAAGGGGTGGCTGTATCCCGCAGCCCGGGTCGAGGACGTCCTTCCCGCTTACGGGCGGGGCGGAGCGGCGGCGTGTTCCGTTCTTACCGACAGCGAATTTTTCGGCGGTTCGCTGGAGGATTTGCAACATGCCCGTTCCCTTGTCGCATTACCCCTCCTGCGCAAGGATTTTATCATCGACGAATACCAGCTGTACCAGGCGCGCGTGATGGGCGCCGATGCGGTATTGCTGATCGCCGCGTCGCTAACGGAGCGGGAATGTCGCGACTTCGCCGCCATAGCCCACCGGCTGGATCTGGAAGTGTTGCTCGAAGTGCACCGGGAGGAAGAACTGCGGCATCTGAACGAACACGTTGATATGCTCGGCGTCAATAACCGCAACCTGGGGACGTTCGATACGGATATCAACAATTCATTCCGCATGATCGAACGGATAAAGGCCGAAGCGGGAGCGGGAAGCGGCGCGCCCCTGTTCGTTTCCGAAAGCGGAATATCCGACGCAGGCGTGGTAAGACGGCTTCGCGACGCCGGCTTTCGCGGCTTCCTCATGGGCGAGACCTTTATGAAGACGGAAAATCCCGGCGAAACGATGTCTTCATTTGTCCGGAAAATAGAAAGAGATGGAAAATAAGAATCCTCAGCGGATCAGGTTATGATGATCAAAGTATGCGGCATGCGGGCGCCTGAAAATATATGCGCACTGGAAACTGTTGATATTGACATTGTCGGCTTCGTCTTCTATCCCGCCTCTCCGCGGTATGTGGCGGACGGCGTCGAGGCCGTCGCCGGCGTCGGGAAGGATGGCTCGGGAAAGAAAAAAGCCGGCGTTTTTGTGAACGAAACGCCGGAAAGGCTGCGCGACCGTGCCCGGCGTTTCCGGCTGGATTACATTCAACTGCACGGGAACGAATCGCCCGCAGCGTGCGAGGCCGTGCGCAGGCAGGGCTATTCCGTTATTAAAGCTTTCCCGATAGCGGACGGCGCGGATTTCAGGCGAACGGAAAATTACGCGCACTGCGCCGATTATTTCCTGTTCGATACAAAATGCGCGAATCATGGCGGTTCGGGCAGACGTTTCGACTGGTCTCTCCTTGATGAATACAGGGGGGACACGCCCTTTTTGCTGAGCGGCGGACTGACTCCCGACTGCGCGGACGACATCCGGCGCCTGCATCATCCGGCGTTTGCGGGCATCGACCTCAACAGCGGCTTCGAAACGTCTCCTGCGGTGAAGGACATCGCGAAGCTGAGAGATTTTATTCGTCAGATACGCAGTCTCGATGCGTCTGTATCATACGGTTTTTAATTTTATGTTTTGTGTTTTATGGAAAACAGGATAAAGACATTATTTAATACAAGGGGAAAAGATATTCTTTCGGTTTATTTTTGTGCCGGATACCCGGAAGCCGGTAATACGGCGGATGTGATACGGACGCTGGAGGAAAACGGCGTCGACATGATCGAGATCGGCATCCCGTTCAGCGATCCGATGGCCGACGGCCCGGTCATACAGGCCGCCGCCACGCAGGCGCTGAGAAACGGCATGTCGCTGCGCAAACTCTTCGCCCGGCTCTCCGGCATACGCGACCACGTACGGATCCCGCTCCTGCTCATGGGATACCTGAACCCGGTGATGCGGTATGGATTCGACAGCTTCTGCAAGTCTTGCCGCGAATGTGGCATAGACGGCTGCATTATCCCGGACTTGCCGTTCGACGACTATCTGAACGACTTCAAACCGGTAGCCGAAAAATACGGCGTGAAGGTTATTATGCTGATAACGCCCGAAACGTCCGAAGAACGCATCCGTTTCATCGACGAACATACGGACGGTTTTATCTACATGGTGTCGTCCGCCGCCACAACAGGCGCGCAGAATTCGTTCGACGAACAGAAACAGGCCTATTTCCGCCGCATCAACGCCATGTCGCTGCGCAATCCCCGCATGATCGGGTTCGGGATCAGCAACCGGGAAACATTCCGCACAGCCTGCGACCATGCTTCGGGCGCCATTATCGGAAGCAAATTCGTCACGCTCATCGGCGAACACCGGTCACCGGAAACAGCCGTAAAAAAATTACGGGAAACGCTGGGACTGTGACCGTTTTCGGATCCCGCAATTAAAAACTTATTTTCATCCGGGATTGTTGATGAGTTTTTTATACCTTTGACCGTTTTTTCGTTTAAATATTATCAAGATCAAAAAAATAATGGACACAAACTTATTAAGGCCTGATTACATCTTTGAAACGAGTTGGGAAGTATGCAACAAAATAGGCGGCATACACACCGTAATTTCAACGAAAGCGCAGACCCTCGTTGACGGGTACAAAAGTAACTATATACTGATCGGGCCGGACGTCTGGCGCGACACATCCGACAATCCCGAATTTCTTGAAGATCCGCAACTCTTCAAATCGTGGAAAGCAAAAGCCGGCGAAGAAGGCCTGCACATCCGTATCGGTCGCTGGAACATTGAGGGTAGCCCTATTGCGGTGATTGTCGATTTCCAGTCATTCACGCCTCAAAAAGACGCCATTTTTTCCAAATTCTGGGAAACATATCAGCTCGACTCGCTTTCCGGGCAGTGGGATTATGTAGAACCGGCGCTTTTCGGGTATGCAGCGGGAAAAGTAATTGAAAGCTTCGTCAAGTTCAACCTCACCATCCGCGATAACGTGCTGGCGCAATTCCACGAATGGATGACCGGCACCGGCTTGCTGTATCTACGGATGTCCATGCCGCAGATCGCCACCGTGTTTACCACGCATGCCACCGTACTGGGACGCTCCATCGCCGGCAACCTCCTGCCTTTGTATGGCGCCATGACCGCTTATAACCCGGATATGAAAGCGTCCGAATTTAACGTTGTTGCGAAGCAGTCGCTCGAAAAACTGTCGGCGCGGAACGCCAACTGCTTCACCACGGTGAGCGAGATCACGGGCAGGGAATGTTCGCATTTCCTGGGTAAGGATGTGGATATTGTAACACCCAACGGCTTCGAAGATTCGTTTGTTCCGCAAAAGGAAGAATATGACAGGGGACGTACGCTTGCCCGCGAACGTTTGACGGGAGTAGCAAAAGCCCTGTTCGGGGAAGTGAGCGACAACCCGATGTTTATTGGCATCAGCGGCCGGTACGAGTTCAAGAACAAAGGGATCGACATTTTTGTGAAATCATTGGGCGAGTTGAAAAAGAAAAATTCGCTTCACCGCGAAATCATCGCTTTCATCTTCATCCCGGCCAACCATTACGGCCCGCGAAAAGACCTGCAAACGGTACTGAACAGCCCCGGCGGAAAAAATACCGACGGCAAAATACTGACCCACAATCTCCACGATGCCGATTTCGACCCTACGCTTCGTGAAATCAAAAATGCAGGACTGACAAACGAACCCGGGGAAAAGGTAAAAGTCATCTTTGTCCCCTGCTACCTGTACGGCGACGATGGGATTTTTAACCTTCCTTATTATCAGTTGCTGATCGGGTTAGATCTGACCGTATTCCCGTCATATTACGAACCGTGGGGGTATACGCCTCTCGAAAGCGTGGCATTCCACGTACCCACCGTCACTACCACGCTGGCCGGATTCGGATTGTGGGTTAAGGAAAAAGGCTCCTCCGACAATACCTCCGTCCGTGTGATTGAACGCAACGATACAAACGATGCGGAAGTGATTGCAGCTATTGCCGGCACCATCCTTGAATTTTCGAATTTCGACGCCGTCCGCGAAAGGAAAAGCCGCGCAGAGGTCTTTGAAGTATCGCGCATCGCGTTGTGGTCGCATTTTATTGAATATTATGAGCGGGCTTACGACATTGCGTTGCGCAATGCGCAGGAAGTGGTAGCGCTGTACACGCCCAGCAAGGAACTCGTTGAAGACATCCCGCAGGTAGACAAGTATCAGTCAATTGATGCGCCTAAATGGAAACGCATGCTGATCAACAAAAACATACCTGAAAAGCTGACAGCGCTCGAAGAATTAGCCAACAACCTGTGGTGGTGCTGGAACGACGATGCCGGTGATTTGTTCGAATCTATCGACGCGTCGGCATGGAAAGAAAGCGGCCAGAATCCGGTGGTATTCCTCGGCCTCATCCCTTATGACAAACTGGTCGCCCTGGAAAACAACCTGGCATTCACGACCAACCTCAACCGTGTGTACAGCAGCTTTGTGAAATACATGCAGGAAAAGGAATTGCGCAAAGACCCGAAGATCGCTTATTTCAGTATGGAATATGGCTTGCATACCTCGCTGAAGATATATTCGGGCGGCTTGGGCATCCTGGCAGGCGACTATTTGAAGGAAGCCAGCGACCTGAACGTGAATATGGTAGCCGTAGGACTGCTCTACCGCTACGGATATTTCCAGCAGGTAATATCGGCGCACGGCGAACAGATGGCTTTTCACGACTCACAGGATTTTACAAAGATTCCGGCTATACCTATCCGCGACGAGCACGGCAACTGGCGCACCATCAGCATCGTGTTCCCGGGACGCACCCTGTATGCCCGCATCTGGAAAGTACAGGTAGGACGTATCGACCTGTACCTGCTCGACACCGATTTCGATGACAATACCGAATACGACCGTTCCATTACACACCACTTGTACGGTGGCGGCGAAGAGAACCGTTTCAAACAGGAAATACTGCTGGGTATCGGCGGTATCAGGGCATTGCGTGCCGTAGGCCTCAAAACATCCGACGTGTACCACTGTAACGAAGGCCATGCGGCTTTCATCGGGGTGGAACGCCTGTTCGAATACATCCACCACAACAATCTCACCTTCGCCGAAGCGCTCGAAATAGTGCGCTCGTCGTCGCTGTTCACCACGCACACGCCCGTGCCTGCCGGACACGACTCGTTCACCGAAGGGATGCTGCGCATGTATGTATCGCATTATCCGGCCAAACTGAAAATTACATGGGAACAGTTCATGGGCTTGGGCAAACTCAATGTGACGGATCCCAATGAACGGTTCTCGATGAGTTTTCTGGCAGCCAACCTCTCGCAGGCAATCAACGGTGTGAGCCGCCTCCACGGAAAGGTCAGCCGGGAAATATTCGCGCCGATGTGGCCCGGCTACATCCCCGAAGAACTCAATGTGGGCTATGTAACCAACGGGGTACATTTCCCCACATGGACAGCCGGTGAATGGAAACGCCTGTACGAAAAATATTTCGGAGCCGATTTTGTGAACCATCAATTGCAGATGGATCGCTGGAACAGGATTTACGAAATTCCCGATAAGGAAATATGGCGCGTGCGCAGCATCCAGCGCCAATTAATGGTCGACAGCCTCAAGGAACGGTTGCGCAATCCTGTCTCAAAGCGTTACCAGGACCCGAAATACATCGTGGAAGTAGCCGAACGGTTCAATAAACATGTACTCACCATCGGCTTTGCCCGTCGTTTTGCCACCTACAAACGCGCCCACCTGCTGTTCCGCAATCTGGCGCGCTTGTCGAGCATTATCAACAACAAGGAAATGCCCGTACAGTTTATCTTTGCCGGTAAGGCGCACCCTGCCGACAAAGCCGGTCAAGACCTGATCAGGATGATCGTGGAAATATCCAAACGTCCCGAATTCCTCGGTAAAATAGTATTCCTGCAAAACTACGACATGGAATTGGCCAGCCACCTGGTATCGGGCGTAGACGTATGGCTCAACACGCCTACCCGACCGCTTGAAGCATCGGGAACCAGCGGCGAAAAAGCTGTCATGAACGGCGTGTTGCACTTCAGCGTACTCGACGGATGGTGGGCCGAAGGTTACTCGAAGGATGCCGGCTGGATGCTCCCCGAAGAAATAACCTACGACAATAACGATGCGCAGGATGAGCTGGATGCCGAAACGATATACAGCCTCATCGAAAACGAAATAGCGCCATTGTACTATTTCCGCGACAAGGAGGATGTACCGACGGGATGGGTACGCTACATCAAAAATTCCATTGCCAAAGTAGCCTCGAACTTCACCACCACCCGCATGTTCAACGATTACATGAACCGTTATTACATGCCGCTCTACAAGCGCAAAACGGAGATGATCAAGAACGATTACGAAATGGCCAAAGACCTGTCTTCGTGGAAAAAGAAGGTATTCCGCAGTTGGGAGAGCATCGAAGTGCTGTCGACCAAAACGCCCGACGTGCTCAAGGAACCGATCATGGTAGGCCAGGAATACAAATGCGAAGTGGTTGTCGACCTGAACGAACTGTCGCCCGACGACATTGGCGTAGAGTTCCTGGTTGTGGAAATGCTCTCGGAAAACCAGATGAAGCTGTACGACCACAAGGAATTTCAATTGGCAGGCGTAAGCGGACGCACAGCCATTTACGAAGTGACCTTGCTGCCGTTCAAAACCGGCGCCTTCGAGTTTGGAATCCGTATATTCCCGAAAAACCCCGCTTTACCGCACCGTCAGGATTTCAACCTGGTGAAGTGGATTTAGGTAAAAGATAAGAGCTAAGAAAGATCGACCTGCCAAACCGGTGGGCCGATCTTGATTTTAGCCTTATTTATTGTCCCAATTTTCAAGAAAAGTAAAAAAAAGTTTGTATGATCCATTTTTTTTACGACCTTTGCGCTCCGAAATCGAAAACATAATTAAGTAGCATCATGTCACAAATTTGTCAGATTACAGGAAAAGGCGTCATGGGGGGCAACAATGTGTCGCACTCTAAAAGACGGACGAAACGGAAATATTATCCCAACCTGTTTGTCAAGAAGTTTTATATTCCCGAAGAAGATAGCTGGATCACGTTGAAAGTATCGGCTGCCGGATTGAGGAATATCAATAAGAATGGGATATCTGCTTCGTTGAACGAAGCTTTGGCTAAAGGATACATTAAATAAATCAGGAAAAAATGGCAAAGAAAGCTAAAGGTAACCGCATACAGGTGATCCTGGAATGTACGGAACAGAAAGAGAGCGGTCTTCCGGGAATGTCGCGGTATATCACTACCAAGAACAAAAAGAATACCACCGACCGGTTGGAACGTCGCAAGTACAACCCCATATTGAAAAAAGTAACGGTTCATAAGGAAATTAAATAATTGTAAATCATGGCAAAAAAAGCGGTTGCAACACTGAGGCAAAAAGGAGCAAGTAAAGGAATGGCTAAAGTAATCAAGATGGTAAAGTCGGAAAAAACCGGCGCCTATACCTTTGTTGAAGGCATTGTCGCTGTTGACGGAGTCAATGACTTTTTCGAAAAGAAATAAATGATCAGTTCGCCATTTATTGGCGGAACACATCAACATTACGGGAATATCCCGTTGATTTCAATACACAAAAAATACGTTGAAGCAAATGTTTCAACGTATTTTTTTGTGCAATGCCACGAAGAGATATGGAACGAAAAAAGGCCGGACAGCGCCAGCCTTTCGCATTTTGCAACCCAATGTCTGTACTTTATTTTTTGTGATATGGTGGCGGTGGCGGTGGCGGCGATGAGGTCATTGAACCGCCGTTCTTAGTCCTGCCGTATTCTTCGGTAATGACGGCAATGGCTCCGTTCTTGGCCTTGCTGCCGTATTTTCTGACAGCGTCATCCGGAGAATAGACGTGAATGTCTTGTATCAAGCCTGTTATAATTTCAAGGCTATACACCCACTTTCCTCCCAACAGGTAATAATATGCAGGATCTTTGGGATCAATAGCCGGCGCCTTAATACTGACTTTACATTCGCCTTCCCGTGGACTTTTATCATATCCATACTGATAGCTCATTCTCACTTTACCGTCAGTATCCTTTTTCAACAATTCGTAAAGGTCTTTTACCGTAATGGTCTGGCCGTTATAAGCGATCTGCCTGTTATTGATTTTCTCAAATTCGGTTTCTGCCTTTTTCCATTCTTCTTCGGTTGGCATCTTATCACCACTAAATATTACATTAAAATGTGGAGAATCCGAATAAATGACCGAAGTTCTACCCCTTTCCTGTTGCATCTTCATATCTTTTGGATTTGCAAACATCACCAGCATTGGCACAAGATCATCCACACGGTTTTTTCCGGCTGCATCCAAAGCCTTATAATCTGTTTGATAATATTGCCGGGCCATTTCGTTACGTTTTGAAATGTAAGCCTCGCCAACAGCATTGAGCAATTTTTGATATGCATCGGCAGGAGCATTTGCATCTCGCCGGATCAACGTATACTTGATGATTTTTTCCCCGTTGACGACTTTCACAAGACCAGACACATCGTCCATTACAATGCGTTTAGAATCCGCCATCAAATCGCCATTTTTATTCATCATCAATACCATACCTTTAGCGTGAATCTGTCCGTTATGGTCATAAGATTTCGCGACTTCAACCCACGTGTCTTCGTGGCTTAAATCGCGCGAAACACCTTCAGGAAGACATTTCCGGAGTTCTTCAAGAAATTTTCCCTCTGTCCAGCTGGGGGTTTCCTGCAAAATTTCCGTACTTTTAAGGGTTGAAATTTGTTCGAGTT
>JAISCQ010000309.1 GCA_031265445.1 Bacteroidales bacterium
ATTTTTTTGAGGAACGTCAAAGACTGTCTTTGAGGATGTAGGGGTTTTGTACTGTGCACCGTAGAGACGTGATACATCGCGTCTCTACACCGAACCGCGAAAGCATATAACGGTTTAAAAAGTCCCGTTCGGTAATCCGGAAGGTTTAACCGATTCACAATCCATAAGTTTGGTCCAGCTGTCCCAACCTCCAGACGGGTCAAGTGTTTCGCATCCCCATACTTCGAAAAGCAATAAATTTCCGCCGCCGAAAACGAGTTGATCGGATGCCCCCATTCGCTGGTGCACCCTGACACGGCTGATCCTGCCCAGTACGCCCATGTCTATCGTAATGGAGTGGGGCCAGATTCCTGTTCCTGCCAGCGAACTGTACCCTGTTTCTCCACCCCAGATGCCATCCCAGAGATGTGGCAGTGACCAGGTGGAATTATAAGGTCTCGCGTCGTTCGGCAAAGTGGCGTCACGGAATTTCAGCCGGTCGAACAGCGTTTCGAACAGCGGAGTCAGTTCAACGTATTTCACTTCGCTTCTGTTTCCCCAGTGATCCTGTACGTATGCGCCTAATTTGTAAGGGATCGTATCCATTCCCCGTATGGCGCCTTTTCCGTCAGCCCTCGAAGAGTAAAATGTTTCGAGAGGAATGTATTCCATGAGAGAATCGCTTTCCTGCAGGACGACAACCGAAACCTCCGCACGGTTATTGTTTTCCCACATCAAATCTATACCCCCGAAATTAGTTTCCAGGGACATTGATTTTCCAATGGTTATCACGGGGGGTTCGAGCGGTTCCACCGTTACCGACACCGGTGCGGATTCATTTTGGCTCCTGTCGACAGCCATTATCTTGACTTCGCGCGGCTGTGTGTCGCCGAAACCTTCTACCTTCAGCGTATCCTTGTAGAGCGAAGTGCGGCTTTCGCAGACTTCCCCGTTGCGCAAAAACACAGCTTTAACGTATAGCAAATCTTCATCGTCCGGCAGGGTATAAGTCATCTTTGCACCACCGGCCGTATTTTCTATTTTCACATCAGACACTGCACCCGGCGGAACACTGTCTGTCGGTTGCTGTCCTATCGGTTCTTCGTCGCAGGCATACCAAACAAAGCCCGCCAAAAACACCACAAAGCAACTCTTTATAATATTCGTATTCATAACTCTAATTTTTAATTCATAATTTTCAACTTTCAATTTTCAATTTTCAACTCTAAACTACCACCCATAATTCTGAATCAGATTCCTGTTGACAACAAGCGATGATTCCTTGATAGGGAAAAAGTAATCTCTGATTGAAAACTTTACAGGCGTCTGGGCCACTTCGATTACCCGGTAGAAATCTTCGGCTGTTTCGCCCATCGTATTCCATCCCTGCGGTTGAACATTCAGTTCGTTTATCTGTTTCCACCGCCGGAGATCCCAAAACCGCTTGCCTTCCAGGGCTAATTCGATCGTGCGTTCCCGGTGGATGATCTCGCGCAAACCGTCTTTCGTATTCGGCTTATCGGGCCTGTTCGAATATTTTTGCCACGATTCTTTCACCCCTTCCAGCCCGACACGTGCACGGATCAGGTCAAGATACCGGTACACTTCCTCGCTTGGGCCGGAAAATTCGTTCAGCGCCTCGGCATACATCAGATAGAGATTCGCCAAGCGCATAACCGGAAACGGGAAATATTCCCTGGCGCCGGCAGTGGTTGCCGTAAATCCGTTTTTGAAACTGTGCATTTTCTTGGCGCCGTAACCGGTAATGGTAAAGGTTCCGTCTGATACAAATCCCGAATATTCGCCGCTGAACATCTCGCAATGCTTGACATTGGCGGGAAAATCATTGTAGCCGTTTCCATAATAAATGCCCCTGTCGAAGCCCAGGCTTGCATAGAAACGGCGTTCGCGATTGTAATGCAGGTAAACGGTTTTCCGGCCTTCCTTTACATAATAAATTTCGTCGCCCGACGAAGGCTCGTCACGTATCGTATAACGCCGTGCATACCATTCGTTTTGCTGCCACCGGAGATCCTCTTCAATCGGAACGCCGTCGGATGAATAATAGGATTCCGCCAGTTTCATGGTGGGCGACCATTGAGAACGACCGACATTGCTCATATTTGTGAAATCCATGCGTATCGTTCTTGTTTGTGCATGACTGGAGAGAGTATTGCAGTCGTTATTGGTGTTTCCCCAGATCAGTTCCTTATTCCAGCGATCGCAGATCGCCTGCCGGTACATGGTTTCCAACTGTAACGGTTCCGGTGCATTGGCCGCCATAGGATCTATCTGATCATAAAGCGCTTTGTTCCGCTCATGGCTCAGGTCGATGACTTCCCTGCAAGCGTCGGCGGCGATCTTCCACTTGTTCTCGTCGTAAGTTTGACCGAACAACTGTTCGCCTCGATTGTCGATCATATTTTTGTAATCCGTGTTCCCGTTGAAAAGCGGACTTGCCGCAAAAAGCAGCAGTTCGGCGCGCATGCTCAGCGCGGCCAACTTATCGACCCGGCCGGCTTCCATGCTTTCGATCACTTCGCTGGGGTTGGGCAAATTTTCTACGGCTTCAAGCATCAGATTCGAAATGTAATCCACAACTTTGTCCACCGGTTCACGATAGAACTTCACCTCGTTCACACCCGCCGAAATCGGCAGGTTAACATCCATTACCGGTATGGGTCCGTAGCATTTGAAAAGGTAATAATGATAGTATGCCTTGAGAAATTTCACTTCGGATATCCATCGCGTTTTTTCATATTCTTCCATGTCCAATACGTTGTCGATATTCTCCAGAAAGATATTGCAGTCGCGAATGCCGCGCCACAACGCTTTGCCGCCGTTTTCTCCATCCCAAAAGTTCAAATAGGGATTGTTGCTTGTTTGAAATCCGTAACCGATATTGTTGCCGGTAAAAACGGAAGAATTGGATGTACCGATCAGGTACAAATAATTCGGCCAGGTTTCGTCTCCGCCGCTCATGGCCGGGTCATTGTTGAGATCGCCTGCCTGAGGCCGGTAACTGTAACACGTGTAAAGATACTTTTCGGCTTCGGTACGGTTGCGGAATGCATAATCGATCGTCGCCAGATTATCGGGAACGACGTCCAGGTAATCGCAGGCGCCCAGTGAAGCCAACATCATAACCGTCATTATTTTACATATTGTTTTATATATTGTTTTCATACGCTTTATTTTTTAGAATGATACTTGAAGACCAAAATTAAACACTTGCTGAACGGGATAACCCAGGCCGTTACCGCCCATCTCGGGATCCCACATTTTAAATTTACTGAATGTCAGCAAATTCGTTCCACTGACGTAAATCCGGAAACCGCTCATGTAAACCTTCGACGCTGTCTTTGCAGGAAGCGAATAGCCGAGTTCTACGGATTTGAGCCTCAGAAACGAACCGTCGCGCATCCACCATGTCGAGGTTTGCATGTT
>JAISCQ010000299.1 GCA_031265445.1 Bacteroidales bacterium
CGCGTACATCCGCAGGCTATTCGAAGGACGGCAAAAAACTGATCCTCGCGGTGGTAGACGGGCGACAGGCAGGCTATTCCACAGGCGTCACCCTGCCGCAGCTGGGGCGCATCATGAAGGCGCTGGGCGCTTACACGGCGGTGAACCTCGACGGCGGCGGCTCATCCGTAATGGTAGTGAAAGGCGAAGTGAAAAACCGCCCTTCCGACGGCGCAGTTCGCCCCGTAGCCAACGATTTGATGATCACGGTGAAAAAGAACTGAATGGCATCCTGCTTCTACCACCGCTGTCAGGGTCAAGACCGCTGACAGGGTGTTGTGCACGCTACCACTGATCCTGTTTCAGGCTTTGTTCGATATGTTCGCCTATCTGTTCCTGGCCGTATGCGCCGGATATATCCATGATTCGCCGGAGCAGTTCTACATTTAATTCCGCCTTTTGCTGTACCGACTCGAAAAAAGCCGGAGACAATGAGTAGAAATAATGCAATTCGCTGAGCAATTGGTCGGAAAACCCGGTAAGTTCGGTGTTTGCCCGGTCGGTCATTTCCGCCTGGTACAAAGCCTCAGCCTGTAGCAGCGAATAGAAGTCATAGGGCACCCTGGATGCAGGGAACAGGTCAAGCCCGCGGTTAAGCGCCTCTTTGGCGCGATCCTTCCTGTCTTCGGCAAGCAGTTGCATCGCCAGGCGTGTGTACAGGTAACGCGCCCGTACTGTCGACAGGGTACGCAGGTGGTAACTGTCCAGCCATACCTTGGGATCATTGATGCCATTCCACCGGAACGTATTCATCAACCGGTCGTACAGGATCTCCGAATCAATACGGCCCGTGTTCAGTATGCTTTCGGCAGGCGTCCTGACCGGTACCAGGCGATAAGCCGTACCTTCCAGTTGCAGGTAATCGTCGAGTCCTACCGTACCGCTGTGTTTGCAGGACGTCCAGTAAACAGGGCGTTCCCATTTGTTGGCTGCAATAATTTCGAGCACCATCCACTGCTCCTTCATCAGCGTCGAGGGAATGCGGAAAGGAAGCGAATCGAGCGCCAGCGCAGCATCTTTGGGGTTCATGGCGCCCTGCGCTTTTTCCCGGTCTACCGGTATGGAAAAGTTACGGCTCATGATATAATCCAGCTCCAGGCCGGGTTCAGGCGTCAGCTTGGTGCGCGGGTCGTCGCTGTCGATAAAATCAAGCGCCTGCTGTAGCGGTATCGTATCCTGGAGCTTGTTGATGGCATACACCACATCGCGCCGTCCGCGCAGGTACTTCTCTTCGGGAAGCGTCACGGGCAAAGGCGGCGAATCGTAACTTGCCAGCTTCATCTGGCTGATGTACCAGTCGGCACGCAGCAGCATCAGGTTTACCACGCGGACATCCGTACGTACGCCCTCCACTTCCTGCAGGTACCACAGCGGGAAGGTGTCATTGTCGCCCACCGTGAACAGGATCGCATTGGGAGCGCACGAATTCAGGTAATTGCAGGCCGCGTCGCGGGCGGTATAGCGTCCCGAACGGTCGTGATCGTGCCAGTTCTGTTGCGCCAAGACGGCCGGAATGGAAATCGAGAGCAGGCAAGCTGTCACGGCTGCCGCCTTTACGGGAATTTTCCGACGCAACAGATCGTAGACAGCGGCTACACCCAACCCGATCCATATCGCAAAAGCGTAAAATGAGCCCGCATAAGCATAATCGCGTTCGCGGGGCTGAAGCGGCGTCTGGTTCAAATAAATAACGATTGCGATACCTGTCATGAAAAACAAAGCCATGACTACCCAGAAATATTTGATGTCGCGTTGCAATTGCCACAGCAGTCCCGTCAATCCCAATAACAGTGGGAGCATGAAATATCGGTTGCGTCCGGCATCGTTTTTCATGTGTGGCGGCAAATGATCCTGCGGACCGATCCGGGGCGTATCCATAAATGGTATCCCGCTTATCCAGTTTCCGTTGAGGATGCTGCCATCGGCCTGGACGTCGTTTTGCCTTCCGGCGAAATTCCACATGAAATAACGTCCATACATATGACCGACCTGGTAGGTCAAGAAAAAACGAAGGTTCTCGGAAAAAGTCGGCCGGTACAGGTTCGTATTCTTCCCGTCTTCTCCCGTCACCCGCACCGGGCGTCCCTTGATGCCGCCCCAGGATTTGTATATTTCGATATGCGCCGGGTCGGGGCTGTACATCCTTGGGAACAGGGTGCAGAAACGCCGATCGTATACGGTCTTTACATGCCGTTGCACCACTTCGTAACGTCCGTTCAGTTTGGCGTAAGCCGGCGCGGTTTCCATCCTCCGCTCTTCGGGCGCGTTGTAGTACTGCCCGTAGAGGAGCGGGCGGTCGCCATATTGCTCGCGGTTGAGATACTCCATCAGTGCAAAGACGTTATCGGGGCTGTTTTCGTCCATTGGCGGGTTGGCCAGCGACCGGATCACGATCACACTGTACGACGAATAGCCAATGATGATCACCGCTACCGAAAGCAGGACGGTATTCATCACCTGTTTCCGGCGCGTACGGGTATACCGGATGCCCAATACCATGGCCGACAACAACAGCAGGATGTATATCAAAACACCGGTATGGTAAGGCATCCCGAAAGTATTGACAAACAGCAGTTCGAAGTATCCTGCGATCCTCACCACCCAGGGGATAATTCCGTAGAGGATCCCGCCCAGGATCAGGCCGGAACACAGTACAGTGAGGATAACGCCCTTGCGTGTGGGTTCGTACCTGCGGAAATAATACACCAGCACCATAGCGGGTATCGCCAGCAGGTTGAGCAGATGCACGCCGATGGACAGTCCCATCAGGTAGGCAATAAGTACTAACCATCGGTCGGCGTAAGGCTGGCCGGCTGCTTCCTCCCATTTGAGCATCGCCCAGAACACAATGGCCGTGAAAAACGACGAGGCGCCGTATACTTCGCCTTCCACCGCCGAAAACCAGAACGTATCGGAAAAGGTATATGCCAGCGCCCCGATAGCGCCGCTTGCAAGGATCACAAAATTGTTGAACCGCTGAATTGATGCGTCATTGAATCCTGCATCGATGATCCTTCGCGTGATATGCGTGATGCTCCAGCACAGGAACAGGATCGTAAATGCGCTGGCCAGAGCCGAAAACACATTCACCATCCAGGCAACCCTGGCAACGCCGGGTGCAAGCATGGCAAACATGCGCGCCACAAGCAGGAACATGGGCGCTCCCGGCGGATGTCCCACTTCGAGTTTATCGGCGGCTGCAATAAATTCGCCACAATCCCAAAAGCTTACGGTGGGTTCGGCAGTGAGCAGGTAGGTGATCCATGCTACGGCAAAGCAGAACCACCCGGTGATATTGTTGAGGATACGGTATCGACGCATGAAGGATTAATTTGCGACAAAGATAACGTATAATTGATTGCATCAACCGAATTTCATTTGAACTTTATGCAAAAAAGTCATCGAAAGCATCAGTATATCATTTTATTACAACCATATTTTTCGTAAAAACAAGTTCATTAGAAAACAGAATAATCATCCGCACGATAGCCCGAATGGGCTTGATTTTCATAACCGCAGGTCGGCGACCTGCGGAAAACGGTCACCTTTCGGCCACTGCCTGAAAGGCAGGACTTTCAGTCTTTCAAAAAATACCGCTCATCAATCACTAATGTGATATAACAGATGTGTGTAATGTAACTCATATAAACAATGCTTTAAGTCCTGCCTTGCAGGCAGTTTTTACCCGTGTGCAGTTTCCGCAGGTCGTGACCTGCGGTTATGAAAATCCGGCTTTTCAAGCCGCCGAAACGTAACGTTTATTTCTTGACAGCTCCTAAGGATATTTTTTCAGTTTTTGCTTTTGCTCCGCACTCAATTTTCGAGAATTTTCGTCTGTTGTGCTCATTTTTTATTTTTTTGGAAAAAATTTGCATCAATGGTATCATGTTATGAATATTGTATTTTCGCGTTCATGAACAGCAATTCGTATCCGGCGGTATATGCTGAAAATAAGGACGATATTGATGTTCTTGCAATTTGAACAGGTTCTTGGGAGTATTAAAATGAGATTTTCGACAATGTCAACGGCTTGCGGACGACTATCGGGAACGTTTCGACAATGTCAACAGCTTGCGGACGACCGTCGGGAACGTTTCGACAAATTCGACAGACTGCGGACGACCGTCTGGAAGATTTCGACAAATTCGACGGACTTCGGACGACCGTCTGGAAGATTTCGACAAATTCGACGGCTTGCGGACGACTGTCGGGAAAATTTCGACAATGTCGAAGCCGGAATGAAATTTGAAGAAAATGATGATATAAAAATAAAATTTAAAACAGGTGATGATGAGTAAGGAAATTTTGATTTACAAACGGGTATTTCAGCGTTTGACCGTTTCGCAGAATTTGCAGATACTGTGCATGCTATCCATAAGGATGTTCAAGCTTATGCGATGAGAGCGCCGAACATTCAGCCCGTGTTTGAGACCTTCGGTACAGAACTTTCGAATCTCGACGGCTTTTTCAAGAAAAATTCAAAAGCCTTTGAAACGGAAGAGATTGTTAAAAAGGATGCCGCCCGCGACTTCACAGGAGTAAAATGTTTCGAGTGTGTATTGATGAAAAAATAACCGCAGGTCGCGACCTGCGGTTATGAAAATCCGGCTTTTCGAGCCGCCGAAACGTAACGTCTATTTCTTGACGGTTATTAAGGGACTTTGGTCATGATCGTCGGGAAATTACCCCATCCCCCCTGATCAACCTCTCTGGAAGATACAAACTCGATAGAGATTCCTCCGCAAGTACTGATGTCTCCAGTGGCCGCGCCAATGGAAAAATTGGTATACGGAAACCCCCAGTGACCCATACTCGTCCAAAAAACCTGTTTGGGGAACGAATATTTATAATTGAACATGCTGATACCGATTTTCAAAGGCGAATCGGGTCCCGGTTCCCCATATACATGGCCGTCTCCCACGAAAGTAAGAATAAGTCCTGCCCCCGGCTGATCGGGATCTTCCGTTGCCACGACATCCCACTCGTCTTCGATAAAGTCCGGATCGCTGTATAGCCAATTCCCCAACAAATCGTCAAAACTCATACCACAAACCACATTATAAGCAATATAACCGACTTGTCCGTCAATATTCGCCAGGGATTTGTTCGTGGCAAATCCGGTAGGCTTCGACCACCCGATGGTTTTCATTCCGTCGGGCATGGTCAGGTTGTAATAAAATGCAAACTGTTCGCCGCCCTCAATGTCGCTGCCGCCTGTTTTTGAGATGATATCGGAGAGTTTAAAACTGTTAACCACCGCCTGATCAACGCTCAGACCGCCGGTTATTTCAGCCAGCAGTACCGTTTGATAATTATCGGCGGCAGGGTTTCTCACCACATAAATCTCCACTTTGGCATATTCGGTACCGCCAAATTGATGGAGTCTGGTACCAATCCTGATTTCCGTATTCAAATCGGAAATAGAGGTCAGGAAAGGTATTTCATCTATTTTTTCGAGGGTGACAAATGTGGCTCTTTCGGCATCGGGGAAAGGAAGTTTGCTGTCTCCGCAAGCGGCAAAAGCAACCATGCACCCTATCATCCATACGATTCGACTGAAATATTTCATTTTCTTTAATTTTTATTTGTTCAACATTACTGCTGCCAGAAAACCTTAACGGCCTGGCTTGCCTTTTGGGTCATATTGGGGTTCCGGTCTACCTCGTTACGCGGATACCATAACGAATTGGGGTAAGGCCGCGAGCAATAGGTATTCATTCGGGCGTCCGGCCCGGTTGCCGCGGTTCCATCCGCAAACTGCGGGGTAATCCCGTAGCCCGGACTGTCCGCATCAAAAAGTATCGGATAACCTGTCCGGCGAATATCCGTATACGATTCGAACGGATTCATGACGTCGTGTATCCATTTTTGCGTCATGATGATTTCCAGCTTCCTTGCGGCGCCTGTTGCCGCATTGTATTTTCCCATTACGGCATCGACATACGCATCAATGTCAGCCGCTGCGATCCCGGCGACCGGAGCGCCGCCCAAACCTTTACCGGTATTGTTCAGGTGGACAAATGCGGCACGAATGGCTGCCGAAAGCGCATCTCCGGCATTACCGGCAATCGTCCCGTCCAGCATCATTTCGGCTTCAATGAATTTCAGGTCGGCGCAGGTAAACATTTTCTGCACCGTTTGTCCCTGCGCGCCGTCGGTTTGGGTCACAGTCCGGGCATCGCCGGTATCATATTTTCCGCCAACGGGATATAATCCCCACACGGTAGCATACGAAGTTTGATTGGCGCTCCCAGCCGCCGAGTTATCGCCGAAGAAAATGGAGATGAAGCCGCCGTCCCTGAAGCTGCTGGCAGCCACCTCTTCATCCGGGGCGGCCTGGTTGTAGAAATAATAGGGGATACGCGGGTCGACGATGCTTCCGAAAGGATTGCCGGGCATATTGTATTCGATATAGCCATTCATCATTTCGTAGAGCCACGGGCTGGGATAATTGGTATGCTGGGTGGCGCCGTAGCAGTGTGTGTAAGCAATGTAGCGTTCGTCGGTTGGCGATTGGGAACCCGAAAACGGAAATTGAAAATCCGCCGCTGCATCAATACGCGGCCCGGCCACTGCTTCGGCCAGCCACGCGTCCCATCCGGCGATTTTAGCTTTCACATTCCTGGTATTGTTACACATGCGCAGCATCAGCGTATTGGCCAGGGCAGTCCACTTGTCCGTATCGCCTCCATAGATGATATCGGCCGAACCGGGCTGAATCAGGTTGACGTCGGAACCCGTTTCTTTAAAGTGATCCTTGGCCTCCCGGAGGATGGTGAAACAGGCGCTGTACACATCTTCGCCCTTATCCGTTTTGGGATATTGGGCGTTTCCCGCATCGGCGGCCTCAAAGAAGGGAATGTCGCCCCAAAAGTCAACCATATTCATGGCAATGTATACTTTCAGGATTTTGGCAATCCCAACGAAATCCCAGTTTTTCCGTACTTCTCCCTCTTTGATGATTTCGGCATAGGCGGCCAGCGAACCGGCATAAAAGCTTGTCCACGAGTTTCCATAGCCGCCTGCTTCGGGAGGGGAAGCATAGCGGTTGGCGTCCTCCCGTATGTTATTATGGTGGACAAATACGCCTAATTCGCTCCCCAGGTAATAACGCTGTGAAACGGAAAAAGCTGTTTCCACCTGGGCATTGCTGAGCAGCTTTTTCAATTCGGCGCTTGTTGCAGCGTTCGGATCGGTATTGATATCCAGGAAATCATCGCACGAAACGGCCATGATCACGAAGCCCAGCACAAAAGATATATTCAATATTGTTTTCATATTCATATATAATATTATCGGTTAGAAAGTGAATCTCAGGTTGATGCCATAACGTTTGGATGAAGGCGCCACATCATATATCAATCCCCGGATATTCGAATCGGCGCCGAAAGTATTGGCGACAGGATCCAGATTAATGTGTTTGGGGATATTGGGTGCATAAAACCACAGGTTGCGGGCGGTGAAGGTTATGTCAATGGCTCCAAAGGGCAGTTTTTGCAGCAGGTTTTTGGGAATGGCGTATCCCAGCGATACTTCGCGCAGGCGGACGGTAGTACAGTCGAACATCGAAAATTCGTCCGCCGCGTTTACGCCAAAACCATCCGTAAACCACAGATCCATCGCGGCAAGCGGGATCGTATTTTTTATTTTGTCGCCATTGGCGTCCAGCAAGGGTTTCGACGGATCGGAAGGGTCGTACAGGTACCCGGGGATAATAAACCCGCCTTCACGGTCTTCGTTGAATTTGGTAACGCCGCGACCCAGGATGTTGTTGAAGGGGCTCATGTAATAGTCGCCTCCCTTTTGAAAATCGATGATAAATCCCAAAGAAATACCTTTATACGTCAGCGCCGATGTTACGGAGGTTTGATAATCGGGATAAGGATTCCCGATATATCCTTCTTCCACATCGTTGGTCATCAGGCCCGATGCCGGGTTCACCAGCAGGTTTCCTTCGTCGTCGCGGTATACTTTAGTACCCCTCAGATAGCCGTAGGGCATCCCTTTTTCGAGCATCGGCGCAGGGCAGTTGGAGCAACCCGTGTACATGGTCAGGGGTTCGCTCGAATCGCCGTAAAGGCTCACCACTTCACTTTCGTTTTTGGAAAACACCCATGTCAGATTCCAGTTGAACCCGTCATCGTCAACCTTCAATATTGCCGCATCCACCATCACTTCAAGACCCCTGTTCTGCACTTCCCCGAAATTAGTGTAGAAATCGGTCTTACCCGATGACGCGGGCAACAGCAGGGGAGCGATCTGGTCGGTCGATTTTCTGTTGTACCATGCCAGATCGACCATGATCCTGTCCTTCCATATTCCCAAATTACCGCCGACTTCAAACTCTTTGGTAAATTCGGGTTTCAGGTTCGGATCATACGAGATGGACGGAATGCTCATCATGGGTTGCCCGGCGAACGAATTACCCACTGAATTACCAATGTTGTAGGTGCCGTCGACATAATACGGACTCGCATCGTTCCCTACCTTAGCCCAACTGCCGCGGATGCGCAGGGTGGAAAGGATTTGGGATTTGATCCCGGGCACGGCTTCCGTTAAAAGGACAGAGGCTGAAACTGCCGGGTAAAAGTAACTGTTATTGCTTTTGGGAAGCGTCGACGAGAAATCGTTCCGTCCGGTGAGGTTCAGGAAAGCAAAATTCCGATACCCCAGCGAAACATCTCCGAAGAATGCGTACAGGCGGCGTTCGGAAGAAGAACTTCCGGCATACGGGTTCTTGGCATTCGTTGCCGTATACACGTTTGGAGCCAGAAATTCGGTGCCTCCCGTAGAAGTGTCGTATTTACGGCGCTGGTTCACATTGTTTCCCAAAACGGCCTGTAACGAAATATCACCGGTCAACATTTTGTTGAATGTGATCAGGAAGTTGGATTCTATTTCATGGTTTTGATAGTCGTACACGTCAACTTTCCCCAAGCCTCCCGCAGCACGCGAGCCAATGTCAATAAGCGATTTACGGTCGAGGAAAAGGTTGCTCATCCCTAATTGATAATCTACGCTTAACCAGGGAAAGATTTCGTAACCCATGTTCACCCTGGATAAGATGCGCGTCATCCTGGTATTGACGGTATTGTGCTCAGCCGCCCATAAGGGATGGTCGGTCTGGTCGCCTACCCATGATACGCTTTTCCCGTCCGGCGTTGTGTATGGCAAAGACGGATCCCAGTTCCTGGCTAAGAACAGGGTACGCCCGAACGAGGAACTTTGCCCTTCGAACTGCTGGTTCCCAAAGGTTGAGCCTAACTGGTCGGTTCGCGAAAACGACATGTTGCCGCCTATTTTGAAACGATTGTCCAACCGGTTGCTACCCCCTACGCTGACTCCGATCCGACTGAATTCCGTATTGGGGATATAGCTATCCTGGTCGGTATACGAAGCCGTCACATTTAAAGCCCCCCTGTCGCTCTGACTGGCCGCATTCACCGAATATTCCTGTAGAAATCCCGTGCGGAACATGTCCTTGACATTATTGGGGTATGCCTGGTAAGGGACTTTCCCCGAGGGGAAAAGCGAAGGATATGCATCTCCGTACTGTCCCCATACCGTTATGGAATCACCCGCATCCAGCCGGCCTCCCCAGGATCCGTTGGATGCACTGTTTGCAGCGAAATAAGTTCCGGCGCCATAGGTATTCTGATAATCCGGGAGGCTTGAAACGCTTTCCCACGACCAGGAAGACTGTACGGTGATTTCGGTGCCCTTTTGGGAAGGACGGCGAGTTTTGGAGCCCGATTTTGTTGTAACCAGGATGACGCCATTAGCCGCACGCGAACCGTAAAGAGCAGCGGCGGCAGTCCCTTTCAATACCTGCATTGTCTCGATGTCGTTCGGGTCGAGTGTATTAAATGCATTTCCGTAAGCGCCACCCGAACCGGTAAGCTGGCCCGATCCGGAACCGGGGGTTTCGTTGCTGTAAGGCACTCCGTCGACCACAAAAAGCGGCTGGTTATTACCATAAAACGACGAATTGCCGCGAATGGTGATCCTTGTAGACGATCCGGCAGCGCCGGAGGTAGCGGATATAGCTACCCCCGGAACCTTCCCCTCCAAAGCGCGAAGCGCATCCGGCTCCGATTTCTGAACAATTTTATCCGAACCCACATTAGATATAGCAAACCCAATACTGTTCTCAATACGGGTAATGCCTAATGCGGTTACCACAACTTCGCCAATTTCCTGGGCGGCTACATGCATTGCCACATGAATCACCTGACGGTTTCCAACAGCGATCTCCTGTGAAGCCATGCCGACAAAAGAGAACTGTAGCGTGGCGCTGGCCGGAACATCAAACGAATATTTTCCATTGACGTTTGTAACCGTTCCCTGGGTGGTTCCCTTCACCACTACCGATACGCCCGGCAGCGGCTGTCCGTCGTCGGCGCCGGTCACAGTGCCGGAGACCTGCACCGTCTGGGCAAGCACGCTACTTAATCCCAGACATAAAATTCCAATAATTGTTAACGATTTTTTCATAGGTCGATTTTTTCAATTGATTTACATTTTTTGAATGGCTATTTGTCTTTATAATAAATATTTTGCCTGTTTGTTTTTATTGTGTTTATTAAATTGATGTATCCTGCATCATTCGTAAATTGGAACGGGTCGGCTGTGCTACGGAACGAACCGCTCTGCTGAATGAAGCAAATAAAAAACCGCCCATTGCCATATGCAATGATGCGGTTATTAGAGTATTTCGTATAAAGATTTTCTGTAACTCTCGCGCGCGCGCGAACAGCCAGCCTGCTAATCTCTCTCTCTCTCTCTCTCTCTCTCTCTCTCTCTCTCTCTCTCTCTCTCTCTCTCTCTCTCTCTCTCTCAA
>JAISCQ010000034.1 GCA_031265445.1 Bacteroidales bacterium
GAAACGATGACTTCTCAGTGGATGAACTACCTGGGATTAATATTGCCATCCGAAGAACAGAAAAAAGCAGACAAGACGCTTACTCAAAAACTTGTATCTGTAGCTTTGCTGCCTCTTGATGTATTAATAAAAATATGGGGAAGCGGAACTGATGAAAAAATACTTCCATGGATGAACGTTGCTATTGATGAAGCAAAAACGATGAATGGAATATCGGAATGTGATGAACCCCTGTATTCCAAAGGTAAGGAATATCACAAGAATGGTGGACATGTCAATTATTGTCCTTGTGGTATCAGCGGGAACGCGAATTATTGTGATCCCAGTGCATGGTGTGCAAGTTTTGCCAACTGGTGTTTGCGTCAAAGCGAAACGGGGTATACACAAAGTGCCGGTTCACAAACATTTTTAAATCATGCTGATTTTGTTCAGATTTCCGAACCGATCTTTGGTGCTATAGCAATATTTACTAACTTAGATGGCAATGCAGATTTCAAAACAACAGGACATGTCGCATTTGTGGTAGGAAAAATAGGAAATGATCAGATATTATGCTTGGGAGGTAATCAGTCCAATACAATAAAAGTGTCTCAATATTCTTTAAGTCAAAATAAAGAAAAATTAGCAGGAAAGTTGTTTTTTCGAGGATATTATATTCCCAAGTCCTATTTTGACGAATTAAAAAATTATAAAACATCAATAGACGATTATACTGATGCAAAAGAGGCTAATCAACAAATTATAAATTTAAATATAAACTCGACAAAAAATGAAAACACTCGTTAATTTCTCAAGGTATGTAAATGTTATTTTTTTGTGTATATTCTGTACAAATATAACAATGGCACAAATTCAAAAAAAGTTTAATCCGTTTAAGAAGAATCCTATTCCTATTGTAAATAATAATTTAGGACTAGAATATATAACGAATCTGTATGAAACAACAAAATTAGATTACCATGATTTTAAAATACAAGGAGAAGATGCTTTTGCTGTTGCAGCAATTAGAGGAAACTGGTATCTGAAATATAAAAAAATGTTCGATTTCAGATGTAAAGAGCCATTCTTAGGAGGTGGTCCAAAATATACAGAAAATGACTATCGAAAAATTAGTTATCAATTTAGATTGGTGGATAATCAAGGAATAGAAGACTCCATTCAATTCTTATTGGATAAGTACCTCCTCAACAATGCAGATACTCTAAAAAAATGGAATCTACCCTCAAGCAGAGATAATAAAAGGACAGAAAAAATCATCGAACGACTTGGATTAGAGCATTTCAAATTTATAATAACTGTTTTTGACAGTAAAAAAAACAGCTATTTTATTGATGTCCCGGAAGCGGAGCAAGCTAATGATGAAATGGTCATAATGCGTGTATTCAAATACCCTGCGGATGTTGATATATTCTTATACAATGCTAAAATTGACAATTGGGAATATGTGGAAAGTATTAGTGTAGCAGGTGATCATGAATTAGAATTGTACGTGTTGCAAAAGTTTGAACCAAGGTATTTAAAAGATTGTAAGTAAAATAATTATTTTATCGGATAAAAAATGCACGGAGTTTCATCCAAACTCCACCCTCGCCGGAAGGGATATATCCGGCATAAAACAAGGCAGTTAACGGCAAAAGTGCAGCACAACCATGTGACTGACCGCGGCGAAGCCGTGAAAAAGAGATAATGAATTAAAGATGTAAGATAATGATATGATGACAGTTGGCATTGTCAATAATTTACGTCGGTTTAGGAACCGCTTACCGCAGGGCAACTTAGCGAAGCAACCCCGTGATAAACGGAATATCGCGCCCGGCATAACGGTGACTTTCCCCGGCGGGCAGATGACGCATGGCGGCAGCAACGCCGTGAGCGTCTATAACGCCGACCAGAAAACTGTGATCAAAGCCTTCGGTACAATGGAAAAAGATGCTTTGTATCTGTTTTTTGTGGAGAACGTAAAAGGCAAGGATGGCGACATCGGCGGTTACATGCCCCTGCAGCGGCAGGCGGGATTTATCTACGACCTGCCCCATAACGAGCTGATTGCGCACGAGCTGGCGCACGGCGCGTTCAACCTGCGGCATACGTTCAGCAGCGAAGAGTTTGCAGCGGCGCAGGGTACCACGGATAATCTGATGGATTACAAAGGGAATAGCGAACTGTGGCGCCATCAGTGGAAGAAGATACAGGATCCGGAGAGGATATTGCTGGCGTTTCTGGAGGATGAGGAAGAAGGGGAAATGCGGGTTAAGGAAGGCATTACCGACCAGCAGTTGAGAGACCTCTGTTATTCGTATAATTTACAGGAACAGGTTCTTTCACAGTCCAAATACAATCACCCGTACGCCATTGCTTCTACCGAACATATTCTGCAATATGTTGCAGGCAGTCAACAGGAAACATATATTTTCCCGTCTCGGGAAGTCGCAGACAAAGTAAGAAATGGATCCAATCCATTAAATTACAGCGCTTATTCGGATGATATGTATACAGGCGAAGGGCTTTACAACAGGATAATCACAACGTTAAAAACCGGTGAAACGGACGCCTGTCCTGCGGTATTTGACCGACAGGACGAGAACGACTTTGTTTTGGAATTTCTAAGAGCATTACGGTTATCGCACAGGAACAATCAACCATTTAAGCACGACTTTGGCGATAATGTAAGTATTTCATTGAGCAGCCTCACACTTCCCGACGTAAAGGACAGTGCGAACATCAAAAAGGGAGGGAAATTGACGGATGTTGAGATGATGGTTGATGTCCAAAGCCTGTCGGATATTAATATCAATGAATATGAATTACAGGAAGAAAGAAATTATCTGAGTAAAAATGACAAATATTTGTGTCTGGGGAAAAATGGTGATAAATACGCTATGAAAATCAAAACAAACGAAGACTGCTTTGATGTATTGTTCGAGTATATATATATGGAATAGAAGCTCCTGAGATTATAACAAAGGATGAGGTTATTGCGAAATTTGAACAATCGACCGTACAATCCATATCTAATGCAATATCCTTTGTAAAAAAGGAAGAAAATGCGGCATGTAATATTTGTACACGGGCAGCATTGTATTACTTAACTGATGATCCTGTTTTATTTCCTGCGATCGGTTCATCCATTGACGGAAAAACGCCTGATATTAAGGGGCAAATATCCGGGAACGGTTCTGCTCAATATGTCGTGAGCGATTTGAATGATTATCAAAACAATGCATTAAAAGACTATTTTGTTTGCGAAGTAAAAAATGATACCGAATCGTATGAAGAATTTTGGGAAAGACTGCAAAATGAAGTTGACAGGGGAGAAATCATTATTGGGACATATAGTACTAATCACGTATTTATGATTGTTCCTGGGGGAATGATTGATGTTGTTGATAATACAGAAATTGTTGAAAGTGACAATGGTACAAAAAGTAGAATATTTAAAAACAAAAACTATGTATCCGATCCTAAAATATTTGAAGGCGATAAGTGGGGCTATTCATTTCTCAATAAGGGAGTTGAAAATATTTATCGTGTTCCAAGAATATTGGAATGTGGCGTAAATGTAAAATCCTCAAACGCACCCATATATGCTAATATGGACTATAAAGGAAGCAAAGCAATAAAATGGTTTAAATATATTAAAAACAAATAATAATATGAAAAAAGTAATTATTATGACCGTAGTAATGAGTATTATGACATTGAATTTCTGTAAAAGCCAAAAGCGATACTCGTTTGAATTGGTAAAAGAAGTTATTGTACTAAAAGGATTATACTGGTATGAATTTCCATTTTACTATGGAAATTCAATATTAAGAGGCGTAGCAAATCCACTGGGTAATTCTTTGAAATTTTGGGAATATAATAAGAAACCTGAAAAAAATAATGTTGTTGATTCTTTAATACTTAGGAATCAAAAATCTGTTGGAGGCATGAAAATAGATAATATGTTCATTCTTAATGGATACTTTAACATATCCGATGAATATGTGACAATACCCGTTGATTCTTTACCCTATAGCAAATTCCAGAATCAGGATACATGGACATATTTTAATGGGAAAAGTACTTTAATCAAATCCTTCCCTGTCTCCTACAGCGATAAGAATATTGTACAACGAATATCTACAGACAAACGGTATTTAATTTTTAATCCATATTATGCTGGTATAGATATTCAAGCAGAACCTGATGACAATTTTATCTATTTGTATGATTTGAAGAAAATACGACAGGGAATTGTTGAAGAAAATAAAATCTCATGTGATCGTTGTTATAATACATATGAGATGAATGACACTCTGATCTTTGGTAAAGAGTTTATTGTGGAAGAAAGAAGTATCGAATTTACATATAGTAATATTTATAAAGCGCCTATGAATAATATCAACGATACGACACTTCTAGCCAGAAATATGGAATTACTTAATATCACTCCTGATGGTAAATATATTTTAGGAAAACAATATTTATACGGAAAGAGTCTAACTATAATTTTAGATGTTGCATTGAAAAAATATCAATATATCATCGGAAGAAATTATCATTTAGAAGGAAATTTTTATTCATACCAAATGCAAAAATTTGCTTTTGATTTCGGGACACATTTTGTATATGTTGAATTTCCAGATGCCTACCCTTATGATGCCATGATACCATACAAAATAGACTGGTATTCGGATGCTGATGATAGGGCATTTTGGGAAAAGCATATATTGGAAGAACATCAACCCTTAAAATAAAATATAAATAAGTCAGGATAAAAATACGATTTTCCATTTCGGAGCTTCATCCAAACTCCACCGCTCGCCGGAAGGGATATATCCGGCATAAAACAAGGCAGTTAACGGGAAAAGTGCAGCACAACCATGTGACTGACCGCGGCGAAGCCGTGAAAAAGAGATAACAAATGAAAGGTGTAAGATAATGATATGATGACAGTTGGTGTTGTCAATAATTTACGTCGGTTCAGGAACCGCTTACCGCAGGGCAACTTAGCGAAGCAACCCCGTGATAAGCGGAATATCGGCGGCATAAGGGAGTATACTGGCCCTGTCAGTGGTCTGGATCCTGACAGATACAAATGCTCGGATGTAAGATGCAAATGCATGGATGTAAGATGCAAATGCATGGATGTAAGATACGAATTCTCGAATGTAAGATTCGAATTCCCGGATGTAAGATACAAATTCCCGGATGTAAGATGCGAATTCCCGAATGTAAGATGCGAATTCCCGAATGTAAGATACAAATTCCCGAATGTAAGATGCGAATTCTCAAATGTAAGATGCAAATTCCCGGATGTAAGATGCGAATTCTCGAATGTAAGATGCGAATTCTCGAATGTAAGATTCGAATTCTCGAATGTAAGATACGAATTCTCGGATGTAAGATACGAATTCCCGGATGTAAGATACAAATTCTCGAATGTAAGATTCGAATTCTCGAATGTAAGATACAAATTCCCGGATGTAAGATGCGAAATTGCCGAATGTTAAAATACAAATTGCCACGCGGATAGTCGTTTTTACTTATAAAATTGAAATCATCTGAATTACAGTCAAATATAAATTAAAAAAACATGAAAACTTTATCATTCCTAAAACATTGTTTGCCGGCCATATTAGCGGTGTCGGTGGTATTAGCGTCCTGTAAAAAGGATGATCCCGTATCGCCGGAACGTGCAGAAGAGGCAGTTTCTTCGATTCGCTTGAACGCTGCCATCACGGCAACGAGCAACGGACCACTGTATGCATACTCTACCATAGAGTTGATACTGGATGAGGATCACGTTATGTTTGCGCACTTAAGAGGCGTATATCTTATGTGGACTTACGACAGCATTTCGGTGGAGATTGAGGGAGTGCGGACGAAAATTACATACGATATAGACATCGAAAATAACCGGGCAACCATCGCTCCCGATCCTTATTTCGCCATAACAGGCACGCTGACGCTCACCCTGCACATGAGCATTTTATACTCGCCCACGCCCGATGCCCTGCCTGTCGACAATAGTGACTGGAGACTGTTGCGTACGGAAACGGAAACAGTTCAATATCGGGTATTTAACAGTTTACCCAGACAGGCATTGAAACAGCCGGCACAGGGTACGGTCAATGCTACGATATATTATGTGCCTTCGGTGGGAGTACGGATGTCTCCCGATAACTACAAATACGAAATTACCCCGTCGCTGAGCCTGAATGGGACGCCCAAACCGCTCATCGCCGATCGAGCCAACGACTCGCTGTATTATTTCAATTATACAGGTACGCTGGAAAGCGGGCGAACATACGCTTTCTCGGTAACGGCAAAATGGTATCACAAAACCGGCGAGACATGGGCGCCATGTGATGCGCATTTTGACGAAACCGTAACATGGTTGATAAACACTACGGAAAACGCCTCGATAACGCTTTCTGCCGAAGACTTTGAATTCTCCTACCCATCAGACAGACAGGTGAATTTCCTGCGCAAAGAATACGGGAAAGGTTATTTCCGTCTGTACGATCGCGAAAAGATGAAGATGATGGACCATCACCGAAGTTACATCAGGATAAAAGATGTGAAATATGAGGATTTTATGGCGGGGCAGGAAGAAATCGTTTTCAACAGCACTTTGAACGTATTGGAGTACGTGATGCCGAACATACTGGAACCACAACGGGTTTATAAAGCCGAAATCATGGAAGTAGCTACCGGACAAGCCCTCTGTGCCTATTTTTTCAGAACCGGCAAGTTCGATAATTTTACGGAAAAATGGACTGCGCTTCAAACTTCTTTCATACCTGCGGAAAAATGGAGAGATTTGCAAACAATAGACGGCTATTGGGTACATATCCAGAAATTTAACATAAAAAATCCCGAAGAAATATTGGATTGGTACGAGGCAGATGGTCATCATCCGGAAATCATGCCGCTGATACAGTTTGAAACCCATGTGGACGAATGGTGGAAAACCACTTCGGACTGGTTAATTTACGGTCAGCCTTCCCTGTCGTTCAACAGGCGTAACGACGGGTACAAAAAGTTCGGATTTCCTCCGGTGAGAGCTATCGTGTTCGAAGCCAGTCCCGTTTTATTGTCTGATGAACAATGTGTAAGCGGAAATGTCACATTGCCGGCATATCCGGAATATAAATCGGTTTTTTCATGGTATGTTCAGACAATGACATACTGGGACAGCTTTTCGGCGCGTGATAATGCGCAAAAAATACCGAAAGCGCAACGAACGAAATGGCAAATCATTGCCGCCGAGGATTATAAAGATATGCCTTATCTGAATTTGGATTTTGTATTTGGCGACCCGCCGGACAGTTATCCTTTAATGGATGCTTTCTATGTATTGCCGGGCATTAATGTAGAAACTACGGTCATTAGAAATATTCAGCTACCATGAAAACGATGATAGAACAGTACAGTATCAAAGTGGAAAGTTTTAAAACAGACAGGATACGAACGGATGCCGGGCGGCAGACGACGTTCCGCAATGCGGCGGGCATTTTGCCGCAACGGGGCGGCGCGGAACTAATGCCGGCGCTGTTTGTGTTTGCCGTTTTGGTATCGTTTTGTATGTCGGTGCGGGCGCAGCGCAACGTAGCCCTGCTGTGCAGTCCCCGTCCCGATTCCATCCTGTTGCGGTGGGCTCCGGCTGATCCCGAAACATGGCTGCTGGGCAACCGCTACGGCTACGTGGTAACGCGGCATACTATTCTCCGCGACGGAGCGCCTGCCGGCGACATTGAAGAAGCCGTCCTCTCCCCGCAGCCGCTGGCGCCCCGTCCTCCGGAAGAATGGGAGCGCCATGAAGCGGACAGGTATGTATCCATTGCCGCCGAATGTATCTTTACCCGCGATTCGATACCGGCTGCCGGTAATCCGCATCTGGTGGCGCGCCGTTACCGCGGGGAGCAGAACCGCTTCGCCTTTGCCCTCTACGCCGCCGACCATTCCGTTACAGCCGCCCGTCTTTCAGGGCTGTACACGGCCGACCGGTCGGCAAAAAAGAACGAAAAATACCTCTACAGGGTATATATTCCCGTCCCGGCAACCGACACGCTCGCCATCCCAAGCGATACGGCGTATGCCTTCACGGGCATTTCGGAGTATCGACCTCTTCCGCCCCCGCTGGACTTGAAAGCTCACTGGAACGACCGCAAGGCGGAACTTTCGTGGGACATTCTTTATCTCGGGCACATCTACAACAGCTATATTGTGGAAAAGTCCACAGACGGGAAGCGCTTCCTGCCGCTGGGTGACAATGCCGTCGTACAGCTTGCCGACGAAGGTATTACGCCGCAGAGAGGCTACAAAACCGATACGCTGGACAACAACACGGCAACTTACCATTACCGCGTCCGGGGCATCAATGCCTTCGGTGAAACGGGACCTCCAGGCGACACGGTTTCGGGCAGGGGGCGCATCCCCCTGTCAGGCGCTCCGGTAATAACGGGCAGCGAGGTACGGAACAACAGCCGTGTGTATCTGCGGTGGACATATCCCGAAACAATGAACGACTACATTTCCGGATTCAGGATATACCGTTCCCACAAGCCGGAAGGCGTAAAAGATCTGCTGTACGGGACGGATAACCCTGCCGGCCGCGATTTTACGGATGAAAAACCGGGACTGACGAATTACTATACCATATCCGTTTTTAATTCCGCCGGCGAAGAAGCCCTTTCGCCGTTAGTTACCTATGCCGAGCTGATCGACAGCATCCCGCCCGCGCCGCCTGCAGGGTTAACGGGCAGCATCGACAGCGCGGGGCGCGTACTCGTCCGCTGGAAGCGCAATACGGAGGCGGATATGGAAGGCTACCGCGTGTATCGCGCCAACCGTCCCGGGTTCGAGTTTGTGTCGGCGCATCCGGCCGCGCTCGGGGATACCGTTTTTACCGATTCGGTCAATATCCGTGTGCTGGATGCGAAAATTTTTTACAGGGTACGCGCCATCGACCTGCGGCAAAACCAGTCCGCCTTTTCGGAAATACTCGCACTGGACAAACCGGACGTTATTCCCCCGGCAAGCCCTGTTATCAAAGGAATTGAAGCGCAGGGAAAAACGATTGTGCTGACGTGGATCAACAGCCCCAGCGCGGACGTGGCGCGACATCACGTATTCAGGCAAGCGGCGGGCGATACCGCTTATATGCCGCTTGCCGCCGTGGAACACAGCGGCGACCATTTTTCTGCGTTTACGGACAACGCCGCGCAGCCCGGCGTAACATACCGTTACAGGGTTGCCGCCGAAGACCGCAGCGGATTGTTTTCCGCGCCGTCCAAGCCCGTACAGGGAAAAACGCCGTCCGCCTCCAAAGAAAGTATTACCTTGAAAGTACGGCGAACGGCGGACAGGGTAACGCTCAGCTGGACCATCGCCACGGACAGGAATGTAAAACGCATCCTGGTGTACCGCAAAACCGGCGACGCTCCGATGCAGCTGCTGGATAACGTTACCGGCGACAGCTATAGCGACACGGGACTGCATCTCGAAACGCGCTACATGTATTGTATCAAAGCCGTTTATGACGACGATACCGTGTCGACATTCAGTAATTCGGAATCAGCCAGATGAAACCAGCCAGTTTCCTTTATATGATGCGTTCGCGGGTAATCCCGTTCCTGATGGCCATAACAGTAATACCCCGTTTGCTGCATGGTCAGGATGTGGAAGCGGTTATCAAAGCGCCGCCGCTGACCGCAAACGGCGGTATTGCGTTCAGCCAGATTGTTCAGGCGGCAGACAGGGGAAAAGCGCAAAGCCCGTATTCGTATTATCTCACGGGCAATCTCAACTTTAACTTCTTTGGCGCAGCGAATGTTCCGCTGTCGTTTGCCTTCAGCAACCAGCAATTCAGCGGCCGCGCATCGCTTCCGTTCAACCGTTTTTCCATCGCGCCATCCTGCAAGTGGATCAAAGCGTATGCCGGATATGCATCGTTACAATTTTCACCCTATACGCTTGCCGGGCACGAAATTTTCGGCGGAGGGGCAGAACTGTCGCCTCCCGGACGGTTCAAGTTTACCGCCATTTATGGACGCCTGAAAAAAGCGATATACGGGCAGGAGGGCGAACCGGCCTATCGACGTATGGGCGGAGGTTTCAAAGCAGAATATGCGGACGAACATTTTGATGCGGGCGTTAATATTTTCAAGGCGAAAGATATATCCGATCCGTCTGTTTTCCTGAACCCTGACAGCATCACGGTATTGCCGCAGGACAATCTTTCGGGCAGCGTTTACCTGAACGTCAGGCTTGCAGGGAAAGTACGCTATGGCGCTGAATACGGCGTCAGCGCAATGAACCGCGACATGAGAGGCAGCAAGGGCAACGCGCTGTTCGACAACAGCGGCGACGTTTCCGTTTACCATGCCATGCGCCATAACATAACCTGTACGTTGTCTGCGGGCGCTGTCGGAGCGTCGTATGAGCGCGTTGCGCCCAACTACGCCACGCTGGGCGCATATTATATGCTGAGCGACTTTGAAAACATCACGGCAAATTTTTCCACGGTCATCAAAGACGTAAACATCGCAGTGGACGGAGGTTATCAGCATGATAATCTGAAAAATCAGAAAAGCGCCGCTACTTCGCGCATGATTTTTTCGGGCAGTGTATCCACCGCTATCGGGCAGAAATGGAATCTGGGAGCAAACGTGTCCAACGTACAGTCATACATGCACATCCGCGACATATACAGGCAACTGTCGCAAACCAACGAATTTCAAAATCTGGACACGCTGGAATATACGCAAGTAAACCTGACTTCTTCGGCGAATGTCGCTTACCTGCTGCAAAATACGGAACAGCAGCGACAGAGCATCTCTGCAGGTTTTATGTACCAGCGGGCGGCAGAGCAACAGGAATACACCGCTTACCGGGGTAACAACATCTACAATGGCTCGCTTGTTTACCAGTTTTCGCATATCCCTGCAAAATGGAGCGTATCTGCATTTGTGAACTACAACCATAACCTGACGCCGGATATGTACACGGGCACGGCAAGTTACAGCCTGTCCGCGCAGAAGAGCTTTACGGAAAAGCTACAGGGTGCGTTTGCCGCCACCTACAGCAACATGTCAGGTAACGGAGAAAACATGGCAAATGTGTTGAACGTAAGGATTACAGGCGGATATGCTCTGCTGAAAAAACACAATTTCAGTCTTAGCGCGGCGGCTGTCCGCACCGGAAGTAAAACTCAAAAGAACGTACAATACTCTATCAACCTTGCCTATGGCTATTCCTTCGGGATGACCGTTGCACGAAAAGATAAGAAGGTAGCGGTTTCAGGCAGTTTTTGAAAACCGCCGGAACAGACAGTTTTGTCAGAAAAAATATGGATGATTCGTATTCCAGATTAATTTTCGACAAATATTTTTTGTTTTTGTTCAAAAAGAATTTATATTTGCCGCTGATTTTTCGCTTTAAAAACATCCTGATCATGTTAAAATTTCTGGAAAATTTGTTGCCAATAATGTTCGGTAAATCACCGAATGGCACGGCTTTTGCAGAGAGAGAGAGAGAGAGAGAGAGAGAGAGAGAGAGAGAGAGAGAGAGAGAGAGAGAGAGAGAGAGACTAACAGGCGTATACTACGCGCGCGCGCGAAACTGCGACACCACATTTGTGTTGTGGCGAAAGGCGGGCTGGCAACTGGGAAAGGTATAGCAGGTTTTTGTAAAATTTGCGCGTATTGCGTACTTTTGTAGCCTGAAAAAATGCAACAATGATTTACGATAAAACATCTGAAAAAGAATTAGTTTCATTGATTATTCTGGGAGACGAGAAAGCTTTCAGATTTGTTTTTGACAGGTACTACCAGGGATTGGTACGCTTTTCCTGTTCGTATACACATGATACCTTTGTTGCCGAAAACATTGTACAGGAATCGTATGTGCTGTTATGGGAAAAAAAGCACGAACTGGACATTGATTCCAACCTGCATGCTTTTCTGACTAAAATTGTGAAATTAAAAACGTGGAATCATATTGAGAAGCAGCGTCGCAGAATGGATATAGAAAAAGATTTATATGACGATTTTTCGAGAGAGTTGAATTTGAAGTTATATTCCCTTGAATCGATGAATGTATCGGGTATTTACATCTCTGAAATTGAAAAGATTGTACAGGAAACGCTGCAAACTTTACCGGAACAGACACAGATGATCTTTAAACTGAGCCGGGACGAATTTCTGCCTAATCGGAAAATTGCCGAACAGATGAATCTTTCCGAAAAAAGTATTGAGTATCACATCTCCAAAGTATTAAAGGTGCTTCGTTTGGAATTATCCGATTATTTAAAAATAATTATTCTGATCAATAGTTTGTAAAACAACGGCTTACTTTATTTTTATTCTTCATGCTGCAAAAAAAATGGAATTGTTTTTAGGGATACCTGCCTGATGCGAAATATGTATACATGGAAGAAGAAAAAGTCACAGGCTTTATAAAAGGGGAATTATCTCCCGAAGACAAACGTAGTTTCCTGGATTGGATTGATGAAACGCCGGAAAATAGGGAACATTATGGTAAATTGCGTCAATTGTGGGATCTTGCTGTCCTTTCGGGGAAATATGACGTTTCCGGAAACAAAAGCGCTTATGCCCGGGTAAAAAGGAAGATTTCGGAGAAAAGGAAAACCGGAGCCTCCAAACCGGATACCTGTCGTATCGCAGTGGACATCATGAAATATGCTGCTGTCATCCTGATCACTTTCGGCATTTCCCGGGTTATTTTCAACCATCCTGATCCTGGATCGGCGGTTGGGTACCATCATATTGAAGTCCCAACGGGGCAACGGGTAAAACTAAGCCTTTCGGATGGATCTACCGTATGGCTGAATGCCGGAACCAAATTTACCTATCCGGAGAAATTCTCTGATACCAACCGTATGGTCAGCCTGAACGGGGAAGCTTTATTCGATGTGCGGCATCATGAAAAACACCCGTTTACGGTACAAACTTCAACTTACTCCGTAAAAGTTTTAGGAACCAAATTCAACGTATATGCTTACGATGGGAGTTCAAAGCTTGAAACAACATTGTTCAACGGCTCCGTTTTAATGCAAAAGGATCATAATGTTCAAAATGATATTGTTCTGCGCCCCGGACAACAGGCTGTTTTTGACAAAAACAGGACAGCGATGGCCATATATTCCGGGATGGATACCACCGAGATCAATTCCTGGATTTATGGATGCCATGTTTTTAACAAAACGCCGTTCCGCGACATGATTGAGCGGCTTTCCCATTACTATGAAAAGAAAATAACGGTAACATTACCGGAGATTCTCGATTATGAATGTACCGGTAAATTCCGCCACGAAGAAAGCCTGGAACATGTTCTCAATGTGGTAAAAATAAGCAAACCCTTCCGGTATAAGGAAACAAACAATGAAATAATCATTTATTAGGTGTTTACAGTAAAAAATAAATATCAAAGTCGAAACCGTGTCCTCCTCCACCCCTTTTTTGGGGGAAATCGGGAAGGGTCTCTAAAAATTGGATTGCCTATGGAAAAATAAAAGGAATTTTTTACAAAAGAGGCAGATGATGTTTGTACCATCACCTGCCAATAAAAAACTTAAAAAACTGAATAATTTTTCAAATTAAAACCAAAGATATGAATATTTTATATATTTTTTATATTTTTTTTAATCGAGTTACCTTAAATTTTATATTGTTTATGAAGCTTTTTGTGATTTTGATCTTTTGCACGGCGCTTTTTCTACATGCCGAACCGGGTTATTCGCAGGCAGAACGGATACATTTAACCGTTAATAATGTTAAAGTATCCGATGTCCTTAAAGAAATTGAGAGCCAAACCAATTATCTCTTTTTCTATAATCATACGGAAATAGGTTCCGAAAGGACCGTTTCGTTAGACGTTGCCGATGTGCCCCTCAACAGACTGTTGAACCGGATGTTCAAAAATACGGATGTCAATTATGTAATTGTAGATAAGCATATTGTGCTGACAAAAAATAGAGAGTTGGCAAACATGGCGGTAGCAGTACAGGGCATCACTGTCACCGGTACAGTTACCGACGAAGCGGGCGAACCCACGCCGGGGGTGAATGTAGTGATCAAAGGCACTGCTACCGGAGTAGTTACCGGATTTGACGGAAAGTACTCCATTAATGTGCCAAACAGGGATGCCGCACTGGTGTTTTCCTTTATGGGCTATGCCACGCAAGAGTTGGTTGTTGGCAATCGAACCGACATTGATATTGTGATGAGTGAAGATGTCCAGGAAATCGAAGAAGTGGTGGTTATTGGTTACGGATCGGTAAAGAAACAAAACTTAACCACTTCGGTATCGAAGATCGACAGCAAAGCATTGGAGAACAGGCCTATTTCAAATCTGGGAGAAGCTTTCCAGGGACAATTGGCAGGTATACGGGCACAATCGTCCAGTGGAGTACCGGGCGAGGACCTGGTAATACGTATCAGGGGTGTTAACACTATAAACGGGGACAGTAGCCCGCTTTATATTATTGACGGCGTACCGCGCGACAATATGAGCGACCTGAATCCATCGGATATAGCATCCATACAGGTTTTGAAAGATGCTGCCGCCACTTCCATTTACGGAGCGAGAGGTGGAAACGGAACCATTGTGATAGAAACGAAAACGGGAACAGGAAAGCCCACTGTTACTTTAGATGCGTATTATGGAATGCAGGTTAGCGAAAAAGCCATTGACATGATGAGTCCCAAGCAATGGATCACCTACAATGCCTGGAGGCGAAATGTGGAATGGCTGGATAGCGGCGGGTCGATGAGCGATCCTATGGAAATGAGACCGGCAGATTTGCAGATTCCCGACACATGGTTTACTCTTGAGGGTACAGACTGGCAGGATGTGATTACCCAACGGGGCTCCATACGAAATTATCAACTGTCGGCGTCAGGGAAAAACGACTTGGGCAGTATTTTCTTCTCCGGCGGTTATTTCGATCAGGAAGGAATTATAAGAGAAACCTATTTCAAAAGATTCAACTTCAGATTGAATGCCTCGTTAAATATCGGCAAAAAGGTAAAGGTGGGAGTAAATATTGCTCCGTCCTTTGCAAACCAGGACAAAAGGGAGTCGGAAGGAAAGGAGATGGTGATACATCAGGCATTGCTTATTTCCCCTCTGGTGGGCATAGATCAGGCAACCGTAGAATGGGGGTTTCCCACAGGACTGGGAAGTACCTATGTTAACCCGATCGAACGGTTGAAACATACCACCGACCGTACCAAAACAAGCCGCATCCTGTCTTCGGTCTGGGGAGAAGCCGAACTGTTGGAAGGATTAAAATTCAGAACCCAGTTCAGTTATAATCAGGATGTAAAGAATTATGAATATTTCCAGCCGAAAAATAACAACAATAATACGACATTTGGAAATAGCAATTCGGGAACATGGAGCGGTTGGATCATTCAAAATACATTAACCTATGATGTAAATATCAAAAAGGACCATCATATCAATCTGCTTGCAGGGCAAAGCGCCGAAGAAAATAACATATACAGGATTTATGCCACAAATTCGGGTTGGGAATTCGAATCTTTGGAAACGCTTAATCTGGCTACAAATCCGACAAGGGCGGAAACAACCCGGGATACATACAGTTCTGCTTCCTTTTTCGGACGGGCCACCTACGAGTATAAAGACAAATATCTGTTAACTGCAAGCATGCGTTACGACGGATCGTCGAGGTTTGGCGCGAATAATAAGTGGGGTGCATTTCCATCGGTTTCCGCAGGATGGAAATTAAACGAGGAAACATTCCTTAACAGCGTAAATTGGATCTCTCTGCTGAAAATCCGTGCATCATGGGGAACTTCGGGGAACGACAGGATAGGGTATTATGATTACATGGCTAAATTAGGAAAGTATAATACTTCCTGGAACAATGGTATCATTTTAGGGATGGCGCCCAGTAATATTGAAAACCCGGATCTGCAATGGGAATCGACCCAAACCACCAACTTGGGTTTCGACTTTTCCGGATTCAATAACAGGGTTCAGTTAAATTTTGATTACTATGTCAATAAAACAGACCATTTACTGTTTAGTATACCGGTTCCCCGCACATCGGGTTTTACTTCCTACAGGACAAACTTGGGATCTGTGAAAAACAGGGGTTGGGAGATAGATTTAACCACCCATAATATAACCGGAGGATTTAAATGGGCCACATCAATCAACCTTTCCGGCAATAAAAACGAAGTGACGGATATGGGAGGGCTTACACAGTCAGTCAGCGGAAATTATGACGGACAGTTTCTTACTAAAGTAGGCGAGCCTGTTTCAACTTTTTATTTGTACCATACAAACGGCCTGTTAACCGGAGACGATTTTGTACTGGATGGAAATGACAGGGTTGTGTCGGCTAAGGTGCCGATTCTGGCAGGACAGCGTCCCGGAAACCAGAGGTTTGTCGACCAGCCTACCGAAGAACATCCTGATGGAGACGGCATTATTAATTCGAGCGATTTGGCGCCTTATGGCTCCAACCTCCCGGATTTAATGTACGGAATCACCAACAGGTTTTCGTGGAAAGGTTTTGAGTTAAGCATATTGCTTCAGGGCCAAATAGGAGGTAAAGTTCTCTTTTTAATGCAACGGCAGGTAGATGTCGGCGCCGGGGGAATCAACCAAACTACAAGGTGGCTGCGCCAATGGAAACCGGATTACGAGAAATATTACGGAGGCCGTGGCAATCCCGTACCCGACTATTATGGCATAGACATGTCCTGGGACGGCGAAACGTATGGAGTATACGGAACCAATAACAACAATACCGACTGGCGTGTATATGATGCCACATTCCTGAGGATAAAAAACGTAACCCTTTCGTATGCCATACCCAATAGCTTTTTGGGAAAAATAAGGATCAAAGGAATGAGGGTTTACTTTTCAGCCGATAATTTAAAAACATTCACCGATTATCCCGGCGCAAACCCTGAGACCAATACCGGAGGGAACAACAACACCCAAATGGGTGTGGATTATAGCACCTATCCGTTAAGTAAAAGGTATACCCTTGGTTTAAATTTGACTTTTTAAAAAAATAATAATTTTATACGCATGAAAAGGATAATTAATTGTTTGATCGTGATTTTTTGTATTGCAACCACCGGTTGTGAGGACTTCCTTACCGTATTGCCCCAGTCGGAATATAGTTTGGATGGCTTTTATAAGTCACAAAATGATTTCGACGCAGCTATCGCTGCCGTATATGCCGAACAGCAGGAGTTGTACCGTGAAACCAATAACTGGTGGAGGGCAATCACTGTCAGGAGCGATGAGATGCTTGGCGGAGAACCATATACAAATGGGTTCGACCGTTTTATCGACGGCGATAATGTTTCCCAACTGCTCGGTGCATGGGACCGTTACTGGAAAATGATCTTCCGCTGCAATATGATCATTGACAAAATTGACAAAGTCGACTTTAAAGACAGCGATTTGAAAGATCATGTCAAAGGAGAAGCATACATGTTGCGCGGATACGCATATTGGAGCTTAGCCAGCCAGTTCGGAGGGATGCCGATCGTTAAAAAACCGCTCACAGTAGAGGAAATAAGAATCATACCTCGCTCAACACAAGCGGAGACCTATGCATTGGCTGAAGAGGATATGAAGACCGGACACCAGCTGCTTCCGGAAAAATGGACCGGCGAAAAGCTTGGAAGGGTTACCAAATATGCCGCAGCGGGCGCCTTGGGCAGGATGTTGCTGTACCGGTCGAGATTCTCTGACGCTAAACCATATCTGAAAGAAATCATTGACTCCGAGTTTTTTGAGATGGAAGAGAAGTATGAAGACTGCTTTATAGATTCGAAAGATAATGGGCCCGAAAGAGTATGGGATGTTCAATTTGGCGAAGGGCAGCTTGGCGAAGGAACGCGGTTTATTTCCGGACTGCTGCCTGAAGGCACAAGTACCGATTTGATGCCATTCTACGGAGACGCGGCAGCAGTAGCGGTGTCCGAACAATTTGTGAGTAAATACGAACCCGGGGATTTGCGAAAGGATATCTCCGTTGTAACGGATCTGCTTATCAATGGGGTGATCTCAAATCGACATTATATTTCAAAATTTATACGATATTCCTATACCCCCAAGGATATGTACGACTGGGCTAATAATTTCCCCCTGATCAGGTATACCGACGTAAAGATGATGTATGCCGAAGTTTTAAATGAAGAGGGATATGTTGCCGATGGCGAAGCATTCGATATTATCAACGAGGTGCGTAACAGAGCCGGATTAGCAGCTTTGACTTCTGCCGAACTGCCCAATCAGGCTTCTTTAAGGGAAGCAATCATTCATGAACGAAACATAGAATTTGCTTTTGAAGGATTGCGGTGGTTTGATCTTGTTCGTTGGGGAATAGCAAAAGAGGTAATGGATGAATTTTTCTTAGACCCGGCGGAAGGAGGCGGCATTTATTCAATGGATGAATTCCGTACAATTTTTGCCATCCCTGCCGACGAAATGACCCGGTATAACAATAAGGAAATCATGTGGCAAAACACTGGATATTAATATAGTGTAAAGATCCGCAAGCCAAGCGTTCACTTGCGGATCTTTTTTATTCAAAAACAGATTAAATTTTTGAGTACATTTGCGCATGAAAAAATTTAAACGCCATCAAGATTACGGATTTTGGGATCAGGTTCATTGTGAAAAGCATGAAAAAACGAGCATATATTGTATTAATTTCCCTCAGCATCTTCCTTTGCAGTTATCATCACAACAACACATCAACCGGCGGACAGATTCCGGTAGCGCCGTCAAGCAAAGAGTTGAACCGGTCTTTTGGAAAACATGATGAAGAAGCATTTCGGTTGCCGCCGCGAGTTTATCGCCCCGGGACATATTTCTTATTTATAGGAGGAAATGTCGGTATCAGAGGAATTACCGCCGATCTGGAAGCGATTGCCGAAGCGGGGATTTCAGATGTTTTATTTTTTCATGGACAGTTTGGCGCCCCCTGGCCCGGCGTAACACCCCAGATACCCTGCCTTAGCGACTTGTGGGATGATGCTGTGAGACATACTGCTGAAGAATGTCGACGACTGGGTTTACGCTTCACGATGCTGAATTGCCCCGGTTGGGCTATGTCCGGCGGCCCCTGGATCGAACCTTCCAATGCAATGCGTCACCTTGTGTGGAGCCGTACCGATGTAACAGGTGGAGCGGCCGGTATATCTTTGGCGCAGCCGCAGCCGGGTGAAGAACCGTGGCGCGATTATAAAGACATTACCGTACTCGCCTTTCCAACGCCTCTTGACGATAGCGGCGAACCGCTCAAGCCACGATCTGTAAAGAGTAACCGTCCGGAGTTACCGTGGATGGATTGTTTGGCAGGAGATCCAAAAGGAAGACTTTCGCTTTCTCCTGTGCAGGAAGACAATCCCAACTGGATAGAAGTAACCTTTCCCGAGGCGGCTACTGTCCGTACGGTTGAGTTTTCGAGTATCAGAAGTTTCAACCACGGGTGGAATCGCGAACCGGGTGTTACAGTGAAGGTACAGGCCATACTGCCGGACGGCACGGCACGGGAAGCGTTGCATGTCGCCTTGCCGAAGAGCAGCCACGGGGACGACCGCCCGATTTCGCTTGCCTGTTCCGAAATAAATGATGCGAAAACTTACCGTATTTCCATTGTAAACAGGCACAGCATGGCGCTTGGTTCGCTCCGGCTGTTTTCCGCCGCCCGTAAAAATAACTGGGAATCGGAAGCCGGATGGACATTGCGCAGCATGATCCGGCAAAATGAGAATCCCGAACAGTCGCAGGCCGCTTTTATTGATCCGGCCCAAATACGGGATGTCACTACCATGATGGACGGGCAGGGCAGCTTGAAATGGGATGTACCCGCCGGCGCATGGACAATCCTGCGCATCGGACATGTGAATACGGGGATGCGTAATGGCCCGGCTCCTCCCGAGGGAACAGGCTGGGAATGCGACAAACTTTCGGAAGCAGGTACCGATGCACAGTTTGCCGGTTACATCGGGCGTCTTTCAGGCGGGAACGGCCCGCTTGCCGGCGGCTTATTGAATGGGATGCATTTAGACAGCTGGGAATGCGGAACTCAGACATGGACGGATGAGATGGAAACCGAATTCAGGCGTATTGCCGGTTATTCGCTTCGCAGCCGGATGCCGGCTATTTTCGGCTATGTGGTAGGCGACCATGAAACAAGCGCCCGCTTTCTACGTGACTGGCGTGCCGCCATTAGCGATCTTTTCACCAATAAATTTTATGGCCGTATGGCAAAACTTGCGGAAGATAACGGTTTGGCCGTATCATACGAAACTGCTGCAGGTGATGCCTTTCCCGCAGATATTCTCGAATATTACAAGTATGCCGACATACCCATGTGCGAATTTTGGCAACCCTTTACCGACGAAAAAATTCAGCGTTCCCATACCGGTAATCTGAATTACAAACCAATCAAGCCCACTGCCTCTGCCGCCCGTATTTACGGCAAGCCGCGTATCGCCGCCGAAGCGTTCACTTCCTTTAACCTGACATGGGATGAACACTGGGATATGCTGAAAGAAGCGGCCAATATCAACTTTGTTGAAGGTGTGACGCATTTGGTATTGCATACTTATACGCATAACCCGCGAACGGATTTCCTGCCTCCCGGCGCCTCGTTCGGTTCAAACATCGGGACGCCATTCCTGCGTGGACAGACCTGGTGGAAACACATGCCGGAGTTTACCGCTTATTTTTCGCGTTGCACTTATTTGCTTGAACGCGGGAAACCGGTTTCGGACGTGCTTTGGTATCTCGGCGACGAAATCGACCACATACCCGATCAGGAAGCTCCTTTTCCCGCAGGATTCAAGTATGACTACTGTAACCCCGACGTCCTGCTGAACAGGCTCACGGTGCGCAACGGAATGTTAACCACGCCCGAAGGCATCAGCTACCGCGTGTTGTGGTTGCCCGACAGTCCGCGCATGTTGCCGCAAACATTAGAAAAGTTGTATGCGCTTGTACGCGACGGCGCCACTGTCATTGGCGATGCGCCGCGCGGACTTGCCACGCTGTCGGATGCAGCAGCGGCGCAACAGCGCTTTGAGACTTTTGTGGAAAACATCTGGGGAAAAACTCCGGAACGCGGAGTTCGGAAACTGGGAAAAGGCGCCGTAATTTCGGGGATGACGCTCGACGAGGCTTTGAACGAATTGAAAATCAGGCCTGACGTAACGGGTGGCGATGCGTTATGGCTGCACCGCCGCATTGACGGCGCCGACTGGTACTATGTGTGTGCGCCCAAAGGTAAAGGTTTTGTGGGTACGCTTGACTTTCACAGCAATGGGAGCGTCGAAATATGGGATCCCTTAACCGGCACCATAACGGCAGCGGAAGCCTGTCGCAGCGGCGACCGTACTTCGGTGACGCTTGACTTGCCGCAATCCGGTTCCTGTTTTGTCGTTTTCCGGAAAAAAGGAAAATCGCCAAAGGCTGTAAAAAGCGCTGAAAATAAAAATGTATCGCGTACCATATCCCTTGCTGCACCGTGGACGCTCGCTTTTCCGGACGGGTGGGGAGCGCCTTCCTCACTCCGTGTTGCAGAGCTGAAAGCATGGAAAGACCTCGATATACCGGACGAAGCAAAGGCGTTTTCGGGTACTGCCACTTACTCCACGACATTCGATGCCGGCGAAATAAAGCCGGGAATGTATTTTTCGCTTGATCTTGGACGTGTCGAAATGATTGCCGTGGTTTCACTCAACGGCAAGCCGCTCCGTACCCTGTGGACGCCGCCCTGTCGCGTCGACCTGACAGAGGGTGTCCGGCCGGGTTCCAATGTGCTGACCGTTGAAGTAACAAGCAGCTGGTTCAACCGTCTCGTCTATGACGCCGGTCAACCGGAAGAAGAGCGTAAGACATGGACTGTCAGTGGCCCTGCAAAAGATCAGCCGCTGAGGGAAAGCGGACTGCTTGGCCCTGTTGTGCTTACGATGCGGGAAAATATGTGAAATTATAATCAATTTATACGGATGAAGAATAATGTTATTGTTTTAGTATTCACTGCCCTGGTATCACAATCCTGTGCCTGTAGCAACCATGCCGGGATCAACAGGGAAGCCCTGGTTAAACGGCATACCGTAGTACTCGACAGTCTTTCGGGTACCGAATCGGTACAGGTTGGAAATGGCGAGATAGCATTTGGAATCGATGCTACGGGATTACAGACATTCTATGGTAATACCATGTCCCAATGGGGATGGCATTCCGTACCATGCCCTGTCGAAGGGAAACATTCCGCACTGATACCGGAAGAATGGGATTTTCACGGGCAAAAATTACCTTACCGTTCTTCGGCCAAAGGACAGGAATCCCTGTACAGGTGGATGCGTGAAAATCCACACAGAATATGTCTCGGACAGTTGCGTTTCCTGATTAAAAAGGCCAATGGACAGGCCATTGCTCCGGATGACGTGAAAGAGATCCGGCAGTCGCTGGATATGTGGACAGGTATTGTCGAGAGCAATTATACGGTTGAAGGTGCACCGGTGCGCGTTATTACATGTGTTGATCCGGAAACGGGCAGTTTGGCTGTTGAAGTTCGTTCCTCGCTGGTACAGAGCGGAAAGTTACAGGTCGAATGGACATTCCCGTATGGTCACCATGGGGTTACAGGCGCGGACTGGACAAAAGCGGAAAGGCACAAAACCACGCTCATTTCTACTGATGCAAATCGTGCGGATCTTCTCCGGAATATGGATGAAACAGTTTATTATGCCTCTATGCTTTGGGACGGCCCTGTAGATTTCAGCGAGACGGAACCGCATAAATTTCTCTTAAAACCGGGCGCAAAAACAAAAACAATGGCTTTCGCCGTATGTTATAGCCCCCATAAAATAAACGGTCTTCCTTCATCTTTGGCAGCAATGGAGTCGTCAAAAAAAAGCTGGCCTGCTTTCTGGGGATCCGGAGGAGCAGTTGATCTTTCCAAAAGCCTTGATCCCCGCTGGAAAGAATTGGAACGTCGTACAGTTCTTTCCCAATACCTGCTGGCGGTTAACGGGGCGGGGTCTTTACCCCCTCAGGAAAGCGGGCTTTTCAATAATAGCGGATGGTATGGTAAATTTCATCTGGAAATGCACTGGTGGCATGGCGCACATTACGCGCTTTGGAACCGCTGGCCGATGATGGAGAAAAGCTTACGGTTTTATCATGATGTTTTACCCAAAGCGCAGGCATTAGCAAAATCCCAGGGTTTTAAAGGTGCGCGCTGGCCCAAGATGACAGGGCCTGATGCGGAAGATTCCCCGTCGGGTACCGGCCCGTTACTGATTTGGCAGCAGCCTCATCCGATTTTCTATGCCGAATTGGAATACCGGCAAAATCCGACAAAATCCGTACTTGAAAAATGGTTGGAAATTGTGCAGGAATCAGCAGCATTTATGGCGGATTTTGCCGTATTTGACGAAAAACGTCAACATTATGTATTGGGGCCGCCTCTCGCTACTGTTCCTGAAAATTCAAACTATGCGCAGTCCTGCAATCCTGCTTTCGAACTCTCTTACTGGCGGACAGGTCTGCGTTGGGCACAGGTCTGGCGTGAGCGTCTTGGGTTATCCCGGGAAAAAAACTGGGATGATGTGATTGAAAAGCTTGCACCGTTACCCGTATCGGACGGCGTTTACCTGTCGCAGGAAGACATGCCGGACACCTATACAAAAATGAACTGGGAGCATCCTTCCCTCGTCGGGCCGGGAGGCATGCTGCCCGGAGACGGTACAGACCCCGGTATTATTAAGCAAACAGTAGAAAAGGTTTGGGAAACATGGCAATGGGATAAATGCTGGGGATGGGATTTCCCAATGATGGCAATGGCTGCGGCGCGAAACGGCAATCCGCAGATGGCAATAGATGCATTATTGCATCCTTCATACAAAAATTCGTATAACAAAGCGGGTTTGAGTACAGGAGGCCCGTTCCCGTATTTCCCTTCCAACGGAGGACTGCTGTATGCCATCGCCATGATGGCTGCGGGGTGGGATGGAGCGCCGCCCATAGAAGCGCCCGGATTTCCCAAAAACGGAAAATGGACGGTAAAATACGAGGGGCTTCATAAAACGCCCTGAAAATATATATCCAACCCGGAACACACCTCTTCATAGCAGGCACGCGAACAAACAGTATGGACTTACCTGCCAATTGGCGGCATTAGACAAATAATTCTCAAAAATATATTAAAATGAAAATGACAAAAATCTTATTCCCGATATTTATCGGGCTGTTGCTGACCTGTTGCAGCAAATCTCCCAATCTTAAAAACGAATCCGATTGGCCGGCAGTAGGCTACGGGTATTTATCCGAAAACTTTAAGTCGCCGGATGCATTATACGGTGTGGATTGCTGGTGGTGGTGGCTTAACGGGAATGTTACCAAAGAAGCTATTACTAAAGACCTGGAAGCTATGAAATCGCGGAATTTCTTTGGCGCCATGATTTTCGACGCCGGCGGGCACGATCAGGGCGGGCATAAAGATATCATCCCGGCCGGCCCCCTTTTCGGATCCAAAGAGTGGAACGACTTATTTGTTTTCGCTCTCGACGAAGCAAAAAGGCTGGGGCTGGAAATCGGATTCAACATACAAAGCGGCTGGAACCTGGGTGGCCCCCGTGTCACTGTGGAGCATGCCGCCAAACAGCTTACTTTTTCGGAAACGAAAATTACGGGAGGTAACGGGGTAAATATTTCGTTGAAAACGCCACATAAGAACTATGATTTTTATAAAGACCTTGCGGTTTTGGCCTTCCCTTTAAAAGAGGAAAATATTTTGCAGGAGAGAATAACATTTTTGAGTTACAAACTCGGGCTGCACGAATTGGGCGGTTCCGCTCCCGATTGCCGTTTTTTACTTGACAATAACCGTCCGGACAGGAACAGCGCCGGCACGGCTTATGTGTTAAAAAGAAGCGAGATTGTCGATATTACCGGAAATATGGATACGGACGGCAATCTGGCGTGGCAGGCCCCTGCGGGAGAATGGGGTATAATGAGGATCGGATATACCTGCACGCTGGCCGGGGTGTCGACCTCCAGCGAAGGGTGGAAGGGGAAAGTCCTGGATTACATGAGTAAAGAAGCCTTTGATTTCTATTGGAACGATGTCGTCAAGCCTGTTCTGCAGGCGGCGGGAGATCATGCCGGCACAACGCTTAAATATATGGAAACCGATAGCTGGGAGTGCGGCGGAATGAACTGGACAGGCAATTTCCCAAATGAGTTCAAGTCCTTCTGCGGATATGATCTGCTGAAATATTTGCCGGTAATCGGAGGATATGTGGTGGAGGATATCGGCACGTCGAACGCCTTTTTAGCCGACTTCAGGAAAACGATAGCCGAGCTGGTTGCAGTCAATCATTACGGAGAGTTTGCAAACTGTGCCCACAAATATAATATGGGCATACAGCCCGAATCGGCAGGGCCTCACGCAGGGCCGCTCGACGGAATCAAGAATTACGGATATAGCGATATCGTGATGAGTGAATTTTGGTCGCCCTCGCCTCACCGCCCTGCTCCCGGGAACCGGTTTTTCCTGAAACAGGCCTCTTCTGCGGCGCATATTTACGGTAAAAGAATTGTCGGTGCGGAATCATTCACTACCATAGGCCCGCACTGGAACGACGAGTTGTGGCGCAACCAGAAATCTTCGTTCGACCATGAGATCTGTGCAGGGCTTAACCGTATGTATTTCCACACGTTTACCAGTTCTCCCGGGGAGATGGGGCTTCCGGGGCAGGAATATTTCGCCGGAACGCACGTAAACCCGCAGGTTACGTGGTGGAACGAGTCAGGCCCTTTTATTGATTATATTCGTCGTACGCAGACTGTCGTTCAGAATGGAACATTTGTCGGCGATGTTCTTTATTACTACGGAGACCATGTTCCCAATGTCTTTCCCTTCAAACATTCCGATCCCGCCGGTGTTATGCCCGGGTTCGATTATGACGTAACCAGCGAGGATATACTTTTGAAGCTTCAAGTGGAAAAGGGTAAAATATACGTTCCCGGCGGTATCCGGTACGAAGTTTTAGTCCTTCCGGATCATAGGGTATTATCTCTCCGGGCATTGGAAAAAGTCGAAACCCTGTTAAAAGACGGCGCCTGCATTACAGGATACAAGCCCGAACGCTGTATAAGTTTGTCGGGAGGCGAAAAAGCCCAAAGCCGCTTCCATGAGCTTGCAGATAAAATATGGGGGCCTGCATCCGAAAAAGGAGAGAACAAATACGGCAAAGGCTTGGTAACCTGGGGAATTTCCGCCCGCGAGTATCTTTTAAATAAAGGAATCGGGGCCGATTTTCAAATTGCAGGCAACAGCGATGTGGACACATACGACTACATTCATTATGTCGTAGCGGAGAAAGACGTCTACTTTGTAAGTAACCAGACCGGGGAGCGGGTAGATATGAACTGCACTTTCCGCATCTCCGGCTTCAGGCCCGAATTATGGGACGCTCTTTCAGGAGAGATAAGAATAGCCGGCGCTTTTACCCAAAAAGAAGGAACCACTACCGTACCGTTGACACTGGAGCCTTACGGGGCTGTATTTGTCGTTTTTAACGAGCCGGTAAGCAAAGACCTGCAGGGAACAGCGCAAGGAAATTATCCGGATTATGTAGCCGTAAAAGATATAAACGGTCCGTGGGTTGTCAATTTCGACCCCGCATGGGGAGGCCCCCAATCGGTCGAATTTGCCGGACTCACAGACTGGACACAGCATCCCGACCAGGGTATCAAATATTATTCGGGAGCTGCTGTGTATCACAGTACATTCACCATAGACTTTACTCCGGAGAAAGGAAAATCATACGTTCTTCAGCTGGAAAATGTAAAGGACGTGGGGATAGCCGCTGTAACGATCAATGGAAAATACAGGGGAGTGGCGTGGACAAAACCTTTCAGGGTTGATATAACCGGCGACTTGAAGAGTGGAGACAATACGCTCGGAATAAAAGTAGTGAACTCGTGGTACAACCGGGTTCTCGGCGATGAGATCGGCATCGGCGAAAAACGCTTTACTTCCACCAACATCGTATTGAGAAAAACAACCCCGGAACCCTCCGGTTTAATTGGGCCTGTAAGAATTATGGAGGAAAAATGGAATTAAACTTAAAAACCTGTATAAACATGCATTATATACTTAAAATCTCAGCTTTATCTGTTTTGATATTTGCGTCCTGCACGCAGTCAGCAGAATTTTCCGTCCTGGAGGAAGCATTCCTGAATCCTCCTGATGCTGCACGTCCCGGTGTATACTGGTACTTCATGGATGGTTCCTGGAAGTATTAAAATGAGATTTTCGACAATGTCAACAATTTGCGGACGACCGTCGGGAAGGTTTCGACAATGTCAACGGCTTGCGGACGACCGTCGGGAAGGTTTCGACAATGTCAACGGCTTGCGGACGACCGTCGGGGACGTTTCGACAAATTCGATAGACTGCGGACGACCGTCGGGAACGTTTCGACAATGTCAACGGCTTGCGGACGACCGTCGGGAAGATTTCGACAATGTCGACGGACTGCGGACGACCGTCGGGAAGATTTCGACAATGTCGACGGACCGCGGACGACCGTCGGGAACGTTTCTACAATGTAGAAGCCGAAGTGTGAAGAAAAAATGATTGTTATAAAAATAAAATTTAAAAATAGATGATGATGAGTAAGGAAATTTTAACTTACAAAGGAGTATTTCAGCGTTTGACCGTTTCGCAGAATTTGCAGATACTGCATGCTATCCATACGGATGTTCAAGCTTATGCGATGAGAGCGCCGAACATTCAGCCCGTATTTGAGACCTTCGGTACGGAACTTTCGAATCTCGACAGCTTTTTCAGGAAAAATTCAAAAGCCTTTGAAACGGAAAATACTGTTAAAAAGGATGCCGCCCGCGACTTCACTGTTCGCGCCGTCATTGCCAAAGCGCAGTATCACTGCGATTTTGCCATGACCGGCGGAAAAGACGGGGAAACGGAAACACAGGAGTAAAATCAGATGAAAAAATTAAACTTAAAAACCTGTATACACATGCATTATATACTTAAAATCTCAGCTTTATCTGTTTTGATATTTGCGTCCTGCACGCAGTCGGCAGAATTTTCCGTCCTGGAGGAAGCATTCCTGAATCCTCCTGATGCTGCACGTCCCGGTGTATACTGGTACTTCATGGATGGTAATCTGTCGAAGGACGGGATGACAAAAGACCTCGAATCGATGCAGAAAGCCGGAATCGGTAATCTGGTATATCTGGAAATCAATGGAGGCATACCACGTGGAAAAGTAGATTTCCTGACTGATGAATGGAATGATCTGTTTGGGTATGCCGTGTCGGAGAGCGAGCGGTTAGGAATAGACATTACCCTGGGTGTCGGCCCGGGATGGACAGGCAGTGGAGGCCCATGGGTGAACGCCGCAGCCTCCATGCAGCACCTGGTATTTTCATCAACAACTGTTAACGGAGGTAAAAAACAACACATCCGGCTGTCAAAACCCGAGCCCAAACTTCCGTTTTTTGGTGAAAGGGCATTCACACCCCAGGTAAAAGAACAGTGGGAAGGTTTTTATGAAGACGTTGCCGTCCTTGCTTTTCCGGCAGGAAGATCGGAAATAGGCCGGGAAAAAACCGAAGGCAAACAGTACATGGAGCTGACCCGTATCGAAGAAGAGGCGCTGTATTACCGCAAGCCATACAGCTCGGTTCCCCATGTAAAAGCATACCTTCCTACCATAATAAACTATGCCGCTCAGCCCGGCGACAAGCCGGTGGCTAAAAGCGAAATCATTGACCTTACCGCCCGTTTGCAGGCCGACGGATCGCTCGAGTGGGATGTACCTCCCGGAAAATATACCGTTATGCGCTTCGGCAGCCGGAACAATGGCGCGGTATCACGTCCTGCGCCACTGCCTGGAGTTGGCCTGGAATGTGACAAATTCGATACTGTCGCCCTGAATGCACACCTCGATTATTTTCCCGGAAATTTATTGAAACATATAGGCTTCACAAAGGCAAAACCATCAGGCGGCCTGCGTATGTTGCATATGGACAGTTGGGAAATGGGCGCACAAAACTGGACTCAGCGCTTTCGCGAGGAATTTGCCAGCCGGCGGGGATACGATCCTCTGCCGTTCTACCCCGTATATGCGGGAAAAATGGTGGAAAGCCGGGAAATAAGCGAACGCTTTCTCTGGGACTTGCGGCAAACAGCACAGGAACTCGTACTGGAAAACCATGCAGGACACATCAAACGTTACGCACATAGACGCGGCCTGGGGCTTTCCATCGAACCCTACGATATGAATCCCACATCCGACCTCGAACTGGCCGCCGTAGCCGATATGCCGATGTGTGAATTCTGGGGTGCAGGCGGGCACAATACATCATTCAGCGTCATGGAAGGAACCTCGGCCGCACATATCACCGGCCAGCCTGTTGTACCTGCCGAAGCTTTTACATCGCGCGACAGGTGGGAGCAGCATCCTGCTTCCATGAAAAACCGGAACGACTGGGCTTTTGCTTCCGGGATCAACCGACTGGTTTACCATACCTTCCAGCATCAGCCATTAGATGACAAATATCGCCCGGGGATGACCATGGGACCCTATGGCGTTCAATGGAACAGGCATCAGACCTGGTGGCCTATGGCCGATGCCTATCACCGGTATGTATCGCGCAGCCAGTTCATGCTACAGCAGGGACGAACCGTTGCCGATATACTCTACCTTATCCCCGAAGGAGCGCCTCATGTATTCCGTGCTCCTGCTTCTGCTCTTGACGGCGAACTCCCTGAACTGCCCGACCGTAAAGGATATAACTTTGATGCCTGTCCTACAAGCCTGTTATATTCGGCAACAGTAAAAGATGATTGTATTGTATTTCCCGGTGGAGCTACATACCGGATGATGGTACTTCCCGATATCGAAACCATGACTCCGCAGTTATTGGGAAAAATAAAGGAACTGATATACAGCGGTGCAACAGTTGTCGGGGTTCCGCCGAAAAAATCACCCAGTTTAGTCGATTATCCGGCCTGTGACGAACAGTTAAAAAAACTTGTGAATGAAATATGGGGTGGTTTTGATGCTCCCGAAAGGCAGGAAAGTCGTACATCGGGCAAAGGTAAAATTATCTGGAGCGCCGATATGCGCACCAATGCGGAAAACCTGTACCCCAGCTACAGTATCACGGCAAATATCCTTTCGGGGATGGGTATTCCCGAAGATTTCCGTACTGATGCACCGGTACGGTATACCCACCGTACAATGGACGGTTGCGATATTTATTTTGCAGCCAGCCGGAGCGCCGAAAACATAACAGCCGGCTGTACATTCCGTATTTCGGGGAAAAAGCCGGAACTGTGGGATCCCATCAGCGGAACAGTCAGGGAAATGCCCGAATATACCGCCGGCAACGGACAGGTCAATCTCATGATTCCTTTTGAACCGCACCAGAGCTACTTTATCGTATTCCGCAAAAAAGGCAGTCCCTCTTCCGGAGGTAAAAACTTCCCCGGGAAAAAAAAGGTAGCAACACTGGAAGCGCCCTGGCAGGTATCTTTCGATCCGGCATGGGGCGGGCCCGAAAAAATTACTTTCGATCGTTTAACCGACTGGTCGCAGCACCCCGATCAGGGCATTAAATACTATTCGGGAACGGCTGTTTACCGGCAACAGTTTGACAAACCCGATACCAAAGCAAAAAGACTGATCCTCGATCTGGGTAATGTAAAGAACATGGCTCGCGTATCGCTCAACGGCAAAGAGCTTGGCGTGGTGTGGACGGCGCCCTGGCAGGTGGACATCACAGAAGCTGTTAAGAAAAAGGGAAATGAACTGAAAATAGAAGTAGTGAACCTATGGGCTAACCGGCTGATCGGCGATGAACAGTTACCCTGCGACGGAATAGAGGATGGCCGGTGGCCGGAATGGCTGCTCAACGGAATGCCGCGTACCGGCGGAAGGTATACATTTACCACCTGGCGCCATTATACCAAAGATTCGCCTTTACTGGAATCAGGATTACTGGGGCCGGTAACCATACTTGAATCAGCCGGCCGCTGACAGGTTATTGTTATATGTCAAACACATCAATATAGATGAAATGAAAAGTATCACATCCGGAATCTTCATATTTTTAATAAGCCTTTTGTGTTGCAGCGGAGCGTATGCATCATTCACACAAAAGCAGGACATACCGTCTGAAAAACGGAAGAGATTCTTCATCAATCCCCCGGCTGAATGCCGTCCGCATGTCCTTTGGCAATGGATGGGCGGAATGGTGAGCCGCGAAGGAATTGCCAAAGACCTGGAAGCTATGGCAGCGCAGGGGATCGGAGGGGCCATGATTATGGTAATGTCCGACCAGCAGCCATGGCCCTACGTATATTCATTCCGCGATTACCCCGGAAAAGTAAAAGTATTGAGTGATGAATGGTTTGAACTCATGAATTTTGCCATTGGCGAGGCGGATCGGCTGGGCCTTGAAATAAGGATATTTGCCTGTACGGGTTGGAGTCACACAGGCGGTATATGGGTGCCGGCTGAAAAAAGCCTGAAACGGCTTTCATATTCTAAAAAAGAGGTAGAAGGCCCTGTTACATTCAATTCCGTATTGGAAAACGCATATATTCATCCTCCATACTACAAAATACCCGAATGGAGTAAAGACAACCGGAAAAAACCGGATCTGGGCGCTTATCACAGGGATATATCCGTATTGGCCGTACCGGTTACTCAACCCGGAGAAGCTGTCGACCCCGGTAAGATCGTCAATCTTACCGATAAAATGGATTCAAACGGCAGGCTGGTATGGAATGTTCCGGAAGGCAAATGGAATATATGGCGGATGGCTCTTGTAGCATCCAACAGTCTTAATCATCCGGCAGATATAGAAACAGTGGGGCATGAAGTCGACCGGATGGATCCGGAAGCGATCAGGCTGGTTTTCGACAGTTTCGTCGGCAGAATCAGCCGCGAGGCCAAAGCCAAAGGATACGCCTCTTTCAGGGGTTTTGAAAACGACAGTTATGAAGCCGCCTATCAGGACTTTGGACATGACTTCATTCCGGAATTTAAAAAAAGGCGCGGCTATGACTGTATGCTGTGGTTGCCCGCCTGGAAAGATCCACAGATGATTATAAAGAACAGGGAACTTACAGACCGGTTCCGGCAGGATATGCGCAAAACTGTCTCCGAACTGTATCAGGAGCGGTTTCATGGAAGCTTGCGGAAAATAGCCGATGAGAATAATCTGGAATGGTTGCTGGAGCCTTATTTCAGTATTCCTGTCGACTGGCAGTCCATTGCAGGCGTATCAAAATACCCGGGTGTAGAGTTCTGGGTAAAGTCACACCTTGATCAATACGGCAAGGTACAGGGAACACCTTCCGAAATAATAGGAACCTCAATGGAAGCATCTTCCCTGTACGGCCGTAATGTAACCTGGGCTGAGGCTTTTACTGCCGAGGCTTTTCAGAGCGCATGGAGGAACGACCCGTGGGTGCTCAAATATGAAGCCGATTTTGCCTTGGCCAAAGGAGTAAATCAGTTTTACATTCATGGATTCTACCACAATGCCTTTTCAGACGAATATCAGCCGGGTTTCACCATGGGTTACTTCGGTACGCAGTATTGCAGGCATCTTACATGGTGGCCCTTTGCCGGAGCATGGCACAGCTATCTGGCAAGGTGCGCTTACATGATGCAGGAAGGACTTCCGGTTGTCGACGCGCTGGTCTATCCTGCAAAAATGTCTGCAACGCCGATACTTATAGAAGGGCGTTATCGACAGATATACCTTACGGACGATGTGCTGATGGAAACACTCGGCGTTCGCGACGGTAAACTGGTATTGCCGCATGGCGCCGAATTTCATGCCCTGATATTAAATCAGGAAGAACGTTTAAGACCCGAGGCGCTGGAAAAAATACGCGACCTTGTTTCTCAGGGAGCAACCCTGATCGGTAATCCTGCACCCGTTCAATCTTCAAGTATGGAAAATTATCCGGAGAGTGACGTTAAGTTACGAAAACTCGTTTCCGAATTATGGAATGGACTGACTTCAAATGTTGCTTCCAGCGCTCAGTTCGGCAAAGGCAGGGTAATTTCCGGAATGTCGGTGGATATGGCTATGGAAATGATCATGGGGCTTCCCCAGCTCTGCTTTCAGTCGGCAGGGGACTCGTGGGACGTAAAAGATATGCTTTACCGGCAGCGCAAGCTCGCCAGCGGAGAAAGCTATTTCGTATGCCATCGCGGCGATAAAAAGATAAAAGCAAATATTAACATCGGCTGGAACGGCCTTCAGCCGGAATGGTGGGATGCAGTAAGGGGAACAACACGCGACCTGGCTGAATATACGATTACGGACGGACGTATTGTGATCCCCGTTGAAATGAATCCCCGCGAAAGTGGATTTATTGTTTTTACAGAACCTGTTTCACAGAAAAAAGTAAGGACGCCTGATTTCCCGGAAGAAAAAATCGTACAGCAAATTGAGGGATCATGGGAAGTTAATTTTGATCCGCGCTGGGGAGGCCCTGCCCGTGTTATTTTCGATAAACTGCATGACTGGGCCGAAAATCCCGACCAGGGAATTAGATATTATTCCGGAACGGCTAAATATAAAATCTCATTTGATGCCGCAGATATTTCTGCATCCCTGCTCGACCTGGGTACGGTAAGGAATATGGCACGGATAACGCTTAATGGTAAAGACCTGGGAGTTGTATGGTGTGCTCCGTGGCAGGCCTCTATTCCCAAAGGCGTGCTCAAAAAGAAGGGAAATATCCTCGAAATAGAAGCTGTCAATACCTGGGCAAACAGAATGATTGGTGATGAACAGCAACCCGATGATGCCGAATACATAAATCCGGGCACTCCGGCAAATCGTCCGGGTGGATACGATACGCATACAAAGGGTTACGGGCTCAAAGATTTGCCGGACTGGTTTGTCAACAGCGAACAGCGTCCGTCGAAGGGCAGGTATACATTTACGTCCTGGAAATTCTATGACAAAGAATCACCTTTACAGCAATCGGGTCTGATCGGGCCGGTTACCCTGAAAAAATAACTAACTTTAATAACACCGTCGACCTGTCAGGTCGCGTCGATCGCGCCGTTGAGCCGAATTTTCATAACCGCAGGTCGCGACCTGCGGAAAGGAGATGTCTCGCGGAGGAGAGACGCGTCTTCCGCAAGCTTCGCTTCGCTTGCATGCGCCGTTGAGCCCCGTTGAGCGGCATTTACCTTACGGTGAGATCGCTTCGCTAAGTTGTAATGCCGCTCGGAACACGAGGCAATTTGTAATTGCCTGCGGTGAGAACGCGTGGGAATAGCGCCCGACCTGACAGGGTCGGCAGACCTGTCAGGGTCAAAAGGGTCGTCAGGGTCAAATCCGCAATTGAACGCTGTTGATGCACGCGGATTTCAGGCAAAGATGCAGGGTTTCGTCCATATATGCAGGGTTAAGCGGCAATTCCCCTACGATTAGAAATCGTTGATTAAATGAATTTAACTGATACGTGCTACAACCGTTTCTAATGAACTTGTTTTTACGAAAAATATGGTTGTAATAA